>NZ_JBIUVK010000062.1:0-35047 GCF_044742865.1 Pseudomonas sp. NPDC087814 | reverse complement strand
GCAATTAGAAGGTCTACGTACAGAACCTCAGGATGATCCTTAAGGAACGCGTTCGCTTCGTTAAGCTGAACGGCACGCGGGGGTACCGACATGATGCAACACCTTTGTTGTTAAAAATATCAATCATTGATCTCTTCGGGTTTCAGTCAACCCGAACGGCATGCCGAAGTCAAGCGAGGCCTTTTTTGCCCTAAAAAAGCGCCATGAGGGCTTTTTTGGGGCTTTTTGGGGCAATTTTTTGGGATTGGGGCTCTTGGAACCAGCACGTTTGAGCGGGCCGTGTTGTATTTTTTACGGGGGTGTTGTGTAAAAAAATGAACAAGGCTAAGCTCGATTCAAACCCATAACAGCAATAATACCGGGGTGCTTCATGTCTCGCCTGCCGTTAATCGGCGTCACCGCCTGCTCCAAACAGGTCGGTCTGCATGCTTATCACATCAGTGGCGACAAATACGTCCGTGCAGTGGCCACCGCTGCCAAGGGCTTGCCGTTGATTATTCCGTCCCTGGCGGATCTGCTCGACCCGGCCAATATTCTTGACGGTCTGGACGGCATTCTATTTACCGGCTCACCTTCCAATATCGAACCCTTTCACTACGACGGTCCGGCCAGCGCGCCCGGGACTGCTCATGATTCTGCACGGGACCAAACCACCCTGCCGCTGCTGCGTGCAGCCATAGCGGCCGGCGTTCCGGTACTGGGGATTTGCCGTGGCTTCCAGGAAATGAACGTGGCGTTTGGCGGCAGCCTGCACCAGAAGGTTCATGAAGTGCCGGGCATGATGGATCACCGCGAAGACGACACCCAGCCGCTGGACATCCAGTACGGCCCGGCACATCCGGTAACCATCTCCCCGAATGGGGTATTGGCAAGCCTGGGCTTGCCGTCGACCATCCAGGTCAACTCGATTCATTCACAGGGGATTGATCGCCTGGCGGCCGGTTTCCAGGTCGAGGCCACCGCGCCGGATGGCCTGATCGAAGGCTTTTCAGTGCCCGCGGGCAAGGCTTTTGCTTTAGGAGTGCAATGGCACCCCGAATGGCAGGTAAGCTCTAACCCGCACTACCTCGCAATCTTCCAGGCATTTGGCAATGCCTGTCGAAAGCGGGTGATGCAACGCGACGCGGATGCTGCGTCAACTTACGCCTGACCTTTAATGGATGTCAGGAAACACAGCCCAGAGGCATTTATGAGTAACAACCTCGACCAGCTCACCGATTGGTTGAAAGACCACAAGATCACAGAAGTCGAATGCATGATTGGCGACCTCACCGGCATCACCCGGGGCAAGATCTCGCCGACCAACAAGTTCATCGCCGAAAAAGGCATGCGCCTGCCCGAAAGCGTTCTGTTGCAGACCGTGACCGGCGACTATGTCGAAGACGACATCTATTACGAATTACTCGACCCGGCCGACATCGACATGATCTGCCGCCCGGACGAGAACGCGGTGTACCTCGTGCCCTGGGCCATAGAGCCTACGGCCCAGGTGATCCACGACACCTACGACAAGCAAGGCAACCCGATCGAGCTGTCGCCGCGCAACGTGCTCAAGAAAGTCCTCAAGCTCTATGCCGACAAGGGCTGGCAGCCCATCGTGGCGCCGGAGATGGAGTTCTACCTGACCAAACGCTGCGAAGACCCGGACTTCCCGCTGCAACCGCCGATTGGCCGCTCCGGTCGCCCGGAGACTGGCCGCCAGTCCTTCTCTATAGAAGCGGCCAACGAATTCGACCCGTTGTTCGAAGACGTCTACGACTGGTGCGAATTGCAGGAACTGGACCTCGACACGTTGATCCACGAAGACGGCACGGCGCAGATGGAAATCAACTTCCGTCACGGCGACGCACTGTCCCTGGCCGACCAGATCCTGGTGTTCAAGCGCACCATGCGCGAAGCGGCGCTCAAGCACGACGTGGCGGCCACCTTCATGGCCAAGCCCATGACCGGCGAGCCCGGCAGTGCAATGCACCTGCACCAGAGCATCATCGATATCGCCACCGGCAAGAACGTGTTCTCCAATGAAGACGGGACCAAGAGCGAGCTGTTCCTGCACCACATCGGCGGCCTGCAGAAATTCATCCCCGAGCTGTTGCCGCTGTTCGCCCCTAACGTCAACTCGTTCCGCCGCTTCCTGCCCGACACCTCGGCGCCGGTCAACGTGGAGTGGGGCGAAGAGAACCGCACCGTTGGCCTGCGGGTTCCGGACGCCGGCCCACAAAACCGTCGGGTGGAAAACCGCCTGCCCGGTGCCGACGCCAACCCGTACCTGGCGATTGCCGCCAGCTTGCTGTGTGGCTACATCGGCATGGTCGAAGGCATCAGCCCAAGCGCACCGGTGGTGGGGCGTGGTTACGAGCGCCGCAACCTGCGCCTGCCGCTGACCATCGAAGACGCCCTGGAGCGCATGGAAAACAGCAAGACCATCGAGAAATACCTGGGTCACAAATTCATCACAGGCTACGTCGCGGTCAAGCGGGCCGAGCATGAAAACTTCAAGCGCGTGATCAGTTCGTGGGAGCGGGAATTCCTGCTCTTCGCCGTCTGATGCGCCGGGCGCGCCCTTCAAACGGCGCGTCCTCACCTGAAATATCTAGGAGATTGGTATGTCCAGCAACAACCCGCAAACCCGTGAATGGCAAGCCTTGAGCAGCGATCACCACCTGGCGCCGTTCAGCGACTTCAAGCAATTGAAAGAGAAAGGCCCACGGATCATCACCAAAGCCCACGGCGTTTACCTGTGGGACAGCGAAGGCAACAAGATTCTCGACGGCATGGCCGGCCTGTGGTGCGTGGCGATCGGTTACGGTCGCGATGAACTGGCTGATGCGGCCGCCAAGCAGATGAAAGAACTGCCTTACTACAACCTGTTCTTCCAGACCGCCCACCCGCCGGTGCTGGAACTGGCCAAAGCCATCTCCGATATCGCCCCGCAAGGCATGAACCACGTGTTCTTCACCGGCTCCGGCTCCGAAGGCAACGACACCATGCTGCGTATGGTCCGCCACTACTGGGCGATCAAAGGCCAGCCGAACAAGAAAACCATCATCAGCCGCAAGAATGGCTACCACGGTTCAACCGTGGCCGGCGCCAGCCTGGGCGGCATGACTTATATGCATGAACAAGGCGACTTGCCGATCCCGGGCATCGTCCACATCGCCCAGCCTTACTGGTTCGGCGAAGGCGGCGACATGAGCCCGGAAGAATTCGGCGTGTGGGCGGCCAACCAGCTGGAAGAGAAGATCCTGGAGCTGGGTGTGGACAACGTCGGTGCCTTTATTGCCGAGCCGATCCAGGGTGCCGGTGGCGTGATCGTGCCCCCAGACAGCTACTGGCCGCGCATCAAGGAAATCCTCGCCAAGTACGACATCCTGTTCGTGGCTGACGAAGTGATCTGTGGGTTTGGCCGCACCGGTGAGTGGTTCGGTAGCGATTTCTACGGCCTCAAGCCCGACATGATGACCATCGCCAAGGGCCTGACCTCCGGCTACATCCCGATGGGCGGCCTGATCGTGCGCGACGAAGTGGTCGCCGTGCTGAACGAAGGCGGTGATTTCAACCACGGCTTCACCTATTCCGGTCACCCGGTGGCGGCAGCGGTAGCCCTGGAAAACATCCGCATCATGCGCGATGAACAAATTGTTAAGCACGTGCACGACGAAACGGCACCCTATTTGCAAAAGCGTTTGAGGGAACTGGCTGATCACCCGCTGGTGGGTGAAGTTCGCGGTGTGGGCATGCTCGGTGCCATCGAACTGGTTCAGGACAAGGCAACGCGCAAGCGTTATGAGGGCCGTGGTGTTGGCATGATCTGCCGCACGTTCTGCTTCGAGAATGGCCTGATCATGCGCGCCGTGGGCGACACCATGATCATTTCGCCACCGTTGGTGATCAGCAAGGCCGAGATAGACGAGTTGGTGACCAAGGCGCGGCACTGCCTGGACCTGACTTTGGCGGCATTGCAGGGCTAAATGCTAGGCTCAGAACGCAGCGCCTGTCGGGCGCTGCTTCTGGGGTGTTAGAAAAGCGGGGCATTGGTTGAAAGCCGGCCCCTGAACTTGCCAGACTGTCGCCCTGTTTTGTCGCCCTTAGACGGGCTGCGAAACACGTTGTAATTAAAGAACGAACGTGGCCCAAAAAAGAAAAAATTGGAGCATGACCGAATGAAGGCATTAGGTTTGAAGAACGCTGGCAAGACCCTCCTGGCCTTGTCCCTGATGGGGGCCATGGCAGGCGCGGCACACGCCGACGATAAAGTGCTGCACGTTTATAACTGGTCCGACTACATCGCACCGGACACCATCGCGAACTTTGAAAAAGAGTCCGGGATCAAGGTGGTCTATGACGTGTTCGACTCCAACGAAACCCTGGAAGCCAAGTTGCTGGCAGGCAAGTCCGGCTACGACATTGTCGTGCCGTCGAACAACTTCCTCGCCAAGCAGATCAAGGCCGGTGTTTACCAGGAACTGGACAAGTCCAAGCTGTCGAACTACGACAACTTGAACAAGTCCCTGCTTAAAGCCGTGTCCATCAGCGACCCGGACAACAAGCACGCCTTCCCGTACATGTGGGGCTCGATCGGCATCGGCTACAACCCGGAGAAGGTCAAGGCCGCACTGGGCATCGACAAGATCGACTCGTGGGACACCATCCTCAAGCCGGAAAACCTCGCCAAGCTCAAAGGCTGCGGTGTGAGCTTCCTCGATTCGCCAACCGAAATGCTGCCAGTGGCACTGCATTATCTGGGCCTGCCGACCGACACCCAGAAGAAGGAAGACCTCAAGCAAGCCGAGGCCCTGTTCCTCAAGCTGCGTCCTTCGATCGGCTACTTCCACTCGTCCAAGTACATTTCCGACCTGGCCAACGGCAACATCTGCGTAGCCGTGGGTTATTCGGGTGACGTGCAACAGGCCAAGTCCCGCGCGGCTGAAGCCGGTGGCAAGGTCAAGGTTGCCTATGACATTCCGAAAGAAGGTGCCGGCAGCTTCTATGACATGGTCGCTATCCCTAAAGATGCGGAGAATGTCGACGCTGCCTACAAGTTCATGAACTACCTGCTGAAGCCGGAAGTCATGGCGGGCATTACCAACAGCGTACGTTTCCCGAACGGTAACGAGAAAGCTACCGCGTTGGTCGACAAAGACATCACCAGCGACCCAGGCATTTATCCGCCAGCGGACGTGCAAGCCAAGCTGTATGCCATTGCTGACTTGCCGGCTGCTACTCAGCGGGAAATGACCCGCAGCTGGACCAAAATCAAATCGGGCAAGTAAAGCCGCTTTGATACCTGTTTTGCTAACTGCCGCGATGCGCGCGGTGGTTAGCGAAACAATTAAATGACAGAAAGTTTTGCCGGATCGGTTTATCGAGGGTAAGTTGCGCGCCGGTTTTGTTGCCGGGCAACAACTTCGGGCCCAACTATTTAAGAGGACCTCCACTTGCCAATTTCTTTATTTCGCAAAGCCTTGCTGGTGGGTGCAGGTATCACGCTGGCTGTCAGCGTGCAGGCCGCGCCGACTGTGCATATTTATAACTGGTCGGACTACATCGGCCCGGACACCCTGGCCAACTTTGAAAAGGCCACCGGCATCAAGCCGGTCTACGACGTGTTTGATTCCAACGAAACCCTGGAAGGCAAGTTGCTCGCCGGGCGTACCGGGTATGACGTGGTCGTGCCGTCGAACCACTTCCTCGGCAAGCAGATCAAGGCCGGCGCGTTCCAGAAGCTCGACAAGTCGCAACTGACCCACTACGCCAACCTCGACCCGGCGCTGCTCAAGCGCCTGGAAAAGAACGACCCGGGCAACCAGTACGCCGTGCCGTATCTGTGGGGCACCAACGGCATTGGCTACAACGTCGACAAGGTCAAGGAAGTATTGGGCGTCGACCATATCGACTCTTGGGCCGTGCTGTTCGAGCCGGAAAACATGAAGAAGCTGGCCACGTGCGGTGTGTCGTTCATGGACTCGGCGGATGAAATGCTGCCGGCGGTGCTCAACTACATGGGCCTCAACCCCAACAGCACCAACCCTGAAGACTACAAGAAGGCTGAAGAAAAACTCCTGAAAGTGCGTCCCTACGTGACCTACTTCCATTCTTCCAAATACATCTCGGACCTGGCCAACGGCAACATCTGCGTGGCGGCCGGCTTCTCCGGTGATGTGTTCCAGGCCAAGGCTCGTGCAGCCGAGGCGGGCAAGGGCGTGAACATCGCCTACGTGATTCCGAAAGAAGGCGGCAACCTGTGGTTCGACGTGCTGGCCATCCCCAAGGATGCGACCAACGTCAAAGAGGCCCTCGCCTTCATCAACTATTTGCTGAAACCTGAAGTGATCGCTCAGGTCAGTGATTACGTCGGTTACGCCAACCCTAACCCAGGGGCGGACAAACTGATGGAGCAATCGATACGCACCGACGAAGCGGTTTACCCACCGCAGGCGGTTCTCGACCGGACTTTTGTCAACTTCGAGCTACCCCCGAAAGTGCAACGTTTGATGACCCGTAGCTGGACCAAGGTCAAGACGGGCAAGTAAGGCTTAACGCTCAAACTATCCAAGGCTGGCCCGTATTGGGCGAGCTGCACTCTTTTTATTCTGGGAGTTTCGTAAATGGCAGTTGCCTCCGGCGCCTATAAGAAAGCCCTCGAGGGCGACCAGACACCGAAAAAGGTGCTGGTCAAAATCGACCGGGTCACGAAGAAGTTCGACGAGACGATTGCGGTGGACGATGTGTCCCTGGAAATCAAGAAAGGCGAAATCTTCGCCTTGCTCGGCGGATCGGGTTCGGGCAAATCCACCTTGCTGCGCATGCTCGCAGGCTTCGAGCGCCCAACGGAAGGACGCATTTACCTCGACGGTGTGGACATCACCGACATGCCGCCGTACGAGCGGCCGATCAACATGATGTTCCAGTCCTACGCCTTGTTCCCCCACATGACCGTGGCCCAGAACATCGCGTTTGGCCTGCAGCAGGACAAGATCCCCAAGGCCGAGGTCGACGCCCGTGTGGCCGAGATGCTCAAGCTGGTGCAGATGAGCCAGTACGCCAAGCGCAAGCCGCACCAGCTGTCCGGCGGCCAGCGTCAGCGGGTGGCGCTGGCGCGTTCCCTGGCCAAGCGTCCGAAACTGCTGCTGCTCGATGAGCCGATGGGCGCACTCGACAAGAAGCTGCGTTCGCAGATGCAACTGGAGCTGGTGGAGATCATCGAGCGCGTGGGCGTGACCTGCGTGATGGTGACCCACGACCAGGAAGAAGCCATGACCATGGCCGAGCGCATCGCGATCATGCACCTGGGCTGGATCGCCCAGATCGGCAGCCCGATCGACATCTATGAAACGCCGACCAGCCGCCTGGTGTGCGAGTTCATCGGCAACGTCAACATCTTCGACACCCAGGTGGTGGATGACGCCGAAGGCCACGCGGTACTCAAGTGCCCGGACCTGGACCGCGATATCTACGTCGGCTACGGCATCGCCACTTCGGTGGAAGACAAGTCGGTGACCTACGCCATCCGCCCTGAAAAGCTGCTGGTGACCACCGAAATGCCGACCTGCGAGCACAACTGGTCCAGCGGCAAGGTGCATGACATCGCCTACCTCGGCGGCCATTCGGTGTTCTACGTCGAATTGCCGAGCGGCAAGCTGGTGCAATCCTTCGTGGCCAACGCCGAACGCCGTGGCCAGCGCCCTACCTGGGGCGACCAGGTGTACGTGTGGTGGGAAGACGACAGCGGCGTGGTACTTCGCTCATGAACATGAAGAAGTTCAAACGCCAGCTGCAACGAATAACCCCCGGTGGCCGGCATGTGGTCATCGGGATCCCTTTCCTCTGGTTGTTCCTGTTCTTCATGCTGCCGTTCTTCATCGTCTTGAAGATCAGCTTTGCCGAAGCCGACGTAGCGATCCCGCCTTACACCGAGATCTACACCTTCGTTGAGCAGAAACTGCAGTTGGTGCTGAACCTGGCCAACTACGGGATGCTGGGCGATGACGAGTTGTACATCGCGGCGTACCTGGGCTCGCTGAAGATGGCGTTTTTCAGCACCATCCTCTGCCTGCTGATCGGCTACCCGATGGCCTACGCCATTGCCAGCGCACGCAAGGAAATCCAGACCGTGCTGGTGCTGCTGATCATGATGCCGACCTGGACTGCGATCCTGATCCGGGTCTATGCGTGGATGGGCATCCTCAGCAACAACGGGTTGCTCAACGGCTTCCTGATGTCCATCGGGTTGATCAACGAACCGCTGCAGATTCTCAACACCAACATCGCGGTGTATATCGGCGTGGTCTATTCGTACCTGCCGTTCATGATCCTGCCGCTGTACGCCAACCTGGTGAAGCACGACCAGAGCCTGCTGGAAGCCGCGTCGGACCTGGGTTCGAGCACCTTCAACAGCTTCTGGAAAATCACCGTGCCGCTGTCCAAGAACGGCATCATCGCCGGCTGCATGCTGGTGTTTATCCCGGTGGTGGGCGAGTTCGTGATCCCGGAACTGCTGGGCGGTCCGGAAACCCTGATGATCGGTAAAGTGTTGTGGCAAGAATTCTTCAACAACCGTGACTGGCCGGTGGCGTCTGCCCTGGCGGTGGTGATGCTGGCGATCCTGATCGTGCCGATCATCCTGTTCAACCGCAGCCAAGCCAAAGAGATGGAGGGCAAGATATGAAGCGCGTCACATTCTCAAGCTTCATGCTGGTGGCGGGGTTGCTGTTCATCTACCTGCCGATGCTGATCCTGGTGATCTACTCGTTCAACGAATCCAAACTGGTGACGGTGTGGGGCGGTTGGTCGATCAAGTGGTACGTCGGCCTGTTGGACAACACCCAGTTGATGGGCTCGGTCGGTCGTTCCCTGGAAATCGCCTGCTACACCGCGATTGCGGCGGTGGCACTCGGTACATTGGCGGCGTTCGTGCTGACGCGCATCAGCCAGTTCAAGGGCCGCACGCTGTTCGGCGGCCTGGTGACGGCGCCGCTGGTGATGCCGGAAGTGATCACCGGTCTGTCGCTGTTGCTGCTGTTCGTGGCCATGGCGCAGATGATCGGCTGGCCGCAGGAACGTGGCCTGGTGACCATCTGGATCGCCCACACCACGTTCTGTTCGGCGTATGTGGCGGTGGTGGTGTCGGCGCGCTTGCGTGAGCTGGACCTGTCGATTGAAGAGGCAGCCATGGACCTGGGTGCGCGGCCGTGGAAGGTGTTCTTCCTGATCACCATCCCGATGATCGCACCGTCGCTGGCGGCGGGCGGCATGATGTCGTTCGCGCTGTCGCTGGATGACCTGGTGTTGGCCAGCTTCGTGTCGGGGCCGGGTTCGACCACGTTGCCGATGGAAGTATTCTCGGCGGTTCGCCTGGGGGTTAAACCCGAGATCAACGCCGTGGCCAGCCTGATTCTGCTGGCGGTGTCGATCGTGACGTTCCTGGTGTGGTTCTTCAGCCGCCGTGCCGAAGAGCACCGCAAGAAAGCGATCCAGCAGGCGATTGAAGAAGCGGCTGCGGATGGTTGGGAGAAGCCGGCGGATTCGCGTCGGGCTCCAGCACCGGTCTAATCAGATAGCCCTGAAGAAACCGGATCAAAAATGTGGGAGCGGGCTTGCTCGCGAAAGCGCAGTGTCAGTCACCGGATGTATTGACTGATCCACTGCCTTCGCGAGCAAGCCCGCTCCCACATTTTGATTGCATTCCAATTCGGGTTAAGCAGTCCAAGGCGACTTGCGAATCACCTCGACGAAGTTCATCGGCTTGAACCCCGGCTCCTGATCCACCAGCACATCGGTCTTCACGTTGCCAAACGTGGTCTGCGGGCGATGGCGCAGGCCGTCGGCAAACGCGCAGATGATGCACTCCTTGAACCCTTCACCCCGTGGATGCGCATGCACCACCGCTTCGCGCTGCACGCTGGTAAACGCCGCGTACTCCATTCCCAGTACGTCCATTTCCACGCCCGCGGTCACCAGCGCCACGGTTGGACGCAAGTGCTTGGGCACCCCCGGTGTGGTGTGCAGGGCGATGGACAACCACACCTGTTCGATGTCGTCATCGCTCAACCCGTAAGGCTTGAGAAAGTCCGCCGCCGCGTTGGCGCCGTCCACTTCAAAGCGTTCGTCGTCACTGCGGTGACCTTCCACCAGGCCCAGGTCGTGGAACATCGCGCCGACGTACAGCAACTCCGGGTTATAGGCCAACTGCTGGCGCTCGCCGCTCAATGCGCCGAACAGGAACACCCGGCGGGAGTGGTGGTACAACAGGTCGGATTCGATGTCGCGGATGTATTCGGTGGTGGCCTTGGCCAGGGCGCTGTCCGGGATCTTGATGCCGGCGATGGTGGTGCTCATGGTCGTTCTCCTCAAGAAAGCGCCGGGGTTGGCGCCGATGAGTCCAGTCTGGTCGCGCGCCCGCGAAGGGGCCATCGCGGCGAGGATGCGATCCCGGCCAATGTGCCGCGATATCGCGCCAAGGCTATGCGCGATCAAATGTAGGAGCTGGCTTGCCTGCGATAGCATCACCTCGGTATACCTGCTACACCGAGGTGTCTGCATCGCCGGCAAGCCAGCTCCTACAAGGGTTGTGTTTATTCAGTTAGAAAAAGGTGTTCCTGCTCATGGGCAAAACCGTCGCCATCCTGATCTTCCCCGGCGTTCAGTCACTGGACGTGACCGGGCCCCTGGATGTGTTCTGCGAGGCCAACCGTTTTCTGCCGCCCGAGGCGCATTACCAACTGGAGGTGATTGGCCTGGGGCACGGCAACATGGCCTGTTCCAACGGCTTGTCCTTGCAGGCACACCGGCATTTCAGCGAGGCCGTCGAGCCCTACGATTTACTATTGATGGCCGGCGGGCCGCAGTTGCCCTTCGAGGATTTCGGCCCGGTGTTCAATCAATGGCTGCGTGACGCCAGCGCGCGAGCGAAACGTTTCGGCTCCATCTGTAACGGCGCCTTCATGCTCGCCCGCGCCGGGTTGCTGGACGGGCGCACCGTCACCACCCACTGGGGCGACGCTGCCGATCTGGCCGCCTTATGCCCATCGGCCCAGGTCGAAGCCGACCGCCTCTATGTGCAGGACGGCAACCTCTACACCTCGGCCGGGGTGACGGCGGGCATCGACCTGTCGCTGTACCTGCTGGCCCAGGACCACGGGCCGGAAGTCGCCCTCAGCGTGGCCAAGCGCCTGGTGGTGTTCACCCAGCGTTCCGGCGGGCAGTCGCAGTTCAGCCCGTTCCTGACACCCCACGCGCAAGCCACCTCGGCGGTGGCGCTGGTGCAGCTGTATGTATTGGCCAACCTGACGGGCGACCTGACCATCGCCGACCTGGCCAAAGCCGCCAACATGAGCGCGCGCAACTTCTCGCGGGTATTTGCCCGGGAAGCGCAGATCACTCCGGCGGAGTTCGTCGAGCGGGCGCGGGTGGATGCGGCGCGGGTGATGCTCGAAAGCACCCACGCACCGCTCAAGACCGTGGCGTATCAATGCGGCTTTCGCGATGCCCAGCACATGCGCAGTGTGTTCAATCGCCGGCTGGGCGTGACGCCGCAACAATTCCGGCTTAACTTTGCGGCGCCGGTTTGAGCGTGTCATAGGCTTCCAGGGCGCGCAGCGAGTAGATATACGCCGCGCCGGCATTCAGCGAGATCGCGGTGGCCAGGGTCGCGGCCACTTCTTCGCGGGTGGCGCCGGCCTTGATTGCCGCGTCGGCATGCACGCCGATACAGCCGTCACAGCGGGTGGTGATGGCCACGGCGATGGAAATCAGCTCGCGGGTCTTGGCATCGAGGACGTCATTTTCCTCGGCTGCTTCCCCCAGCGCCATGTAGGCTTTGACCATCTTCGGGTTGCTCTTGCCCAGCGCGCCAAAGGCTTTCTTCACGGTAGGCAGCAAGTCGGACCAGTTATTGAACATCGTGTTAACTCCTGAACGGGTTGGGTGTGAAGCCAGTGTGCGCGGTTCAGGTTTGGCGCTTTTGTTCGATCCACTCACCTTTTTGACCGATGCTCGCAAATGAACTCCATCGACACCCTCATCGCGTTGGCCAACCTGCGGGGCAGCCTGGACTTGCGTTGCCAGTTCCAGGGCGCCTGGGCCATGGACCACGAGCCCGAGCCGATGGGCGTGGCGCCGTATCACATTGTGCTGGCGGGCACGTGCCGCGCCGAATTGTCCGGCGGGCAGCAGGTGACGCTGGAGGAGGGCGACATCCTGTTGATGCCCGGTGGCGCGACGCACCTGGTGCGCAGCCAGGGCGCGCGGGTAAAGCCGGTGGCGCAGACCGTGATCGAAGGCGGCTTGCTGCCGATCCATCGCCTGGGCGGTGAGCAGCCGGACGTGGACATGCTCTGCGGCAGCTTTCGCTACAACCGCCAGTCGTTGCTGTTCAGTGCGTTGCCGGACTACCTGGTGGTGTCCAGCCGGCAGTGGCAGGCCGATGGGCAGCTGGCGGCATTGATCGCACTGCTGCGCAGCGAGGCGGACGGGCAGCGGCTGGGGGCGCGGTTTTTCATTGATGCGCTGTCGTCGGCGTTGTTCACCCTGATCCTGCGGGCATGGCTGACGCAGCAAGCGCCGGTGGCGGGCACCTTTGCCTTGTTGACCGACAAACGCCTGGGCAAGGCCTGGCAGGCGATGCTGGCGGATCCCGGGCATGAGTGGACCATCGACAGCCTGGCCAGCGCCGCGTCGATGTCCCGGGCGACGTTCATGCGTGGGTTTGTCAAAGTGGCGGGCGTGTCGCCGTGGGTGTTGCTGACGCAGTTGCGCATGGAGCTGGCGTTCAACCTGCTGCATCAGTCGCGGCTGAGCCTGACGGATATTGCCGCTCGGGCGGGGTATCAATCCCAGGCGGCGTTCAGCAAGAAATTCAAGGAAACCTACGGTGAGGCGCCGGGGCGGCTGCGAGCACGGTAGACGCAACAACGCAGATCAAAATGTGGGAGCGGGCTTGCTCGCGAATGCGGAGTGTCAGTCACCAGATGTATTGACTGATCCACCGCATTCGCGAGCAAGCCCGCTCCCACATTGGTTTTTTGTTTCTTCAGTTATTGCGGTGTCCGGGCCGGCAACAGCTTGAGCGTACTGCGGGTATTCGCCGTCACTTCCTCATCATTGAAATGCGCCTGCTCATACCCGCCTTCGATGTACGTTTCCGCCTGATCGGAATAGTGCTTGTCGAACGGCACACCACTCTGCCCGACCGGGTTGATGGTCAGCCCATGTGCGGCATCGGCGAAATCAATCAGGCGTCGGGTCGACGGCCCGTACGTCACCGGCCACGGCGCCGGGCCGATCTGTGCGGATTGGTTGTTGGGTACTTCATGGGTGCCGGGAGCGGCAAACGGGCCTACGTTGACGATCTTGTCCAACGGCTTTTGCGAGCCCAGTGGATGGCCGTGGGTCAGGGTGTGGGCCTTGCCCCATTGCCACTGCGATGGATCCTCACCAAAGGTCGCCTTGAGGTGTTGCAGGCTGTTGTCCCAGGCAAGCTTGACGGTCTCGGCGCGGTGGCCATCCCACCACGGCGAATCCGCTGAAGCGGCCAGGCGCGGCAAGGCTGCGTCCACTACCCGAGTGGTGAGCAAGGTCTTGAACATCCCATCGCCCAGTTTCGGGTGGAACGCCGCGTCAGTGAGGTTGAACAGGAACTGGTTGAACAGCGTGGCACTGGTGGAGTCCAGCGGGTAATCGCCTTTCCAGGCTGCCAGTTGCTCCACCAGCTTCAACTGCGCCGGGTCCTTGACCACGTCACGCAGCACCGGCAGCAGCGGTGCCAGCAGCCGTGGCCCGTAGGCGGTGGTGGTGCCGAGCTGCAAGGCCTGGCTGTTGTCCACGTCCCATTTCACGCTGTTGTCGCTCAGTTGCGCGTTCAACTGCTGGCCACGGTCTGCCAGGTTGTAATACCCGGGGATCGGCATGCCGGTGGGTGACGCGGGCTGGGCATTGGCGGACACCACATAACCGCGGGCCGGGTTTTCTTCCTGGGGGTTGGCGCTGAATGGGTAGAAACCGAGCTTGTCCGCCTGGGCGGTACTGCCGTCGAGGATAAAGCCCGGGTTGACCCCGGCCGGGCGGATCGGCAATTGCGCCGCCGCCCACCAGCCGATATCGCCCTTGGCATTGGCCCATACGATGTTCAAGCCAGGCGCCTGGACCTTGGCCGCCGCCGCACGCGCTTTGGCGAGGGTATCGGCACGGTTGAGCTGATAGAAACCGTCGAGGATCGGGTTTTCGGTATCCAGGAATGCCCACCACATGGCAATCGGCGTCTTGCCGGCATTCTCGCCGAGCACGTCGTTGATGATCGGACCGTGGGGCGAGGTGCGCAGCGTCAAGGTTACCGGGTCCTGGCCCTTGACCGCGATCTGTTGCTCGCTGCTGGTCATGTCCACCCACTTGTCGTGGTACCAGACCTGGTTGGGGTTGTCCGGGTTGACCTTCTCGGCGATCAGGTCGAGGTCATCGTTCTGGAACATGGTCAGGCTCCAGCCGAAATCCTTGTTGTGGCCCAGGAACGCCACCGGCACCAGCGCGTTGTGATAGCCGTAAAGCTCGAAGCCCGGCGCCGACAGCTGCGCCTCGTACCACACCGACGGCACCGAGAAACGGATATGCGGGTCACCCGCCAGCAACGGTTTGCCGCTCTTGGTGCGGCTGCCGCTGATGGCCCAGGCGTTGCTGCCTTCGAACTGCGGCAGGCCGTTGTCGGCCATGGCCTGTTCGCTCAACTGGGCAATGGCGCCGAGGTCTTTCCAGTCACCGGCCGCCAGGTTCAGCGCGCCCTTGGGCTGCCAGTCGAGGTCGAAGACCTTCAGGTAGTCGTTGCCCAACTGATCGCGTACGTAGGTCAGCAAGGGTTCGGTGCGAAAGGCTGCGGCAAAGCTGTAGGCCAGGTAGCCGGCGACGCTGATGGTGTCTTCGGCGGTGAACGGGCGCTTGGGGATGCCCAGTACGTCGAACTCCATGGGTTTGGCGTGGCTGTCCTGATACTGGTTGACCCCGTCCAGGTAGGCTTGCAGGGCCTTCCAGGACGCAGACTCATGGTCCATGTGCTCGACGTAGCTCAAGGCGCGCTCGCGAATGCGCAGGCTGCGAAATAGCTTGTCGGTCTCCAGCAGCTTGGGCCCCAGCACCTCGGCCAGCTCGCCACGGGACAGGCGCCGCATGATCTCCATCTGGAACAACCGGTCCTGGGCATGCACGTAGCCGAGGGCACGGTACAGGTCGGTCTCGTTCTCGGCGCGGATATGCGGCACGCCTCGGTCGTCGTAGCGCACCGTGACCGAACCTTGCAGATGGGCCAGCTCCACCGTGCCCTGGCGGGTCGGCTGCTTGCTGTACACGTACCAGCCGGCGCCAACCATAAGGGCTACGAGCAGGATGGCCAGCGCGGTCAGGATGCGTTTCATGGGTTGTCCCTTATTAGTCGGTCACCGTGAAGATTCGGGCAGTTTAGTGGGTTTGGCGAGCGCTGCGGAAAATGCTCTCGGGTTCGTGCTCCCTGAACCTGAGCTGCATGAAGTGGGGGTTCTGAAGTGGGCCGCGGGTAGGCGGAGTATTATGTTTACTCTGTTACATGAAACCAGCGGCGCGATGATTCACCCCGTCATCCGGGCGCGCCTTTGCTATCACTTTCGGAATGCAATTTATGACAGATCCCAGCCGTGCACAGGTGCCTTATGCCTGCTGCATGGAAACGCCATCGCTGATCAGCAATTTTTTGCGATACCCGCCGGTGGGTTTCACTGCCCAGCTGTCAGCACAGGGACTGCCGTACTTTTTTACCCGGTTCGACCTGCAGACCACCGCCGACGATGAGCTGCGTAGCCGCCTGCGCAGTTGGCCGGGGTACCGTTTGTGGCAGTCATGGCTGCATATCGACACCTGTTTTATCGGCACCACGGTCAGCGAATATTCCCCGTTCCCGCTGAACGTACCGCCACAGGACATGGCGCAATGGCTGCAACAGGAGTGTGCACCGCAACGCAAGCTCACCATCGTCAAGGATGTGCCGCTGGATTCTCCGCTGCTCAGCGTTGAGGACAATCGCTACGCACACGCGTTGATCGAGGCCTGCACCCAGCGCGGATTCATCAATGTAGAGGGCCAGGCGCTGGCCTATGTACCGATCGACTTCAGCTCGACGGATGAGTATCTGTCGCGGTTGTCCCACAGCCGTCGCCGCAATATCCGCCGCAAGCTGCGCAGCCGTGATGAGCTGCGCATCGAGATCCTGGACACCGGCGATGCCCGCTTCAGCGATGAGCAATGGCAGCAGGAACTGTATCGGCTGTACAAGGCGGTGTACGCACAGAGCGAAATCCACTTCGACTTGCTCACGCCCGAATTCTTCATCCAGTTGCTCACCGATGCCGACAGCGGCGGGCATGTGTTCTGCTACTGGGACGAGGACGAACTGGTTGGCTATAACCTGTGCTACCAGCAAGACGGCAAGTTGCTCGACAAGTACATCGGCCTGAACTACCCGCTGGCGCTGGAGCACAACCTGTACTTCGTCAGCTGGTTTGTGAACCTGGAGTTCGCCCTGGAAAAGGGCCTGCAGTTTTATGTCGCGGGGTGGACCGACCCACAGGTCAAGTCCAGCCTCGGCGCCAAGTTCACGTTTACCCGCCATCTGGTGTGGGTGAGGAACCCGCTGCTGCGCAAAGTGATGAACCGTTTCCGGCACCATTTTGAAAGCGATACCCAGTGGCAGCAGGAGCAAACCGCATGAGCCAGCACCGTCCCGCATTGATCCTCGATTTTGATGGCGCCGTGAATAACATTCCCGGCGCCCTTACCCTGCCGTTGCAAGCCTGGCAGGAGAAGATCCGTTTCGGCTGCCGCTGGGCGCAGTTCAAGGAGCTGGAGAGCGCCCTGCACGCGCAGATGCCCAGCGATTACGGCTGTGTGTTTACCGGCAGCGGTGATTATCACCACCTCAGCCAGCTGTTGTTGAACCGTCTTCCCACCCAGCAAAAGATCCAGCTGATCATTTGCGATAACCACCCGGACAACATGCGTTATCCGTTTGGTATCCATTGTGGGTCCTGGGTCTACTGGGCCAGCCGCCTGCCGCAGGTCGAGCACGTTCACGTGCTGGGCATTGGCTCGCCGGACATTTCCCTCAAGCACGCCTGGGAGAATCACTGGTCGCCGCTGGTGAAACGCAAGCTGACCTACTGGAACACCAACGTCGATACCCGCTGGTTGAACTGGATCGGCGCAGGCCGCAGCAATCGTGCATTCACCAGCGCGGACGAGTTGATGAGCGCGTTCCTGGCGCAGCTCGACCCTTCGCTGCCGGTGTATCTCTCCATCGACAAAGACGTGCTGAGCCCGCAGGTGGTGAATACCAACTGGGACCAGGGCGAGTTTCTGGAGAAGCATTTGAATGCGCTGATCGACGCCTGCCACGGCAGCATTATTGGCGCGGACATTACCGGCGACGTGTCCGCCTACCACTACCAGAGCAAGTTCAAGCGCTGGCTGAGTGCGTCGGATGGCCAGGAAGAGCTGCCGGAGAACCAGGTGGTGATCTGGCAACAGCAGCAGAATGAGCTGAATGCGCGCTTGTTGACCCGTATCGATCAAAGCTGGGCCTAGCGTTTGAGAATCCGCCGCAGATGATCCAGCACTTGCTCGAACAGCTCGTCCGTCAGCCAGTGGCTATTGCTGATCGACAGTGTCTGGGCGGCGAAGCTTTGCGCGCGGGGGATATCGGCGCCTTGCTGTAACAGCGGGGTGAGTGCCGGGTAGCCCGGCAATACGTGGATGAACAGGCGGGTCACGCCCAGGCCTGCCGTCCACAGCTGCGCCATCGCGGTATCGCGGGTTTGTGCGCTGGGCATCACCACCATCAGGAACGGCCAGGTGCCTTGCTGGCCCGGGCTGTCGGTCAACACCGACACGCCGGGCAAGCTGCTCAGCTGCGCCACGCGACGCAAGGCCCGCAGGCGGCCTTGCTGCAAATGCTCGGGCAAGCGTGCCAGGGCTGCGGCGCCGACCTTCTGGCGATAGCCGCCGAGGCGGTGCAACGGAATATCGTTGACGGAAAAATCATCGCCCACCGCCGCCACTTCATCGCCCCGCGCCAGCGCCGCCCGCAGCGGTTTGCCGTACACGTACTTCAGCCCGCGGGGCTGATACGCCGCGGCATAGCCCCACAGCTCGGCGCTGCGTTGCACTTCCCAGCGCAGGCTGAAGGGCAAGTCCTGCCGGCATTGCTGGTGCAACGCCTGATGCAGCACCGCATCCTGGCTGAATAACACACCGCCTTCAGCCGTCGTCAGGCCTTTGCCCAGCGCCATGCTGAAAAAGCCGATGTCGCCTTTCAGTCCGACGCTTTTTCCATCATCCAGTGCGCCCATGGCTTGGGCGGCGTCTTCGATCACCGCAATGCCGAGTGGCTCGGCAATGCGCTTGGCAGCCTCCACATCCGCCACACGCCCGGCCAGGTGAGTGACGACGATCGCCAAGGTGTTTTGGTTGCACAGCTGCGCCAGCTGGTGTTCGTCCAGGTCGATGCTGCCGGGCTGCAGATCGCACGCCACCACGCGCAAAGGCGGGCAGTGATGGGCCGCCAGGGCCACCAGCGGGCAGGTATAGGCCGGCACGATAAGCTCGGTGCGCCCCGGCGTGCGCTGCTGCAACACCCGCAGCGCCATGATCAGCGCGGCGGTGCCGGAGCAGGGCAGGGCCGGCAGCGGGATGTCGAGCTGTCGGGCCAGGTCGCGGGCCAGGTCGCCCGAGCGGTTGAACAAGTCCTGCCAGCGCAGGGGAAGCCCCGCCGTTGGCGGAATCTCCCGCTGGCTGACAACGGGCGTCATGACGCCAGCGTCTGCGAGGGTTCGGCCTCGACGGTCTTGCATTCTTTGTCTTCGCTGCGCGCCAGGCACAGGATGCCCGCAATGATCAGCGCGCCGCCGACGACCTTGGGCAGGGTCAAGGTGTCATTGAATAGCCACACGGAGATCAGCGTCACGCTGATCAGCTCCAGGTGGGAGGCCGCAAACGCCGGGCCCACCGGGGCGTATTTCAACAGCGTCATCCAGGTGAAAAACGCGCCGATGTAGCCCACGAATGCGCCGTAGATCCATGGCGCACCGAACACGCGGATCAACCAGGCGGCGTCCATCGTCAGCGGTTCGGCATGAATCGAGGCGAACTTGAAACTGACCTGCGCCAAGGTATCGAAAATGATCAGCGACAGAAAACCGAGGATATAAAACCGTTTCATTACTCGAACCCCACGACGGTCACGCCACAGGCGATCAGCATGATGCCGATCAACCGCCATTTGCTCAGGCTTTCCTTGAACAGGAAACGCCCCGCAATCATGATCACGACAATATTGATGGAGCCCAGCATCACCCCGACCGACAACGGCACCAGTGTCAGGAAGGCCAGCCACAGCACGAATTCGAACACATAGCAGATGATGCCCAGCCAGATCCACGGACGCTTGAGCATATGGCGCCAGTGGGCCATGCCGTCATGCTCGGCGCTGGCTGAGGCTGCGGCTTTGAACGCCAACTGGCCGGACGTATCAACGATGACGTTGAGTATCCAGAGGATGATGGTTAATTGGCTCATGTGTTCCCGTGTCGTCTGCTTGTACGGCTAGTTGCTTACGATACAGGAGCGTGCCGATACAGTTGTTCGAGTTTGTCGAACGAACAGCGTCTGTTCAGCTTGCCGGGTCAGGGTGGAGACGTTTCCCCGTTCCACTCGCAATAACAGCCGACCGCCAGGGTGTGGGTCGCATTGACCTCGCGTCCGCCTTCGAGGGCTTGCAGGATCGGCTCGATAAAGCTGTTGCTGGAGTTACACGTCAACCCTTCGCTGTAGGGCCCGAAATACGCCAGCTTGCCGCTGCGGTCCCAGATGCCCACGGCAGGGCTGGCCGGCAGATGCTGGGCACCGGGCACGGCCTTGAGGGCCTTCATCGAGCCCAGGGTGGCGGGCAACTGGCCGTGGCTGCCGGCTTTCTGCAGGGAATAGAACTCCACGCCCTGGGGGGCGTACTGCTCGATCAACTCGCCAAGGTGCTGCTGGTTGCCGACATTGCACGGGCAGGCGGGGTCCCAGAAGTGCACCATGCGGATCGGGCCCGGGCCGGCAAGCTCGGCCGGCAGGCTCAGGCTGTCACCGGAAAACACCGCCGTATGCTCACTGAATGCCCGCAGGTAGCGCCCCTGGAACCAGTCATACGCCGCCCACAACACCCCGGCGCAAATGATCACGATCAGGCTGGCGAAGAGGGTGGTGCGGTAGGGCTGTCGCATTTGGATCAATCCTCGGAGGACGCGTAGCTTGCCATGCTTGCCCTGACAGATGAATATCGCGGCTCGATATTCATCTGTTCAATGCGTTGAAGCCACAGTCTGGAAGTTCTTATGCCCGTTACGTTTGACCCTGATCATCTACGCGAAAGCTTGCGCCCACTGGTGGACGCGCAGCCGCTTTCAGCCGAGGCCCGGGTCTACCAGCGCTTCTACGGCCTGGACCTCGCTGCCCGCAAGGTGCCCGCGACAAGCCGCCTGGGGCGGTTTGCGGTGGATGGGTTCGACGTGGTCTGCCAGGTGTGGTGGCCACCGGTGCCGGTGGCGACGATGTTCCTGTTCCATGGCTTCTACGACCATATGGGCCTGTACCGGCATGCCGTGGACTGGGCGCTGGACCAGGGTTTTGTGGTGATCGCCTGCGACTTGCCGGGCCATGGTCTGTCCAGCGGCGAGCGGGCCAGCATTGATGACTTTGCGGTGTACCAGGACGTGGTGCAGGCGTTGTTTGAACAGGCCAAGGCGCTGCAGTTGCCGCAGCCGTGGCACTTGTTCGGGCAAAGCACCGGCGGCGCGATTGTGGTGGATCACCTGCTTAGCCATGGCGTCGACAGCCCGGCCCAGGGCAAGACGTTCCTGTTGTCACCGCTGGTGCGGCCCCGCGCCTGGGGCTGGTCGCAGCTCAGTTATTACCTGCTCCGGCCGTTCGTCAAAGGCATTGCCCGGCGCTTCAGCGATAACACCAACGACCCGCAGTTCAAGCCGTTCCTGGAGGCCGACCCATTGCAGCCACGGCAGTTGCCGACTGCCTGGGTGGGCGCCCTGGCGCGCTGGATCAAACGTGTTGAAGCGGCGCCACGCAGCACGCGGCGGCCGTTGATCGTGCAGGGTGAGGAAGACATGACGGTGGACTGGCAGCACAACCTGAAGGTGCTGCGCAGCAAGTTCGACCAGCCGGAGGTGTTGATGCTGCCGCGTGGCAGGCATCACTTGGCGAATGAGATTCCGGAGATTCGGCAGCAATACTTCGGGTTTCTCACCGACCACCTGAAATAACGCAATCCAAATGTGGGAGCGGGCTTGCTCGCGAAGGCGGTCGATCAGTTAGCATAACCAGTGACTGGCACACCGTCTTCGCGAGCAAGCCCGCTCCCACAGGGTTACTGCGCCAGGCTTGAAGTGCTTTGGCCGACCGCCAGCCCGGCGCGAATCGCCGCCAGTGCCGCCTTGTAGTACGCCTTGCCCTCCGGCGACTCCGCGAACGTCGCGAACTCTTCCAGCTCCGGGTCGGACAAATCCCGGTAGACGTACAACAGCGTGTTGTTCAGATCATTGCCGATCTGCTGCATCAGGCGCTCACGCTGGCCGTTCAACATGCCCTGCGCCTGGCCTCCGCCCAACAGCCCGGGGATCATCTGGCTCAAGCTGTCGGCCGCCACGCCGGCAATCGCCAGGCTGACTTCAGCCCCGGCTTCCCGCGCAGGCAAGGCCTGGGCCAGGTGGCCGATGATCAGGCTGCGGGTGGCATCGGCTTCCATGTGCGGCAAGCCCTGGGCGTTCTTCGCCAGTTGATCGCGGCGGGTGGCCAGCAACTCGGCGGCGACAATCTTGCGGCCCAGCGGCGACTGGAAGAAAGCCAATGCCGGCTTAGGGTCCGCCAAATTCTTGCGCAGTTGCGCTTCGGCGCGCTGGTCTACCGACTGGGGCGCGAAGCGTTTATTGCTGTTGTCCACCAGCGCCTGATACACCGCCGGCGGTAGGCTGTTGCGGTAGCGTTGCTGGGCGGCACTGAGGGCGTCATTAAAATGCGCGCGCTGGTCTGCCCAGCCGGCGACCTTGTACAACTGGTCATGGCTGTCTGCCCAGGCGGGCAAAACGCAGAACATCAGCAAGGAAAAAAACAAACGACGCATATGGACTCCTGTCAGTCGGCCACTATTGTCCGTGTCGGGCGTAGGATTTGTCGAGAAATCCTATCGGTCACCTGACTAAAGTGTATTCAGACGCTCGGCGGCTCTGTCGGATTCACAGGCGTATGGATACTATGCGCGCCATGCCCATACCCTCCGATCACCCGCTGCTGTTACGCATTGTCGATGACCTGGCCGCACAAGGCTGGTCGCAGCAGAATATCTTCCTGCCCGAGGCTCTGACCCTCGAACTGGCGGCTGAGTGCCAAAAACGCGCCGCCGAAGGTGAATTGGCGCCCGCGGCGGTCGGACGGGGGCCGTCCCAGGAGATTCGCGAGGGCATCCGGGGTGACCATATCCAGTGGCTGGAGCCGGGCGAGGTGGTGGCCTGCGATAACTACCTGGAGCTGATGGACAGCCTGCGGGTGGCGATGAACCGTGGCCTGTTCCTGGGCCTGGAAGACTTCGAAAGCCACTTCGCGATGTACCCGCCGGGGGCGTTTTACCTCAAGCATGTGGACCGTTTTCGCGATGACGACCGGCGCATGGTGTCGGCGGTGATCTACTTGAACAACGCCTGGCTGCCGGAACATGGCGGCCAGTTGCGCATGTACCTCAAGGGCGACGTCGAATACGATGTGGTGCCCACCGGCGGTTGCCTGGTGGTATTCCTGTCGGGGGAAATCCCCCATGAAGTCATGCCCGCCACCCGCGAACGCCTGTCCCTCACCGGCTGGTTTCGCCGGCGGGGCAACGAGCCGTTTTGATGATGCAAAAGATTCTGGTCAGCCGCTGCCTGCTGGGGCACCGGGTACGCTACGACGGAGGGGCCAGCGGGCCTTTCGATCAATTGGCCGCGTGGCAGGCCGAAGGCCGGGTGGTTGCCGTGTGCCCGGAAGTGGCGGGTGGCTTGCCGACGCCACGGCCGTCTGCCGAAATCCCGGGCGGGCAGGGGATTGACGTGTGGGAAGGCCGCGCCCAAGTGCTGACGGCCCAGGGGGAAGACTTCAGCGAAGCCTTCCTCGATGGCGCCCGCCAGGCATTGGCGCTGGTACAGCGTCACAATATCCGCGTCGCCGTACTCAAGGCCAACAGCCCGTCGTGCGGCAATCTGCTGACCTATGACGGTACCTTCACCGGCGTAAAGGTCACCGGCGAAGGCGTGACGGCGGCGTTGCTCAAGCGCCATGGGGTACTGGTGTTCAGTGAGCTGGAGTTGCCTGAAGCGGCAGTGGCCCTGGCAAAATGCTCAAGCCCGACATAGATCAACATGTGGGGCGGGCTTGCTCGCGAAAGCGCAGTGTCAGTCACCCGATGCTCAAGCCGAGCCACCGCATTCGCGAGCAAGCCCGCTCCCACATTGACCGAGTCGTTTATTCGGCCTTTTTCACCGGCTTGCTCGCATCCATCCCGAACCACTTCTCCGACAACGCCGCCAGCCGTCCATCGGCCTTCACTCGTTGCAAGGCCTTGTCCAGGCTGGCCTTGAACGCCGGGTTACCCTTCTGGAACGGAATCGCCAGGCTCAGCGTCGGGCCGACGTCTGCGCCTTCCTTCACCGGCAGCTGGCTGTCGCGAATCGCGTAGGGAATCAGCAGCCGATCACTGATGGCGGCATCGATCTGTTGATCGGCAACGTCCTTGATCGGCTGCCTGGCATCGGCATAGCTGCGCAAATCAACGCCCTCGGCGGTGCGCGCCTGCTCCACAAACTGGCTGCCCTGGGCCACGCCCAGCGCCTTGCCCTTGAGCGCCGCAAAGCTGCCCAACGGGCGCTGTTCCTGCTTGCGCACGATCAGCTGTGCGCTGGAGTAGCTGTAGGGCTCGCTGAAGTCGAAACGATCCGCCAGTTCAGGAGTCATAGCGATATGGTTGATGGCCACGTCGTACTTGGCGCTTTCCACGCCGGGCAGCAACTCGGCGGCATCGACAGTGATAAAGGAGGGGCGTACGTCCATTTCCTTGGCCAGCAACTCACCCAGCTCCACTTCAAAACCGGTGAGTTTGTCGCCTTCCTTGAAGTTGAAGGGCGGGGTGTTGGCTTCCATTGCGATGCGCAGTTCCCCGCGGTCAAATACATCGTCGATCAGTTCGGCATGGGCCAAGGGACTTGCAAGGGGCAGTAAAAGTAACAGGCCAGGCAGGAAACGCATGGTCGCTCCTAAAGAATTCGAATGAGCGAAGCGTTGTTCAGGCTCGCTTTGCTATGGTGTTGAATGCCTTGGACAGCAATTTGTCGCGAAGTTGTCATAACCCTACAGATTTCCCGGAAAAACTGGAGAAGTGAATGAAAGCCTTTTTGACCCGTGCAACCCTGGCCAGCCTATTGCTGGGCGCTTCGATGCTGGCGACCGCTGCTGATGGCATCCCGCGCAGCGCTCCACCAGAAGGTGCCAAAGTGTTCATCGTGTCGCCCAAAGATGGCGCCACCGTCGATAAAACCTTCACCGTGAAATTCGGCATGGAAGGCCTGAAACTGGCTCCGGCCACCAGTCAGGATCCGGGCACCGGCCACCACCACCTGCTGATCGACCAGAAAGAATTGCCGGATGCCAGCGTGCCGATCCCGGCCACCGACACCGTGATCCACTACGGCAAGGCCCAGACCGAAACCGAGCTGACCCTCACCCCAGGCAAGCACACGCTGCAACTGGTAGCCGGCGACAAACTGCACATGCAGTTCAACCCGACTGTAGCCTCGAAAGTCATCACGGTTAACGTCAAGTAAGATTTGTTCAGACAAAAAAAGGGAGACCCGAGGGTCTCCCTTTTTTATGCGCGTTTAACGATTAGAACAACACGCGGCTACGGATAGTGCCGTTGATGTGTTGCAGCTTCTCTTGCGCCAGGTCCGAATACTCGGCGTCTACGTCGATAACCACGTAGCCGACTTTCTCGTTGGTCTGCAGGAACTGACCGGAAATGTTGATGCCGTTTTCCGCGAAGACCTTGTTGATCTCCATCATCACGCCAGGGATGTTCTGGTGGATGTGCAGCAGACGGTGCTTGCCAGGGTGCGCCGGCAGAGCCACTTCCGGGAAGTTGACCGAGGACACCGACGTACCGTTGTCGCTGTACTTGACCAGTTTCTCCGACACTTCCAGGCCGATGTTGGCTTGGGCTTCAGCGGTGGAACCGCCGATGTGCGGGGTCAGGATCACGTTGTCCAGGCCACGCAGCGGGCTTTCGAAGATGTCGTCGTTAGAGCGCGGCTCTACCGGGAACACGTCGATGGCGGCGCCGATCAGGTGCTTGTCCTTGATCGCGTCGGCCAGGGCGTCCAGCTCGACCACGGTGCCGCGTGCAGCGTTGATCAGGATCCCGCCCTTCTTGATGGCGCGGATTTCCTTCTCGCCGATCATCCACTGGGTTTCAGCGGTTTCCGGTACGTGCAGGGTCACGATGTCGGACATGCCCAGCAGCTCGGTCAGGCTCGACACCTGGGTGGCGTTGCCCAATGGCAGCTTGGTCAGGGTGTCGTAGAAGAACACCTGCATGCCCAGGCCTTCGGCCAGTACCGACAACTGCGTGCCGATCGAGCCGTAACCGACGATACCCAGCTTCTTGCCGCGGATTTCGAAGGAGTTGGCTGCGCTCTTGATCCAGCCGCCACGGTGGCAGGAAGCGTTCTTCTCGGGAATACCGCGCAGCAACAGGATCGCCTCGGCCAATACCAGCTCAGCAACGGAGCGGGTGTTGGAGTACGGTGCGTTGAACACCGCGATGCCGCGCTCGCGCGCTGCGTTGAGGTCGACCTGGTTGGTGCCGATGCAGAAACAGCCGACAGCTACCAACTTCTTGGCGTGATCGAAGATCTCTTCGGTCAGCTGAGTGCGGGAGCGAATGCCGATAAAGTGCGCGTCGGCGATCTTTTCCTTGAGCTGGGCTTCCGGCAGAGAACTGGTGATGTACTCAATGCTGGTGTACCCGGCGGCCTTCAGGACTTCGACGGCCGATGGGTGGACGCCTTCCAGAAGAAGGAACTTGATCTTGCTCTTATCGAGAGAAGTCTTGCTCATCTGCGTAAACCTGTATCCCGGAGAAAAATGGCAGGGAATCGGATCACGTAAGCTGACCCGGACGGCAGGAAAGCCGTCACCGCAGAACGCCCTTGGGCACTATCCTGCGGGGGCGGTATGCTAGCATACGTGCCCCGCTAAACACCCATTCCTGCGACGTGAAGCGTTCTCAGGATGACCATGAATTGTTCGAGAGTTCTGTCGATGACCCATCCTGCCCTGATTGATGAGCTGAAGACCCTGGTTGAGCCTGGCAAGGTCCTGACCGATGCTGACTCCCTTGAGGCTTATGGCAAGGACTGGACCAAGCATTTCGCGCCGGCCCCGGTGGCCATCGTCTTCCCGAAGACCACCGAGCAGGTGCAGGCCATCGTCCGTTGGGCCAATGAGCACAAGGTCGCGCTGGTGCCGTCCGGTGGCCGTACCGGCCTGTCGGCCGCTGCCGTCGCTGCGAATGGCGAAGTGGTTGTGTCGTTCGACTATATGAACCAGATCCTCGACGTGAACCTCACCGACCGCACCGCCGTGTGCCAGCCGGGCGTGGTCACCAAGCAATTGCAGAACGTCGCCGAAGAAAAAGGCCTGTACTACCCGGTGGATTTCGCCTCGTCGGGTTCCAGCCAGATTGGCGGCAATATCGGCACCAATGCCGGCGGGATCAAGGTCATTCGCTACGGCATGACCCGTAACTGGGTCGCCGGTATGAAAGTCGTCACCGGCAAGGGCGACCTGCTGGAACTGAACAAAGACCTGATCAAGAACGCCACCGGCTACGACATGCGCCAGCTGTTCATCGGCGCTGAAGGCACCCTGGGGTTTGTGGTCGAAGCGACCATGCGCCTGGACCGTGCGCCGAAAAACCTTACCGCGATGGTGCTCGGCACCACCGACTTCGACTCGATCATGCCGGTGCTGCACGCCTTCCAGAGCAAGCTGGACCTGACCGCCTTCGAATTCTTTTCCGACAAGGCCCTGGCCAAAGTCCTCGGTCGTGGCGACGTGCCGGCGCCGTTCGAATCCGACTGCCCGTTCTACGCGCTGCTGGAATTTGAAGCGACCACCGAAGAAGTGGCCAACGATGCCCTGGCCACGTTCGAACACTGCGTCGAGCAGGGCTGGGTGCTGGACGGCGTGATGAGCCAGAGCGAAACCCAACTGCACAACCTGTGGAAGCTGCGCGAGTACATCTCCGAGACCATCTCCCACTGGACGCCGTACAAGAACGACATTTCGGTGACTGTGTCGAAAGTGCCAGCCTTCCTGAAGGAAATCGACGCGATTGTCGGCGAACACTACCCGGACTTCGAAATCGTCTGGTTCGGCCACATCGGCGACGGCAACCTGCACCTGAACATTCTCAAGCCGGAAAACCTGAGCAAGGACGAGTTCTTCGCCAAGTGCGCCACCGTCAACAAGTGGGTGTTCGAGACCGTGCAGAAGTACAACGGCTCGATCTCCGCCGAACACGGCGTGGGCATGACCAAGCGCGATTACCTGACCTACAGCCGTTCGCCGGTTGAAATTGAATACATGAAGGCAGTGAAAGCGGTGTTCGACCCGAACGGGATCATGAACCCGGGCAAGATTTTCGCTGTTTAACAGTCCCTGAAGGAGTCGGTCCATGAGCTACCAGCACAAGTATGTCGACGGCACCAATATTCACTTTCCCCTGGGGAAGGTGGTGTGCATCGGGCGTAACTACGCCGAACACGCCAAGGAACTGGATAACCCGGTACCGACCGAGCCGCTGCTGTTTATCAAGCCCGGCAGTTGCGTAGTGGCACTGGAAGGCGGTTTTGCCATCCCTACCGAGCGCGGTTCGGTGCATTACGAAGCGGAAATCGCGGTGTTGATCGGCAAGCCGTTGTCGGCCAAACCGAGCCGCGAGGAAGTGCTGGACGCCATCTCCGGCTTCGCCCCGGCCCTGGACCTGACCCTGCGGGACAAACAGGCCGAGCTGAAAGCCAAGGGCTTGCCGTGGGAAATCGCCAAGTCGTTTGATGGCGCGGCAGTGATTGCCCCGTTCGTGGTCGGCAGCACCTTCCCGGATGTGACGGATATCGGCATTCGCCTGACCATCAATGGCGAAGTGCGCCAGGACGGCAACAGCGCGATCATGCTCAACCCGATCATCCCGATGATCCAGTACATGGCCGGCTGCTTCTCGTTGCAGGCCGGGGATGTGATCCTCACCGGTACGCCGGCAGGCGTGGGCCCGCTGAATGTGGGCGATGAACTGGTGCTGGAATTGCCGGGTGTGAGCCGCTTCGAAAGCAGCGTTCGCTGAATACCTGGCGAAACGCGGTTAAAAAATGTGGGAGCGGGCTTGCTCGCGAAAGCGGTGTATCAGTGACAGATTCAGTGACTGATACTCCGCATTCGCGAGCAAGCCCGCTCCCACATTTGATCTGTGTACTGTCACCCAATCGGGTTTTTGCATTTTTTTCACACCCCATCCGGATAATCCTCAGCCTCCTGCGCGCGGACCTTTTGATCCTGTGCTATCCCCTAAAGCTGACTTTCTGGAAAGCGTAATGGCCGTGCCTCTCCCATCCGTAAAACCCACGTTTCGTTCACGCCTTGCCATGCGCTGGTATTCCTGGCTGTTCCTCGCCGGCGCGATCATTTACGGCGTGGCCTGGGCGATGCACTGGGACGACCGCGGCGTGCTGTGGGTGGCGGAGGGCTTCGAAACCCCGGCCGAGCGCCTGGAAAGCGTCTGGCTCCCGGACTACCACGCGGTGATCGACGCCAAGCTGCTGCCTGGCATGGAGAAGGACGAAGCCTCGGACCTCACCTACAACCCGCTGACCAAGACCCTGTTCTCGGTGATGGGCAAGAACCCGTTCCTGGTTGAACTGACCCTGCAAGGCGACGTGCTGCGCAAGATGCCGCTCAACGGCTGGAACAACCCGGAAGGCGTGACCATGATGGAAAACGGCCTGATGGCCGTGGTCGATGAGCGCCAGCACAGCCTGACCATCGTCAAGGTCGACCCGCAGACCCAGCAGTTGAACAAAGCCGACTTCCCGTCCTATGACCTGGGCCCGTCCAAGGACCAGAACAAAGCCTTTGAGGCGGTCACCTGGGACAAGCGCAACCAACAGCTGATCCTCGGCGAAGAACGCCCACCGGCCCTGTTCACCTGGAAAAGCGACGGCAGCCAGACCCTCTCCGGCGCCAAGCAAAAGCTCGCCAGCACTGAACTGGACATGCGCAACCTGTCGGCGCTGACCGTCGACCCACGTACCGGCCACCTGCTGGCGCTGTCGGCGGACTCCCATCTGTTGCTGGAACTGGACGAGAAGGGCGAGCAGGTCAGCTTCATGACCTTGCTCGGCGGCTTCAATGGCTTGAAGAACACCATTCCCCGTGCCGAAGGCGTGACCATGGACGAGAACGGCACGCTGTACATGGTCAGCGAGCCGAACCTGTTCTATCGCTTCGAGAAGCAGGCGCAGTAGTTCGATTACGTCAGATTTCTCTCTATCTGCGGCATCCGCCAGACACCCGGGGCGTTTAAGTTTAAATTCAGGCGACCATGATATTCATTCGCCAGTTTTTACTCTGAGCCCCGCCCGATGCGTCGACTTGCCCGCCCCAAACCTGCTTTTTTTATCCTGATCCTGATCGCCCTGGTGGCGTGCGGTGTGGTTGCCCAGCAATTGCGCCTGTTTGAGCGTGCCTGGTTCAACTGGCAATCCTGGCGCAATCCCGCCGGGGAGCACTCCATTGGCCTTGGGGATTACCGGGTGGCCCTGGAGGCGCAGGTGATCGACGGCCTCAACGATGATGTCTCGGCACTGACCTTTGATCCGGTGCGCAACAGCCTGTTTACCGTGACCAACAAGAACGCTGAGCTGGTCGAACTGTCCCTGGACGGCAAAATCCTGCGGCGCATTGCGCTGGTGGGGTTTGGCGATGCCGAGGCCGTGGAGTACATCAGCGACAACACCTACGTGATCAGCGACGAACGCCAGCAGCGGCTGATCAAGGTCCACGTGGATGACGACACCCAATTCCTCGATGCCGCCGACGCCGAGCAAATGACCCTCGGCGTGCACCTGGGCGGCAACAAGGGCTTCGAAGGCCTGGCCTATGACTCGGTGGGCAAGCGCCTGTTTGTGGCCAAGGAACGCGACCCGATGCTGATCTACGAGGTCCACGGCTTTCCGCATTTCAAACCGGAAAAAACCTATTCGGTGCACGTGATCAACAACCCCAAGCGCGATGCCGGGTTGTTTGTGCGCGACCTGTCGAGCCTGCAATACGACGAGCGTAGCGGTCATCTGCTGGCGCTGTCGGATGAGTCATTTTTGGTGCTGGAACTGGATATCGACGGTCGCCCCCTGAGCAGCCTGTCGCTGCTCAAGGGGCGCCATGGCCTGAAGCAGCGCGTGCCTCAGGCCGAGGGGATCGCCATGGACAACGACGGCACGTTGTACATGGTCAGTGAGCCCAATCTTTTCTATGTATTCAAAAAAACCAAGTCTTGAGTCATGTGCAGAACAAATGTGGGAGCGGGCTTGCTCGCGAATGCGGTGTATCAGGCGCCATATTCAGTGACTGACACTGCGCATTCGCGAGCAAGCCCGCTCCCACACGGGTTTTGCATTACGCCTTAAGCGTTTTTACGCCTTCCGGGGTGCCCAGCAGCAGTACGTCAGCCGGACGGGCCGCAAACAAACCGTTGGTGACGACGCCGACGATCGCGTTGATCTGGCGCTCCAGTTCCACAGGGTTGGTGATCTGCATGTTGAACACGTCGATGATGATGTTGCCGTTGTCGGTCAGCACACCTTCGCGGTACACCGGGTCGCCGCCCAGTTTCACCAGTTCGCGGGCCACGTGGCTGCGGGCCATCGGGATCACTTCCACCGGCAGCGGGAACGCGCCGAGTACCGGCACCAGTTTGCTGGCGTCGGCGATGCAGATGAAGGTCTTGGCCACGGCCGCGACGATCTTCTCGCGTGTCAGGGCTGCGCCGCCGCCCTTGATCAGGTTCAGGTGTGCGTCGCTTTCATCGGCGCCGTCGACGTAGAACTCCAGGTCGCTGACGGTGTTCAGCTCGTACACCGGAATACCGTGGCCCTTGAGCCGCGCAGCGGTGGCTTCGGAGCTGGCAACCGCGCCGTCGAACGCGCCCTTGTGCAGGGCCAGCGCATCGATAAAGCAATTGGCGGTGGAACCGGTGCCGACACCGACAATGCTTTTATCGTCGAGTTTAGGAAGGATTAAATCGACGGCGGCCTGGGCCACTGCCTGTTTGAGTTGATCCTGGGTCATGCGGGCTCCGGAACGGGCGGGGAGTAAAGAGGGGCGCGAGTATAACCCAACAAAACCTCGGTTTTCGTGTGGTCGCCCGGCCAAACGCTGGGTTAGACTCCTTGGCCCTGCCCAACCCGCCCAGTGATGCTTTCCGATGCTTGAACAGTACGTCAAAAAGATCCTCACCTCGCGCGTTTACGACGTTGCCGTAGAAACCCCGCTGCAGACCGCCCGCCAGCTCTCCGAGCGGCTGGGCAACAAGGTCTGGCTCAAGCGCGAAGACTTGCAGCCGGTGTTCTCGTTCAAGATTCGCGGTGCCTATAACAAGCTGACCCAACTGAGCGCCGAAGAACGTGCGCGCGGCGTAGTCACCGCTTCGGCGGGCAACCATGCCCAGGGCCTGGCCCTGGCGGCCAAGGTGCTGGGGGTCAAGGCCACCATCGTGATGCCCAAGACCACCCCCGAGATCAAGGTCGAAGGCGTGCGTTCCCGTGGCGGCAAAGTGGTGCTGCACGGGGATTCTTTCCCGGAAGCCCTGGCGTATTCGCTGAAGCTGGTCGACGAAAAAGGCTACGTCTACATTCACCCCTACGATGATCCGCACACCATTGCCGGGCAGGGCACCGTGGCGATGGAGATCCTGCGCCAGCACCCGGGGCCGTTGGACGCGATTTTCGTCCCGGTGGGCGGCGGCGGCCTGATTGCCGGTATCGCGGCCTACGTGAAATACCTGCGGCCCGAAATCAAGATCATCGGCGTCGAGCCGGACGACTCCAACTGCCTGCAAGCCGCCATGGCGGCGGGCGAGCGCGTGGTACTGCCGACCGTGGGCATCTTCGCCGACGGCGTGGCGGTGGCGCAGATCGGCCAGCACACCTTCGACATCTGCAAGGATTACGTGGATGAAGTGATTACCGTCAGCACCGATGAAATCTGCGCGGCGATCAAGGACATCTACGACGACACCCGCTCCATCACAGAACCTGCTGGCGCCCTGGGCGTGGCGGGTATCAAGAAATACGTCGAGACCCGTGGCATCACCGGGCAAACCCTGGTGGCCATCGATTCCGGGGCCAACGTCAACTTCGACCGCCTGCGCCATGTGGCCGAGCGCGCCGAGCTGGGGGAAGGCCGCGAAGCCATCATCGCCGTGACCATCCCCGAGAAACCGGGCAGCTTCAAGGCCTTCTGCGAGGCCGTGGGCAAGCGCCAGATCACCGAATTCAACTACCGCTACCACTCCGGGCGCGAGGCGCACATTTTTGTCGGCGTGCAGACCCACCCGGAAAACGACCCGCGCAGCGCGCTGATCGCCAGCCTCACCAGCCAGGGTTTCCCGGTGCTGGACCTGACGGAAAACGAACTGGCCAAGCTGCACATCCGCCATATGGTCGGCGGCCATGCGGCGCATGTCAGCGACGAGGTGGTGTTCCGCTTCGAATTCCCGGAACGTCCGGGGGCACTGTTCAACTTCCTTAACAAATTGGGCGGGCGCTGGAACATCTCGATGTTCCACTATCGCAACCACGGCGCCGCCGATGGGCGCGTGGTGGCGGGCCTGCAAGTACCGGCGGACGAGCGTCACCTGGTGCCGGCGGCGCTGGAGGCCATTGGCTACCCGTACTGGGATGAAAGTGATAACCCGGCCTACCAGCTGTTCCTCGGTTGAGCGACTACGCTGACTGGGCGGCCTTCAAGGAATCGAGAACATGGAAACGCTGACCACCCTTAAAGTTATCCACATCGCGGCCACGGTGTTGCTGCTGCTCAGCGGCCTCGCCCTGGCAGTGCTGGCCTGGCGCAAACGCAGCGCGGGGCCGGCCTATACCGTGCAGCGGCCGTGGGTGTTTGTGTGGTTGTTGATGGGCATTTGCGTGGTGAGCATGCCGTTCACCGGCTGGTGGCTGGCGCACCTGATCGGCTGGCCGCTGGGGCAAACCTGGATCCTGGGTTCCAGCGTGATCTACACCGTGGCGGCGCTGAGCTGGTTCTGGCTGGTGGTGCGGCTTAATCGACTGCGGCTGGGCGGGGCGGGGAGTTTGAACTTTACCGTGGCGCTGGCGGTGGTGAGCCTGGTGGGGTTTGTGGCGATTGCCGGGTTGATGGGTGCCAAGCCCGTCTAGATGATCGTTCCCACGCTCCGCGTGGTAACGCCGCCCGGGACGCTCCGCGTCCCAAGAGCGGACGCAGAGCGTCCAGTGATGCATTCCCACGCGGAGCGTGGGAACGATCTTTAGCCGCGCAGGGTGATCACCGGCCAGCCACGCTTCTCGGCTTCAGCCCGTAGATTCGGATCCGGATCCACTGCCACCGGGTGGGTCACCTGCTCCAGCAGCGGCAGGTCATTCATCGAGTCGCTATAGAAGTAGCTGTCCTCCAGGTTGTACCCGGTCTCTTCCAGCCAACGATTCAAGCGCGTCACCTTGCCCTCACGGAAGCACGGAATATCTGTGCTGCGCCCTGTGTAGCGCCCGTCTTCCATCTCGCATTCCGTCGCAATCAGGGTTTCAACCCCCAGTCGCTCGGCAATCGGCGCGGTCACAAAACGGTTGGTCGCGGTGATGATCACCAGCTTGTCGCCCGCCGCCCGGTGCTTGGCCAGCAACTCAACTGCCTTGGGCAGCACGATCGGCTCGATGCAGTCGCGCATGTAGTCGCGATGCCATTCATCCAGCTGGGCCATCTCGGTGCGGCCGAGGATTTCCAGGCAGAAGTTCAGGTACTCGGCGTTATCCAGCTTGCCGGCCAGGTAGTCCTGGTAGAACTCGTCGTTGCGGGCCTTGTAGGCTACCGCGTCGAGAATCCCGCGTTCACAGAGGTAATCGCCCCAGGCGTGATCGCTGTCACCCCCCAAAAGCGTGTTGTCCAAGTCGAATAAAGCCAGGCGCATTGCAGTTACTCGCTGAAAAGTCTGTAAAAAGGCGTCCAGAATACGGTCTTTTCACAAGAGTGCACATAAGGTAAGCAGCCTCGTTGCCGCTGTATCAATCTTTGTGGAACAATGCGGTGACATGCGTTTGCGAGGTTGTTGCCGTGATCGACCCCGATGGTTTCCGTCCTAATGTCGGGATTATTCTTACGAATGATGCCGGACAGGTGCTATGGGCTCGCCGTATCAACCAAGATGCCTGGCAGTTTCCTCAAGGCGGAATCAACCCCGACGAAACCCCTGAAGACGCCTTGTACCGTGAGTTGAACGAAGAAGTAGGCCTTGAACGTGAAGATGTGCAAATTCTGGCCTGCACCCGAGGCTGGTTGCGCTATCGTTTGCCGCAACGTCTGGTGCGTACCCACAGCCAACCGCTGTGCATCGGCCAGAAACAGAAATGGTTTCTCCTGCGCCTGATCTCCAACTAGAAGCGGGTGCGGATGGATTTGACCGGTAAACCGGAGTTCGATGGCTGGCGCTGGGTCAGTTATTGGTATCCGTTGGGCCAGGTGGTGACATTCAAGCGCGAGGTTTATCGTCGCGCTCTTAAAGAGCTTGCCCCGCGCCTTTTAGCGCGCGACTGACGAAGGAGTTCGACCCCGAGCCATGCTCAATACGCTGCGCAAGATCGTCCAGGCTGTTAACTCC
>NZ_JBIUVK010000061.1:0-35296 GCF_044742865.1 Pseudomonas sp. NPDC087814 | reverse complement strand
GCAAAGACCTTTTGGTTACTTTTGGCTGGGCCGGCATTCCGGGCGTTTGCCAAAAGTGACCCGCTGTAAGAGCGGAACCATAAGCCGCCGTTACCTAAATAACGGATATGTACTCAACCCCAACCCCTAGCGAAACCGCGCGATCACCGCCTCCACCACCGGGTTCGGCCGCTGGGTATTCCAGGCGACGGCCGTGGTCACCACATTGAGCTTCTGGCTCAACGCCCGAAACACCACATTGGCCGGCGCCAGCTTCTTCAACGACGCCGGCACCAACGCAATGCCCTGCCCATAGCAGACAAACGCGATCTGCGAAGCCACCGACCGCACCTCATGCAGCACCCGAGGCGAAAACCCGCTGGCACGACAGGTAGCGATCAAATTGTCGAAATACACCGGACTGACGTTGCGCGAAAACATCACCAACGGCTCATTCGCCAGGCTCGACAAACTGATCCGCGTACGACTCGCCAACGGATGATCCACCGGAAGCGCCACCACCAGCCGGTCCTCCGTCAGCGGCAATGACTGCACCGAAGCCCCAAGGTCACCATCCAGCCGGGCAAACGCCAGGTCGATATCCCCGGCCTCCAGCGCCGGCAACGCCTCGACGCTGTCGATTTCCCGCACCGACACCGTGAGCTGCGGGTAATCAAGCTTCAGTTGCTCGATCAACCCCGGCAGCACATCAAACATCGCCGTGGAGATCGCGCCGATGGTCAACATCCCCGACTGTCCCGCCACCGCTTCTTCCACGGCGAGTTCCAGGCGCTCCAGCTGCTCGGCGAACTTGCGCACCGCCGGCAGGATCGCCGCGCCCACCGGAGTCAGCTTGGCCCCCCGTCGGGAGCGGTCGAACAGCTTGACCTTGAGCGCCTGCTCCAGCACCTGGATCTGCTCGCTCAGCGGTGGCTGGGACATGCCGAGGCGCTTGGCCGCACGGCCAAAGTTCTGCTCTTCAGCCACGGCCAGGAACAACCAGAGGTGACGAATCAGGCGAAAGTTGATCATGGTCTTATCCATAGGTTAAGCGTATGCAAGGCTTCTGTACTTCGTAATATACCTATCATAGGCACTGCCTGACACTGGCCGCCTCCGTCACCCGAGGCTTGCCCATGACCCCTGACCGTTTGCTCGACCGCCTGGCCGCACTGGACACCAACACCGTGTCCGACGCCCTCGACTTCCTCGGCCTGCCCGGCGCCACCGTGGGCGTGCGCCCGTTGTGGAAGTGCCCGAAGATCGTTGGCCGCGCCAGTACCGTACTGCTCGGCCCCAAGTCCGACATCGCCCCGACCGTGCACTTGATCACCCCGGTGATCGAACAGGTCGCGACAGACGACCGGGTGCTGGTGATTGCCGGCGGTATCGAGGGCATTTCCTGCTGGGGCGACATCATCGCCAACGCGGCGTTGCGCAAACACATACGCGGTACGGTGATTGATGGTTTCAGCCGCGATATCGACGGCAGCGAAGCCATCAGCTATCCGGTGTACGGACGCGGCGTGACCATGATCAGTGCGCGCAACCGCGTGGTGCAGCTCGACGCCGGCGTGACCCTCAGCGTTGCTGGCGTAAGCGTCAGCGAGGACGACTACGTGATTGCCGATACCTGCGGCACGGTATTCGTGGCCCAGGCGGTGATCGAAAAGGTCCTGGACCTGGGCGAGCGCATTGCCCGCCGCCAGGACGGCATGGTGCAGGCCGTGCGCAGTGGGCGCTCTGTGGTCGAGGTGATGCACGACGCACAGTTTGAGGCGATCAGCCGATGAGTACCGATATCCAGCGGCTGAACCCGCGCCTGGCCAGCGCACAACCGTCTGCCACCTATCGCATCATGGACCGCGTCGCCGAACGCCGGGCGCAAGGCGCGCAGATTATCTCGCTGTGCGCCGGCGAACCGGATTTCGACACCCCGGCGCATATCCGCGAAGCCGCGATCCAGGCCATTGAAACCGGGCATACCCGCTACACCCAGGTGGCCGGTGCGCGGGCCCTGCGGGAGGCGGTGGCGGCGAAGTTCCGGCGCGAAAACGGCCTGGACGTGTCCTGGCAGGACACCCTCGTGTGCAACGGCGGCAAGCAGGTGATCTACAACGCCCTGGCAGCCACACTCAATGAAGGCGACGAGGTGATCGTGCCCGCGCCGTACTGGGTCAGTTACCCGGAGATGGTGCAACTGTGCGGCGGCGAAGCGCGCATCGTCACCTGTGATGCCGACAGCGGTTTCAAGCTGACACCCGAGGCCCTGGCCGCTGCAATGACCCCGCAGACGCGCTGGCTGATCCTCAACTCACCGTCCAACCCCACCGGTGCGGTGTACAGCGAGGGCGAGCTACGGGCGCTGGCCGAAGTGCTGTTGGCCCACCCGCAGGTGCTGATCCTGGCGGACGACATCTACGAGCACCTGATCTTCGACGGCCAGGTGTTCCATACCCTGGCCCAGGTTGAACCCCGGCTGGCACCGCGTACATTGACCATGAACGGCGTGTCCAAGGCCTATGCCATGACCGGCTGGCGCATCGGTTTCGCCACCGGCCCACGCTGGCTGCTGGAGGCCATGGAAAAACTCCAGGGCCAGCAGACCTCCGGCGCCTGTTCGATCTCGCAACAGGCGGCCCTCGCTGCACTGGAAGGCCCCAGGGATTTCATCCGCGACAGCCGCCGGGTGTTCCAGGCGCGCCGGGACTTGATGGTCCAGTTGCTGAGCGACACGCCAGGCCTGACGTGCATCAGCCCCGCCGGCGCGTTCTACGCGTTCGCCTCATGCGCCGTGCTGATCGGGCGCACCTCGGCGGGCGGGCGGCTGCTGCGCAGCGATGAAGACGTGGCCCTGGCGCTGCTGGATGAGGCCAATGTAGCCGTGGTGCATGGCAGCGCCTTTGGCCTGGGGCCGTACATCCGCATCGCCTATGCCCTGGATGACAAGTCGTTGCGCCAGGCGTGCGAGGCAATCCGCGGCTTCTGCAGCAGCTTGCTGGCAGAAGAATAAAAGTGATGAGTTCACATAGATAAATATCGCTAATGGTGGCGTGCGCCCCTTCTTAAGATTAAGGCCGAACAGGACAACACTCACAACAACAAGGTCCGCCCCCATGTCTATGCCTGAAGTCATAAAACCCGCTGTGCGCAGCCAATACCGCTGGGTGGTTGCTGCGCTGATTTTCCTGATCTACACCGTGGCCGCCGCCGACCGGGCCAACCTCGGCGTGGCGCTGCCGTTCATTCGCCAGGAATTTGCAATGAGCAACGCCCAGGCCGGTGGCCTGGTCAGCCTGTTCCTGCTGGCTTACGCCCTGGCACAACTGCCGTCGGGCTTTGCCTTCGGCCGCTTTGGCGTCAGCCGGATCCTGCCGGGGGCCATGGTGCTGACCTCCCTGTTGACCGGGCTGGTGGGCACCGCCAGCTCACTGCTGGCGCTGAAACTCTATCGCCTGGGCCTGGGTATCGCCGAAGGCCCGCTGCCCATCAGCATGACCACCACCATCAATAACTGGTTTCCGGCACGGGAAAAAGGCACCGCGTCGGGGATCTTTCTGTCGGCCGTGAAGTTCGGACCGGTGATCGTGCCGCCGCTGTGTGCCGTGATCATTTCGGTATGGGGCTGGCGCGAAATTTTCTACTTCTTTGCGATCCCGGGCATCGTGCTGGCGGTGGTCTGGTACTTCCTGGTCACCGACCATCCGTCCCGCAGCCGCTTCGTCAACCAGGCCGAACTTCAATACATCGTCGAAGACACCGCAATCGCCCAGACCGCCCGTGTGCACAAGACGCCGGCGTGGGTGAAAAAGCTCGACCGGGTGATCCGCACCCGCGATGAAAAGCCCCTGGAAACCAACCGTCAGGTTTTCACCTCATGGAATATCTGGGGGTGCGCCACCAGCTACTGCTTCCAGCTCGGTGTCTCCAGCGTGCTGCTGGCGTGGATTCCCACCTACCTGATGACCGTCAAGCAGTTTTCGATCATGAACATGGGCCTGGTCTCGGCAGCGCCCTGGGTGGGCGCGGTGCTGGGCAACCTGCTGGGAGGTTTCTGCTCGGACCGCCTGATGGGCGGGCGCCGCAAGCCGGGCATGTTGCTGTCGGCGGTCGGCACCTCGCTGATGATGTACCTGCTGATCAACTCACCGGCCGAGCCCCTGCCCTACGGCTTGCTGCTGATGCTGACCGGCGTGGTGCTGAGCCTCGGCTTCTCGTCCTACATGGTCTACCCGATGGGCCTGACCACCAAGAAGACCTTCCCGATCTCCAACGCCATCGTGAACATGATCGGCCAGTTGGGCGCCGCCGCCACGCCCTTCATCACCGGCCTGCTGCTGGACAACTACGGCTGGAACTACGTGTTCGCCTGGCTGGCGATCGGCTCGTTCATCAGCTTCATCATTTTGCTGACCATTGCCGAGCCCCGCCCGGCCTCCAGCCACGCGACCTGATTTGTCACCACCACGAGGAGTTACCCATGTCACCCCAAGACCAAGAATTGGTTGCCCTGTTTGCAGGCCTGGACACCCCGGGCGTGTCCGACGCCCTGGACAAACTCGGCCTGCCCGGCCAATGCCTGGGAATCATGCCCCTGGACAACTATCGCCAGGTGGTGGTCGGCCCGGCCTTCACCGTGCGCTACGTCAGCGCCAGCATCCCGCCGGGCACCGTAGGCGACTTTATCGATGACGTGGCCGAAGGCGATGTGGTGGTGATCGACAACGACGGACGCACCGACTGCACGGTGTGGGGCGACATCATGACCCAGTACGCCGGCAGCCAGCGGATCGCCGCGACGGTGATCGATGGCGTGTGCCGCGACGTGAGCAAGGCCCTGGGCGACGGCTACCCGCTGTTCACCAAGGGCCGGTTCATGCGCACGGGCAAGGACCGGGTTGAAGTGGAAGCGGTAAACCAGCCGGTGTCCATCGGCCAGGCCCGGGTGTGCGCCCGGGACATCGTGGTCGCCGACGCCAATGGCGTGGTGATCGTGCCGCGCGAGCGGGCCCATGAAGTGGCAGCCTGTGCACGCTCGATTGAAGCGGTGGAAGCGCGTATCCGGGCGCTGCTCGATGAAGGCAAATCCCTGCGTGAAGCCCGCGCAGCGCTGGGTTATCACACCCTGCAACGCAAGGGCTGAAAGGTCCTTCAGTTCGCCGGTCGCAACAGCTGCATCTGCTGGCGATAGTCATCCGTCACCTGCCGCGCCTGACCGCTGCTGGTGATCACCCTCGGCGTGATCAGCACGATCAACTCGGTGCGATCCCTGGACTTGCTGGTGTTGCCAAACAACCAGCGCAGCCCTGGGATTTTCCCCAGGTACGGCACCGCACTGACGCTCTCGGCGTTGTCCTGCTTGATCAACCCGCCGAGCAACACGGTCTGGCCGCTTTGCACCGCCACCTGGGTCGACACCGAGCGCGTGGAGATACGCGGGTTGTTGGGTGTGTCGCTGCTGTTGGTGGTTTGGTTCTCGGCGTCGCTGACCTGTTGCTGGATGTCCATGTACACCAGGCCGCCCGGGTTGATGCGCGGCACCACGTCGAGGATCACCCCGGTCTGCACGTATTCGACGCTGCTCAAGGTGCTGTCGGCGTTGCCGGTGTTGACCGTGGTCTGGCTGATGGGGATGTTGTCCCCCACCTGGATCTGCGCCGGCTGGTTGTTCATCACCACCAGCGACGGCGCCGACAGCACCTGGGTGCGGCCGTTGGTTTCCAGGGCGTGCAAGGCCACTTGCAGGTTGGAGCTGACGAAGGAATAGAACAGCGAATCCGCGCCCAATCCCGCACCGCCGCCACCCAGGGCGCCCTGGCTGCCAGGGGTATTGGCTACCGTGGTGCTGGTGGAGTTGCCCGCCAGGCGGCCCAGGTACCATTGCACCCCGAGGTCCAGTTCGCCGGTGAGTTTGACTTCGAGGATGCGCGTCTCGATCTGCACTTGCAGCGGCGGGTTGTCGAGGCGCTTGATCGCCGATTCGATCTCCTTCCACTGCACCGGTCGGGTGCGTACCAGCAACTGGTTACTGCTTTTTTGCGCGGTGATCCGGGTACCGGCGTCGAGGCTTTTGGCAGCGCCCGACTCTGCATTTTCACCGTCTTCGCTGGCGGCCGGGGCCTGGTCCTCATCGTCACTGACGGGCGGGCTATTGCTGCTGTTGTTCAAGCCACCCGAGGTGCCGCCGCTGGTGTTGAGTGACGACAAGGTCGCCGTGCGCAGCCCCGGTGCCACCTTGGCCGGCGTATCGTCCTTGATCGCGCCGGTGCCGTAGATCTGCCGCAGGTATTTGGCGAGGTCCGTGGCCTTCATGTTGCGCACGTCGTAGACGTACATCTGCGGCTCGTTGCCGCCACCTTCGTCGATGGTGTGAATCCAGTCGCCGACTTCGCTGAGGTACTGCGGCTGGGACGAGATCGCCACCACCGAATTGGTCCGCTCGATGGGCAGGAAGCGCACCATGCCCGCCAGGGGCATGCCGCTGTCGGGGCCAAACATTTTTTGCAGCTCGGGCATCAACTCGGCCACCGAGGCCCGTTGCAAACCGAACACCCCCACCGACATCCCCTTGAGCCAATCGACGTCGAAGGTGTCGATGGTGTCCTGATAGTTGGCCAACTCATCCGGCGTACCGGCCAGGCTCAGCACGTTGCGTGCCGGGTCCACCAGCAGGAATGCGTTTTCCCGGGCGAACGGCTTGAGCAGTTTCTGCATTTCCGTAGCCGAGATATAGCGCAGCGGAAACAGCCGTGCCGAGAGCCCGCTGGAGGGTTGCGACACGCTCATTTCCGGCACCAGCTTGCCCGCCACCGCCTGGTTGGCGGGCAGGATCACGTAGCGCTGGCCCTGGCGGATCATCGCGTTATCGGTCCAGGACAATAGGGTCTCGAGGATCGACAGCGCCTGTTTCTTGTTCACCGGCTTTGAGGTGGAAAAGCTTACGTTGCCTTTCACGCCCTGGGCGATGCTGTAGTTCTCGTGCAACAGGTCGCCCATGACGCTGTTGATCACCGCTTCAATCGGCTGGTCGGCGAAGTTGAACACGATGTCGCCACTGGCTTCATCCTTGACCGCCGGCGCCGGTGCGGGCTGGCGCACGAACTGCTGGTTACCGCGAATCAACTGGCGCTGGGGCGGCGTGGGCACCTGGGGTTGGCGACTGTCGGCAGCAGGCGACTCGCTGGCCGGGTCCACGGGCGGCCGTTGCGAACCGGTGCCCTGCATCGCCTCGTGAAGCAAGGCATCGTCCGGGTCGAGGTGATCGGGGAATGACCCACAGCCGCCCAAGGCGACGGCGGTGGCCAGGCAAAACACGCTGGTGCGCAAGGCGCTAGGGGAAGTATCGATCAAGGGGCGGGCTCGTGAGGAAGGGAAATCGGTGGTGTGGTGGACGGCGGCGGCAAACGCGGAACGCTGAGGCTCAGGGTTTGCGTGCGGCCATCCAGCACAAAACGGGCGTGCAGCGGTGTCAGGTGTTCCAGGCGCCAGCCGTTGGGCAGAGTCTGGCCTTGGTGGACCTTGAGCGGCGGGCCCTCGTCACGCTTGAGCAGCGCGACGCGCAGGTCGCCGTCGAGCAGCACGCCGGTCAGCTTCAGGCTCGACAGGCTGGAAATCTCGGCCTGACCCACGGCGGCATCGGGGCTGCGGTCGGGGCTGAACAGCGGCGCCTGCCAGGTGCCGGCGAGGCTTTCCAGGGTCGCACTCGGGGCCACGTGAACCTTGGCCGAAGCATTGGCGCGCACGGCGGAGGCAGGCTCATCCAACCACTGCGGCGCGTCGCCGATGCTGCTCAAGATGCCCACCATCAGCAGGCCCAGCAGCCCGGCCACACCGAGCAATCCCCACTCGAGGGGGCGCAATGAATTGATCATCGGCGGGCCTGCGTGGCGGCTGCCGGTTGCAGATAACCGCGCACCAACAGGTGCACCACCAGCTTTCCGGCACCGCCGCTGGCGGGGGCATTCGGCCCGCGACGGACGCTCATTTCATCCACGAACAGGAACGGTCGCTGGTACTCCAGCTCATGCAGGATCGCGGTCAAGGGTTCGATGGCGCAGTTGAGGGTCAGGCTGACTTTGACCTGGCGATAGGGTTCGGTGTCGTCCTGCTCCGGAGTGATGGGCATGCGCTGGGTCAGGCTGCAGCCGCCGCCGAGGCCGGCGCGGCTGTTGATCAGGTCGGCGATGCGCTGCATCAGGTCCGCCGCCACGGCGCTGGGGTCATCCCCCGGCAACAGGCTGGTGCTGCTGGCCGGGTCCTGGCGGGCTTGCTCCAGTTGCTCACGCAAGGCGGCGCCCTGGTGCAGCAGGCCCGCATAGCGTTGCTGTTGTTCGCGCAGCTGTTCGGCCTGCTCGCCCATGGCACGCAATGGCCCGGCGAACCAGCTGTCGATCAGCAGCCAGTAACCGCCGCCCAGCACCAGCGCCAGGACCAGCAAGGCGGCGCCGCGACGCTCACGGGGTGTCAGTGGTCGGCGCATCGGCGGCCTCCTGGTGCAAGTGGGCGCGCAGGGAAAACTGATCCTTGCCGGTTTGCGCATCGGGTTGGATCACCCCTTCGAACTGGGGGTTTTCCAGGCTGTGGCACGCCTTGATCCGAGTGATCAGGGCACTCGCCTTGGCGCTTTGCCCGGAGAAGGACACGTCGGCGCCGTTGTTGACGTCCAACTGGTCGAGCCAGGTATCGGCGGGCAGGCAGGCGGTCAGTTCGTTGAGCAGCGCCGCCAATGGCGGTTGTGCCGACTTGCGGCGAATCAGGTATTGCGCGGCGCCACGGGTGTTAAGCAGTTGCTGGCGCAGGCTCTGGACCTCGGCGACCTGGGCTTTCTGCTGTTGCACCTGCGCCTGCATGACGTCGAGCACCCGCTGGCGGTCGTTGAGCCACAGCAGCATCGCGGCAACCAGCAAGGCGCCGCACAGCCAGGGCAGGCTGCGTTGCAAGCCCTTCCCGGCCGGCCGCTGGCGTGGGCGCAACGGCGCCGGCAGCAGGTCGATGCCCATTGGCCCGTCCACATCCACCGCATGGGGCTGCAAGCCGAGAGCAGCGCAGTCCAACAGGATTTGATCCAGGCGCTCCCGCAGGATGGCCACCAGGGTCACTTGCACATGCGTGGCGGTGCGCCGTTCCTGGCGGGCCACGAAGTACAACTGTTCAGCCTCGAACGGGGTAAAGCGGTCCAGCTCATAACCCACCACGGTTGACAGGTTGCGCGCGGCCGCCAGGGGCAGTTGCAGGGTTTGCAGTAACACCGCCGAGGGCGCGAGCACCAGCACCTGGCGCACCTCGTCGGCAGGTTTTGCCACCGGCCCGGTCAACGGCCAGTGGTAGCGGTGCTCGGGGATGTCACGGACCGACAGCCACGCCGGCAGGCAGCCACGCAGCTCCTTGAGCCACAGGCGCCAGCCCACTTGCAGCAAGCTGCCGCGCCAGCGCCGGGTGAGCGGTTCGGCCAGCTGTTGAAGGCGCGCCACTGGCGCCGAAAGGTATGGATTCATTCTTGCCAACGCAGCACCCGATAAGGTTGTGCGCTTCCCTCCGATGGGCTCAATAAAACCATGGTTCGTAACCGGGCGTGGTAACCGCCGGGGCGTTGTGCGCGGCTGTCGATCACCAGCACGTCACCGGGGTCGGCCCCTACCGCGCTCTGCCGGGGCAGGTTCAGCGCCTGGCGCATCAAGGGGCTGGCGAAGGCGGGATCGGGCCGGTCCAGGCCACTCCACAAACTGATTTCCGGGGCCAGCCGGCTGTACAGCGCCTGGGTCATGCCGGGCAATTGCCGCACTTCCTCCACCACGCGGAACGGCGCCAGGCCTGCGTTGCGCCGCATTTCCAGGTCCCCGGCGAGCCGGCTGGCCTGGGCCTGGGTGGCACCGCAGGCCAGGGCCAGGCGGGCAAAGTCAGCGGCCTCGGCGCTGTTCAAATACAGCTTGCCGCGCTCGCTGTGCAGGCTCACGTGAAGCTGTGCGTCATCAAATACCAGCGGCATTTCACGGCCGTCGGCGATCCATTGCTTGCGTTGCAGCGGGTCGGCCAGGGCCTGCATGGCCAACGCCACGCCCGCCTCCGCCGCCAGCAGCGCCTGGGTATGCTGGCGATGCCACAGGGCCTGGCGGCTTTCCAGTTGTACCCAACCGGCCAGGCCGCCCAGCAGCAAGCTGAGCAACGCCAGTACCCACAGCACCAGCAGCAATGCAACGCCGCGCTGACGCTTCATTCGCCTGATGCTCCGCTAGAGAGGTTCAGCCGCAGGGCAACCACTTGGGTGACCCACGGCACCGGTCCGTTGACCTGTGCTGCAATGCGTACCGCATAAGGCAGGCGTTTGGTCCACGGCCAGTCACTGATCCAACCGGTGGCCTGGCCCTTGGGCGACAGGCCGCGATAGCTGAATTGCAGATCCTCGACGTTCTTCAGCAACACCTGCGGTTCGCTGCGGGTGGCCGGCACGCTCACTTGGGCATTGGACTCAAACCGTGCGAACGCCACCTGCAACTCGCGCTCGGTCAACTGCAAGGTGAAACGCTGGATACCGCCGCCGAGCACGCCCGGCAAGGTCGCGACGTATTGCAGGCGCTGGGGGGCGCCGACAAAAAAGCCGTTGGTCTGGCTGTCGTCCTCGGTCACGTCCAGGGGCAGCGCCTCGCTGATGGACGTGCGCAGGAACTGTTGCGCGGCGCGACTTTCATCCAGGCTGACGGTGTAGCGCTGCGCCTTGAGTACTGCACGGTTGGCTCCCAGGAGCGCGCCGCCCACCAGGGCCAACAACACGCCCAGCAAGCTGAGCACGATCATGATTTCGAGCAACGTGAAGCCCCGCTGCTGCTTCACTGGAGGCTCCCGTCGCGGCTGGCGCGCAGTTTCAAGGTACTGAAATTTGCGCGGCGCGGACCTTCGCTGACGCTGAGATCAAGGCGAAACAAATGTGGCTGACCGATGCGGGTGGGCTGCTGGGCGACGCGCAGTTGCCAGGCAATGCCGTCCAGCTCGCCCTCGCGCACGCCACTGGCCAGGGGCCCCGACGCCTCCTGATCCATCACGCTCAAGGCGGTATGGGTCAGGCGGTCGCTGTGGGCCACCTGCAACAACGAGCGCGCGCTTTGGCCGAACGCGACCAGCAACACCGTGCTGCAGATCGCCATGAGGGTCAGCGCTGCGAGCATTTCCAGCAAGGTGAAACCCGACTGACGCTTCATGGCAATGCCCTGGACTGCACGCTGCCGGTCAGCCAGCCGACGTCGATGCGCCAGCGTCGCGTGCCATTGGCCAATAACAGGTTGCCGCCGGTAGAGCTGCCGTCGGGGTAAAACTCCACCGCAGCGCCTGCGTGTTCGGCGGTGTGCAGGGTCACTTGCAGATCGGCCGGCCAGTGCTTGATGGGTTGCCCCGGCGCCTGAAAGTTCAGCCGGGCCAAGTCGAAGACGGTCTTGGCCGACCTGCCGCTGACAATCGCCCGTGCCCGTGTGCTGCGCAGGGCATCCACCATCTGCCCGACCACCTGGCGCTCTTTCGCTACCCGCAGGCCTTGTTGCAGACCAAATCCCACCAACCCGGCCGCGATGCTGATCAACACGATCACCACCAGCATCTCCAGCAGGGTAAAGCCGCGTTGGAGGGCCGGCATTATTCCCAGTTGCCCAGGTCGGCGCTGTAGCCTTCGCCGCCGGGCTGGCCGTCCTGACCGTAGAAAATCAGGTCGAAGGCGCCATGTTCACCGGGGAAGCGATAGCCGAAGGCATGGCCGAACGGGTCCTTGAGGTCTGAGGGCTTGGCGTACGGCCCGGCCCAGCCGGCGGTGTTGCCGGGCTTGTCGACCAATTGCTGGAGGGTCTTGGGTGGCGAGCCGACGTCCAGGCCGTAGCTCTCGATCTTCATGCTCAGGCTGGCCAGTTGCGCCTTGCCCGCGCCGTATTTGCCCTTGTCGACGTTGCCGCCCACCTGGCGCACCACGATGGTCGCGACGATGCCCAGCAACACAATCACCGCGAGCATTTCCAGCAAGGTGAAACCGCCTTGGCGGCGGGCGGGTTTGAAACGGGTATGGCGCATCGGCTTGCTTCCTTGGGTCTTCATATATTGCTGGTGAGGCTCATCAGCGGCAGCATGATCGCGAGCATGATCACCGCCACCAGCACCGCCATGACCACCGTCAGGGACGGCACCAGGGCGGCGAGCAGGCGGTCGATGCCGCGCTTGGCTTCGACGTCGAACACGTCGGCGACCTTGAGCAGCATGCTGTCCAGTTCACCGGCCTGTTCGCCGACTTCAATCATTTGCAGGGCCAGGTCCGGCAGCAGCGGTTGGCTGCCAAATGCACTGGCCAGGGTGCCGCCGCCTTTCACCGACTCGGCGGCCTGGGCCACTTGTGCCTGCAAGGCGCGGTTGGTGCAGACCTGGCGCGCGATCACCAGCGCTTGCAGCAGCGCCACGCCGTTGCTCAGCAAGGTGCCGAGGGTGCGTGCCAGGCGTGCGGCTTCGACCCGCTGCAACAGCGGGCCGATAACGCGGATACCCAGCACGCGCCGGTCGTACTGCTCGCGGTGTCGTGGGTTGCGCAGGCGTGCCGCCAGGGCCCAGACCGTCACGATCAACCCGGCGAGTACCGCCAGGCCATAGGCGCCGAGGAACTGGCCAAGGCCCAGGATCACTTCGGTGATCAACGGAATCGGCACACCCAGGTCCTTGAAGATCGGCACGAACTGCGGCACCACGTAAGCCAGCAACAGCGCCAGGGAACCGAGCACGCCCACCACCAGGAAGGCGGGATAGATCAGCGCGTTGATCACCTCGCCTCTCAATAACTGGCTGCGTTCCAGGTAGTCACTGAGTTGGCGCAGGGTGTTCTCCAGCGCACCGCCCGCCTCACCGGCACGCACCATGCTCAGGTACAGCGGCGAAAATTGGCTGCCCTCCTCTTCCAGCGCTGCCGACAATGGCTTGCCGGCCTTGACGTGCTCGCGGATACGCTCGATCAGTGCCCGGGTCTGCGGCTGGCCGGGCTGCTTGAGCAGGATGCCCAGCGAGCGCTCCAGCGGTTGGCCCGCGCCCAGCAGGGTGGCCAGTTGCTGGGTAAAACTGACCAGCGCCGCGCCATTCAACTGGCCGCGCCCGAAGGCATTGCGCAGCCCTTGGGCACCGGCGGCATCGATGTGCAATAGCAGCAGGCCACGCTTGTGCAGCGCAGCGACGGCGGCGGCCTGGTCCTTCGCTTCGAGGGTGCCGTTCTGCGCGACGCCCTGGCTGTCCAGGGCGCGGTATTTGAACAGGCTCACGCGCCCTCTCCACGGGTGACGCGCAACACTTCTTCAAGGGACGTGACACCGGCCACCGCCTGGCGCAGGCCTTCTTCATGCAGGGTGCGCAAGCCACCACGGCGGGCGGCCTGTTCGAGGGTCGCGGCGTCGGCCTGGCGCATCAACAAGCTGCGCAGTTCGTCATTCATCACCAGCAATTCGGTGATTGCACTGCGGCCGTGGTAACCGCCGCCGGCGGCGTTGGCGCGAGGCCGGTAAAGCAGGATCGGGCGCTGCTCGGTGAAGCGGTCGAGGCCGTGTTCCTCGATCAGCTCCGGCGGGGCTTCGAACGCCTCACGGGTCGCCGGGTCGAGGCGGCGCACCAGGCGCTGCGCGAGGATGCCATTGACGGTCGAGGCGATCAGGTAGCTCTCCACCCCCATGTCCAGCAGGCGCGTGATACTTGCTGCGGCACTGTTGGTATGCAGGGTCGAGAGCACCAGGTGGCCGGTCAGGGAAGACTGGATGGCGATGCGGCAGGTTTCGAGGTCGCGGATTTCACCGATCATGATCACGTCCGGGTCCTGGCGCACGATGGAGCGCAGCGCGCCGGCGAAGTCCAGCCCAATGGCGGGTTTGACCTGGATCTGGTTGATGCCTTCCAGCTGGTATTCCACCGGGTCTTCGACAGTGATGATCTTGCGCTCGGCGGTATTGAGCCGCGACAACGCGGTATAGAGCGTGGTGGTTTTACCCGAGCCGGTGGGCCCGGTGACCAGCAGGATGCCGTGGGGTCGCTCGAGCACTTCAAGGAAGGTTTCCAGACGCTGGCCGTCAAAGCCCAGGCTCTGGAAATCGAACTGCACGGTCTGGCGGTCCAGCAGGCGCATCACCACCGACTCACCAAAACTGGTGGGCACCGTGGATACCCGCAAATCCAGCTCCTTGCCCTGGATGCGCAACATGATCCGGCCGTCCTGCGGCAGGCGGCGCTCGGCGATGTCGAGGCGCGCCATGATCTTGACCCGGGAAATCACCGCCGCCGAGGAACTCGCCGGCGGCGCTTCCGCTTCATGCAGCACACCGTCGATGCGGTAGCGCACCTTGAGCTGGTTTTCGAAGGGTTCGATATGGATGTCCGAGGCGCGGTGCTCCACGGCCCGTTGCAGGATCAGGTTGACCAGGCGAATCACCGGGGCTTCGGAGGCCATGTCCTTGAGGTGTTCGATGTCTTCCAGGGCGCCGCCCTGTTCATCGAGGTTTTCGATCAGGGTGCCCATGGCGGAACGGCCCTGGCCGTAGTAACGCTCGATCAGGGTTTCGACTTCGTTGCGCGGCCCGACCGCCAGCCACACCGGCACGCCGCACGCGTACGCCAGGGCCTGGAACGGATACAGCAGCGCCGGGTTGGCCGCCAACACCCGCACACCACCGTGGCTCCAGCCCACCGGCACCACCTGGTAATGGCGCATGAAGCGTTCGGTCAGCGCCGGCAGCGGGTCGAGCACGGGCGGTGCGGCGTCCGCCAGCAGCAACGGCGCGCCGAGCAAATCGGCCCAGGCCCGCGCCAGTTCCACTTCGGAAACCAGCCCCAGGCGCGTCAGCAGGCCGAGCAGTTCGGGGTCGTCGGATTCCTGAGATAACCGTCGAGCACGTTCCAGGTCGACGGTTTTCAGACCGGCTTTTCGCATCAGCCACGCGCACACTTGTTCGGCATCCGGAATCTGCATTCGGCATGCATCGATGGGCATTGACGGTATCGGTTGAGACATCTGCACCATTCTGAACAACTAGTTGAAGAGGCTGTTTCCAAGGGTGCAGAAACAACAACTAGTCCCAGCGGCGCCTTGAACAAGATCAAGACCCTGCACACAAGCGATGTGCAGGACAGCCGTGGCAAATCATGGCCTTTTAGAACTACTGACCAAGGCCATTAGTTCGCCACAATTCATAAAATCTTGTTAAACACATCGACTAACATATTGATGCTTAGTTCACGATTGCAAATAGCCAGCCCACTGCAACAGTACTAATCATTGAACTTCTCGTCGTTTAATTTTGAACTGCACAAGAGTGCCACTTCCCTGTGGCGCGATTGCCGCTAGAAGTCGACGGTCGCCGACAGTAAATACGTGCGCGGCGTCGACAAGGTCAACCCCGGCTCGCTGTCATCCGAGGCACCGGCCGAACTCCAGTAGCGCCGGTTGGCCACGTTCTCGACATTGGCCCGCAGGGTGATGTGCTTGTCGTCGACCTTGAAGGCGTAGCGTGCGCCGACATCAAGCCGCGTCCAGGCGTCGATTTCCTTGACGTTGGACTGGTCCAGGTACTGCGAGCTGGAATAGATCCCGCGGCTGGTCAGGGTCAGGCCTTCAACAGTCGGCACGTCCCACTCCGCGCCCAGGTTGACGTTGTACTTGGGCGTGGCCGGCGCGCGGTTGCCGTCGTAGGTGCCGTTGGTGGTGTGGGTCAGTTCGCTGTCGATGTACATCACCCCGCCCAGCAGGCGGAAACCCTTGAGCGGCTCGCCGAACACGCTGAGTTCCACACCATCGTTCTGGCGCTTGCCATTGGGGCCGAAGACCAGCGTGGTGGCGTTGGTCTCGTAGGCCGGCTGCTTGATCCTGAATACAGCGGCCGTCACCGCGAACGCACCGGCGTCGTACTTGGCGCCGACTTCGACCTGACGGCTGATGAACGGTGGGAAGATTTCGTCATCGTTGACCGACGCCGACGGCGCGACCTTGCCCTGGCTCAGGCCTTCCATGTAGTTGGCGTACAACGAAAGCTTGTCGGTGGCCTTGAACAGGATGCCGCCGGACGGTGAAATTTTTTCCTCGTCGTAGGCGGTGTCGCCTTTGACGTCATCGGTCCAGTCGTCGACCTTGACCCGCTGCCAGCGCGCACCGAGGGTCAGCAGCAACCGGTCATCGAAAAAACCCAGGGTGTCGGACAACGCCACACCGCTGAAACGGTTTTCGGTGTAGACCTTCGAGTCAAATCGCGTTGGCCGGCCAGGCGCCGGGGTTTCCACAGGGTTGTAGATATTGCTCGAACCCTGCGCATATCGCGCGCCGCCGTTTTCGAAGTCCATGTAGAAGTAGCTGGCCGCCAGGTTGACCTCATGGCTCACCGGGCCGGTATGGAACCAGTTGCGCACGCCCGCCGTGGCGGTGCGCACGTTTTCATCGCGGGTGAAGTCGCGGGGCTGCACGCTGAAATCACCGGCGTTGTTGGCCACCGACACTGCATGGCGCAGGAAGTCATGGTTGCTTTTGCGCGCACCGACGCCGCCGTAGAGCATTAGGTTGTCGCTGAGATCAAACTCGCCGTTGACCGTGCCGAAGGTGTCGTTGGTGCTTGCCTTGCTCCAGGGCTGCGCGTAGTTGTGGCGTACGTCGTTGGCACTCGGCACCCTGGCGTCGGGCCCGACTTGCACACGTTCCTGGGGGGCGTCGGTGTCGCGCTCGGTACGACCGATGTCGGTGGAGAGTCGCAGGCGTTCACCGCGAAAATCCAGGCCCAGCACGGCCATTTCGCGGTCGACACTCTGGTGATCCCAGGCGGTGTCGCCGGACTGTTTCACGCCGTTGAAACGCAGGCCGAACTGGTTGTCTTCACCAAAACGCCGGCCGATATCCACGGCTCCGCCCGCCTGGCTGTCGGAGGCCCAACTGCCGGTGAGCGAGGTGATGGGTGTGTCGGTGGCACGCTTGGGCACCACGTTGATCCCGCCGCCCACGCTGCCCCGTGGCGAGATGCCGTTGATCAACTGGCTGGGGCCTTTGATGATGTCGACGCGCTCGGCCATTTCCATGTCGATGGTGTAGGTCGGCAATACGCCATAGAGGCCGTTGTAGGCGACATCACTGTTGAACAGGCTGAAGCCGCGAATGGTGAATTGCTCATAGCGCCCGCCGGCCGGGTTGGTGGCGCGCACCGAGGGGTCGCTGGCAATCAGGTCGCCAAGGGTACGCGCCTGTTGGTTCTTGACCGCCGCGCTGGTGTAGGTGGTCATGCTGAACGGAGTATCCATGAAGTCCTTCGAGCCCAGCAGGCCCTGGGAGCCACGGCGCGCCACCTGGCCACCGGCGAAAGACTCGCTGTCGCCATCGCCGGTGGTGCCGAGAATCGAGGTGGGCGCCAGTTGCAGGCTGCCGCCTTCGGGAATCGGGGTCAGCCTATAGGCCTGCTCGCCCATGGGCTGCAGTTGCAGGCCGGAGCCCTGGAGCAGGCGCGCGAAACCTTCTTCGACGCCGTATTCGCCGGACAACCCGCTGCTGTTGCGGCCGCTGACCAGCGCCGGGTCCACCGAGAGGTTGACCCCGGCCAGCCCGGCGAAACGGGTCAGCGCGGCGCTCAGGCTGCCGGCCGGCACCTGGTAGCTGCGCCGGGACGCACCGTCTTCGGCATAGCTGATGGGAACGAACAACGGGCTGGCACTCAGGCTCAGCATGAGGCTGAGGTTCAGCAACGGGCGTATTGCGGGCATTGGAAGAAGCTCTCGATTTTGTTCACTTACCTGGAATGACCAGTCACGTGAAAAAAAGGGACAGGCTTCAGCCACTATTTTTTGATTATTACGGTTTGATGCCTTTGAGCTTCTGGAGCAGCTCCATCAATTGCTCCAGGGATTCCTCGCCGAACTGCTCCTGAATCTTCAGGTAATTGCTTTCCATCCCGGCGCTCATGTCGACGAAACACTGCTGTCCCTGTTCGGTCAGGGCGACGAACACCCGGCGCTGGTCTTCGGCGGATTTGCGCCGGCGCACGATGCCGTCACGCTCCAGCCGCCCCAGTACGCCGGTCATGCTCGGCTTGAGGATGCAGGCGAGGTGCGCCAGTTGGTGGCTTTCGAGTTCGCCTTGCTGGCGCAGGATGCGGATCACCCGCCACTGCTGTTCGGTCAGGTCATGTTCATTGAGCAACGGCCGGAAGAACGCCATGGTCGCTTCGCGGGCCTGGAGCAAGGTGAGCGTAAGGGACGGTCTGGGGGTGGGCATGGTTCACGCGCAATAGAGGTCGAAGCGACGAAGCTTAGAGTCGGTGTCCCGGGTGCGCAACCCGACGCACGCAGCAAGTCGTTAATTTCGAAACGAATTCATAAAAACCTGTTAATCCAGCTATTCAGCTTAAAGATAACATGTTAACAATATGCCCGCCCCTGCCCTGGTGGCGGGCTCTACCAACAAAAACAACAAAAGGAACGCCCCTCATGCATTCGTGCCTCTTTCGCACGGCGGCAAGCGCTGGCCTGTGCGCCGCGTTTAGCCCTCTGGTCGCCCACGCCGACTTCATCCAGGACAGCAAGGCCAGCCTGGACCTGCGCAATTTCTACATGAACCGCGACTTTCGCCAGGCCAACGCGCCGCAGAACAAGGCAGACGAATGGGCGCAAGGTTTTGTGCTGCGCCTGGAGTCGGGCTATACCGAAGGCTTGGTCGGGTTTGGCGTGGACGCCCTGGGTGAAATGGGCCTGAAGCTCGACTCCAGCCGCGACCGCCGGGGCACCGGGCTGTTGCCGTCTGGCGCCAGCGGCGAGCCGGCCGACAGCTACAGCGAACTCGGCCTGACCGCCAAATTGCGCGTGTCGAAAACCGTGCTCAAGCTCGGCACCCTGCAACCGCTGTTGCCGGTGGCCGCCTATAACGACACGCGGCTGTTGCCGTCGACCTACAACGGTGAACTGGTGACCTCCCAGGACATCGACGGCCTGACATTGAACGTCGGCCGCCTGGAAAAGCAGAACCTGCGGGACTCCTCCAACAACGAATCCATGAGCTACGGCGGCGTCAACAGCAGCCACCTGGACCTTGCCGGCGGCACCTACGCGATCAACCCGCACCTGGCCGCGACCTATTACTACGCGCAGATGCAGGACATCTACCGCCAGAATTTCATCGGCCTGGTGCATGACCTGCCGCTGGCCGAAGGCGTGAACCTGCGCACCGATCTGCGCTACTTCGACACCCGCGAGCAAGGCAGCGCCCTGCTGCGCAGCGCTTCGCGGGTCGACGGCGGGCGGATCGACAACCGCTTTTTCAACGGCATGTTCAGTTTGTCGGTGGGCGCACACAAATTCGGCCTGGGCTTCCAGAACCTTTCCGGTGACGGCGACTTTGCCTTCCCGGGGCAAGATCCGTATTCGGTCAACCTGGTGACCATCAATATCTTCACCAAGGCCAACACCGATGCCTGGCAGGCGCGCTACGACTACAACTTCGCCGCCCTCGGCCTGCCGGGCCTGACCTTCATGACCCGCTACGTCGACGGCAGCCACGCGCAAACCGCCACGGTGCGCAACGGCCGGGAATGGGAGCGCGACACCGACCTGGTCTACACCGTGCAGAGCGGCCCGCTGAAGAACGTCAACGTGCGCCTGCGCAATGCGACCCTGCGCTCAAGCAACGGCCTGACCAGCGACATCGAAGAAAGCCGGGTGATCATCGGCTACACCGTGGCCCTGTGGTAACGCCGGGCGCCTCAACGCAACCCCGATTGACGCTGGCGGTATTCCCCCGGCGTCATCTGCGCGTAGCGCTGGAAGAACCGGCTGAAATACGCCGGGTCCTTGAACCCCAGCTGGTAGCAGATTTCATTCGCCGAACTGCCGGTGAACAGCAGCAGGCGCCGGGCCTCCTGCATCAGCCGCTCCAGAATCAGGCGCTTGGACGGCAGATCGGCGATGCGTCGGCACACCTCGTTGAGCCGCGCTTCAGTGACGCCGATACCGTCGGCGTAGCGCGACAGCGGCCAGTGTTGCAGGTAGTGGTCTTCGATCAGTTCGTTGAAGCGGTGAAAAATCCGCAGGTCTTCGTGCCGTGCAGGACGGGCTTCCAGGGAATTGGCGCAGAGCCGCAGCAGGCTGATCATGATCAGCCGCGTCAGGCTGTCCAGGGCCGAACCGCGTCCGCTGGCCTGGGCGTTGATCTCGCTGCACAGCTCATCAAACAGGAATTCCAGGCGGCGCACCTCGGGCTGAAACTCCGGTGCCAGCCGCGCCAACGCCACGCAGGCCGCCGGCAATTGTGCGCCGGGGGCCAGGCTGGGGTCGGCGTCAATCAAGGCCCACACCAGTTGCTGGCGCACGGTCAGCACATGGCCGTCGGCGTCGGCTTCGGTGACGAAGGAATGCGCCACCGTCGGCGGCGTGAGGAAAAACATCGGCCCGGATTCGAGGTACTGCTGGTCGTCCAGGTAGACCCGCACCGCGCCGGTCTTGACGTAATGCACCTGGAAAAACCGGTCATGGCGATGCACCGGCATGTTGCGGCCAAAAAATCCCGCCAGGTTGCCGAGCCGGTCGTAGTGCACCTCGGCATCGCTGTAACGCTGGTCGTAGACCTGCCCGATGTTGATGTTGGGGATCGGCTGACGATCGCTCATCACTGCATTCTCTTTGTTGTTTTGACTGCCCTGAAATATTGCCACGCTTGACGATAGTTAACATCTTAATTATAACGTTAACACGTTAACGAATTTCCCACGGTGCAGGTCCGAATCTGCCCCGCCACTGCCAGGAGAAAAGCATGAGCCGTGCCCTGCATGATGTTGCGAACGGCACCCTGTTCGGCGTTGCGCTGAACTACCAGGGGTTGCTGAACCAACGTCTCGCCGAATTCGAACAAGCGCCTTACCAGAAACCACCGGTGAAGCCGGTGCTGTTCATCAAGACGCCCAATACCCGCAACGGCCACGACGGCGTGGTGCTGCACCCACAGGGTGAACGCCTGCAACCGGGCCCGGCACTCGGGGTGGTGATTGGCAAGAGCGCCAGCCGGGTCAGCGTCGAAAATGCCCTGGAGCATGTGGCGGGCTACACCATCGTCAATGAGTTCAGCCTGCCGGAAGACAGCTACTACCGCCCGGCGGTGAAAGCCAAGTGCCGGGACGGTTTCTGCGCATTGGGCCCGGAACTGGTGGCCCGCGACCAGGTCGCCAATCCGCATCAATTGAGCGTGAAGCTGTTCGTCAACGGTGAACTGCGCCAGCAAAACTCCACCGCCAACTTCGTGCGCAGCCTGCCGCAGTTGATCGCCGAGATCAGCGAGTTCATGACCCTGCACGAAGGCGACGTGCTGATCACCGGCACCCCCGAAGGCCGGGTGGATGTGCAACCCGGCGACACGGTTGAAGTCGAGATCAGCGGCCTGGGCCGCCTGGTCAACCACATCAAGGCAGAGGAGCTGTCATGAAACACGCCCGTATTCGCTTTGAAGGTGAAGCCCACCAGGTGCTGGTAGAAGCTGAAAACGCCGTGCGCCTGGCCGACGGTCGACTGCTGGCCGAAGACCAGGTCGAATGGCTGCCACCGGCCACCGGCAGCATGTTTGCCCTGGGCCTGAACTACGCCGACCACGCCGCCGAACTGGCCTTCAAGCCGCCGACCGAACCGCTGGCGTTCATCAAGTCTCCCGGCACCTACACCGGCCACAACCAGGTGACCTGGCGGCCGGACAACGTCGCCTACATGCACTACGAGTGCGAGCTGGTGGCGGTCATCGGCAAGCCGGCGCGCAACGTCAAGCGCGAGAACGCCCTGGAGTATCTGGCCGGCTACACGGTGTGCAACGACTACGCGATCCGCGACTACCTGGAAAACTACTACCGCCCCAACCTGCGGGTGAAAAACCGCGACGCCACCACCCCCGTGGGCCCATGGATCGTGGATGTCGCCGACGTGCCAGACCCGAGCAACCTGAAGCTGCGCACCTGGATCAACGGTGAACTGCGCCAGGAAGGCTCGACCTCGGACATGATTTTCGACATCCCGTATTTGATCGAATACCTGTCCAGCTTCATGACTCTGCAGCCCGGCGACATGATCGCCACCGGCACCCCGGAAGGCCTGGCGGATGTGGTGCCGGGGGATGAAGTGATCGTGGAAGTGGAAGGCGTAGGCCGCCTGGTCAATCGAATTGTCAGCGAGGCGGACTTTTTCGCCGCCCGTAAAGAGGCTTGAGCAACATGATCAAACACTGGATCAACGGCCGTGAGGTCGAGAGCAAAGACACCTTCATCAACTACAACCCGGCCACCGGCGAAGCCATCGGTGAAGTGGCCAGCGGCGGTGCCGAGGAAGTGGCGCAGGCCGTTGCAGCAGCCAAGGAAGCCTTTCCGAAGTGGGCAGGCACACCGGCCAAGGAACGGGCCCGCTTGATGCGCAAGCTCGGTGAGCTGATCGAACAGAACGTGCCGCACCTGGCCGCGCTGGAAACCCTCGACACCGGCCTGCCGATCCACCAGACCAGGAACGTGCTGATTCCCCGGGCGTCCCACAACTTCGATTTCTTCGCCGAAGTCTGCACCCGCATGGACGGCCACAGTTACCCGGTGGACGACCAGATGCTCAACTACACCCTTTACCAGCCGGTGGGTGTGTGCGCGTTGGTGTCGCCATGGAACGTGCCGTTCATGACCGCCACCTGGAAGACTGCGCCGTGCCTGGCGCTGGGCAATACCGCGGTGCTGAAGATGTCCGAGCTGTCGCCGCTGACGGCCAATGAACTGGGGCGCCTGGCGGTCGAAGCCGGGATTCCCAACGGCGTGCTGAACGTGATCCAGGGCTACGGCGCCACCGCCGGTGATGCGCTGGTGCGCCACCCGGACGTGCGGGCGATTTCCTTCACCGGCGGTACCGCCACCGGCAAGAAAATCATGCAGACCGCCGGGCTGAAAAAGTACTCCATGGAACTGGGCGGCAAGTCGCCGGTGCTGATCTTTGAAGACGCCGACCTGGACCGCGCCCTCGACGCGGCACTGTTCACCATCTTCTCGCTCAACGGTGAACGCTGCACCGCCGGCAGCCGGATCTTCATTCAGGAGAGCGTGTACCCGCAGTTCGTCGCCGAATTTGCCGCCCGCGCCAAACGCCTGATCGTCGGCGACCCACAGGACCCGAAGACCCAGGTCGGCTCGATGATCACCCAGGCCCACTATGACAAGGTCACCGGCTACATCAGGATTGGCCTCGAAGAAGGCGCCACCCTGCTGGCCGGCGGCCTGGAACGCCCGGCCAACCTGCCGGCGCACTTGAGCCGCGGGCAGTTTATCCAGCCGACGGTGTTTGCCGATGTGAACAACAACATGCGCATCGCCCAGGAAGAAATCTTTGGCCCGGTGGTGTGCCTGATCCCGTTCAAGGACGAAGCCGAGGCGCTGCAACTGGCCAACGACACCGAGTACGGCCTGGCGTCCTATATCTGGACCCAGGACATCGGCAAGGCGCATCGTCTGGCCTACGGCATCGAAGCCGGCATGGTGTTCATCAACAGCCAGAACGTGCGGGACTTGCGCCAGCCGTTTGGTGGGGTAAAAGGTTCCGGCACCGGCCGTGAAGGCGGCCAGTACAGCTTCGAAGTGTTTGCCGAGATCAAGAACGTGTGCATTTCCATGGGCAGTCATCACATCCCGCGCTGGGGTGTGTAACCCGGATATAACAACGCTACCTGTAGGAGCGAGCTTGCTCGCGAAGAACCCGCAGGCGCCGCGGGCTAACAGAAGTGCTGCGTTATCGTTGACGTTTTTCGCGAGCAAGCTCGCTCCTACAAAAGAATAAATACTCAGGAGAATGATCATGGGCGAAGTGGTTCTGGCAGCGAAGATCTGCCACGTCCCCTCGATGTACCTGTCGGAACTGCCCGGCAAGCACCACGGTTGCCGCGAAGCAGCCATCGCCGGGCACAAGGAAATCGGGCGGCGCGCCCGTGAACTGGGGGCCGACACCGCGGTGGTGTTCGACGTGCACTGGCTGGTCAACAGCGGCTATCACGTCAACTGCGGCGAGCATTTCAAGGGCACCTACACCAGCAACGAGCTGCCGCATTTCATCAAGAACATGGAGTACGAGTACCCGGGCTGCCCCGAGCTGGGCGAGTTGATCGCCGCCGAGGCCAACCTGGCCGGCGTGCGCACCATGGCCCACAACATCCCGAGCCTGGAGCTGGAATACGGCACCCTGGTGCCGATGCGCTACATGCACATGGGCGTGCCGGACGCGCAGAAGTTCGACGTGATCTCGATTGCCGCGTGGTGCGCCTGGCACCGCCTGGAAGACAGCTTTGCGTTCGGCGCCGCCGTGCGCCGGGCGATCGAGAAAAGCGACCGCAAAGTCCTGGTGCTGGCCTCGGGCTCCCTCTCCCACCGTTTCTCGGACGACCGCGAAGCCGAAGCCAACATCCACAACTGGACCCGTGAATTCGACAAACAGATGGACCTGCACGTGGTGGAGATGTGGAAGCAAGGCCGCTTCAAGGAGTTCTGCGCAATGCTGCCGGACTACGCCGAGCACTGCTTCGGCGAAGGCAAGATGCACGACACCGCGATGCTCCTGGGACTGCTGGGCGGGCCGGACTACAACCAGCCGGCCGAGATCATCACCCAGCCGTTCGGCAGTTCGGGCACCGGGCAGATCAATGCCATTTTCCCTTTATGAGCCTTGGTGAGGATCAAATGTGGGAGCTGGCTTGCCTGCGATGCAGGCACCTCGGTGTATCTGTCGCACCGAGTTGATGCCATCGCAGGCAAGCCAGCTCCTACAAGGAATTCGCTGCACCTCACCCCAAGAGGAGATACACATGCCGCACTTCATCGCCGAATACACCGACAACATCGAGCAGCAGGCCAACCTGCCGGCCCTGTTCGAGCAGGTTCACGCCGTGCTGGGGGACAGCGGCGTGTTTCCACTGGGGGGCATCCGCAGTCGCGGAGTGCGCCTGGACACCTGGCGCATGGCCGACGGCAAGCATGACTACGCCTTCGTCCACATGACCCTCAAGGTCGGCCACGGGCGCGACCTGGAAACCCGCAAGGCGGTGGCCGAAGCCCTGTTCAAGGTCATCACCGAACACTTCGCCGAGCTGCAATCCCAGCGGCTGCTGGCGTTGTCGTTCGAGATGATCGAGCTGCACCCCGAGCTGAATTTCAAGCAGAACAACGTGCACGCATTCCTGAAGAACCAGGCGGGCTGAGCACAGCCCACCTTTCCGCCCATGGCCACTCAAACAAAAAAGAACAACATCATGAGCACAGCCAATACCGCCGACAGCACCACCCTGATCGAACATCAGCGCACCCACAGCATCGTCACCTGGCGACTGATGCCGTTGTTGCTGATCTGCTATCTGTTTGCCCACCTGGACCGCATCAACATCGGCTTCGCCAAGATGCAGATGAGCACCGACCTGCACTTCAGCGACACGGTGTATGGCCTCGGTGCCGGCCTGTTTTTCATCGCCTACGCGCTGTTCGGCGTACCCAGCAACATGGCCCTGGACCGGGTCGGCCCACGGCGCTGGATCGCCTGCCTGATGGTGGTGTGGGGCGTGCTCTCCACCAGCATGCTGTGGATCGAAAGCTCCACGGGCTTCTACGTGCTGCGCTTTCTGCTGGGGGTGGCCGAAGCCGGCTTCTTCCCGGGGATTCTGGTGTTCCTCAACCGCTGGTACCCGGCCCGCCGCCGGGCGCAAGTCACCGCGCTGTTTGCGATTGCCGTGCCCATGGCCGGTGTGATTGGTGGCCCGTTGTCCGGTGCGATCCTGGAGAACTTCCATGATTTCGGCGGGCTGCGGGGCTGGCAGTGGATGTTCCTGATCGAAGGCGCCCCGGTGGTGCTGCTCGGCCTGGTCGTCCTGAAATACCTGCCCGACAGCTTCGAAACCGTGAAGTGGCTGGAGCCCGCGCAAAAGCAACAACTGCGCGAGCAACTGAGCACTGAAGAACAGCGCAAATCCATCACCTCCTTCGGCGGCATCCTGCGTGACCCGCAGGTGTGGCTGCTGGTGGCGGTGTACTTCGCGGTGATGCTGGCGGTGAACACCCTGGCGTTCTGGATGCCCACCCTGATCCACGGCGCCGGCATCGGCCGCGACAGCCAGGTCGGCTTGCTGAGCGCCGTACCGTATCTGGCCGGGTGCTTCTTCATGATCGGCTGCGGGCGCTCGTCCGACCGCAACCGCGAACGCCGCTGGCACCTGTGCGTGCCGTTGCTGATGTCGGCCATCGGTATTGCAGTGGCCGGGCTCTCGCCCACCAACCCGACCCTGGTACTGGGCGGCCTGATCCTCGCCGGCATGGGCGCCAGCGCTGCGCTGCCGATGTTCTGGCAATTGCCGCCGGCGTTCCTGTCCAACAGCACCCAGGCGGCCGGCATCGCGCTGATCAGCTCGTTCGGCAGCATCGCTTCGTTCCTCGCGCCCTACCTGATCGGCTGGATGCGCGACACCACCCAAAGCGCGAGCCTGGCCCTGTACGTGCTGGCGCTGCTTATCGCCCTCGGCGGCCTGCTGGTGCTGCGCACCCATGCGGCCATCGTCAATCCCCAGTAGAGATTTTGTCATGCTTGATCAAGCCCTTATTCAGCAAGCCGCCGCCCGCCTCGACCAGGCCGAGCGCTCCCGTGAACAGGTGCGCCAGTTTTCCATGGAGCATCCGAACATCACGATTGAAGACGCCTACGCCATCCAGCGCGCCTGGGTGGCCCGGAAAATCAAGGACGGGCGCAAGCTGGTCGGGCACAAGATCGGCCTGACGTCGCGGGCGATGCAGGTGTCGTCGAACATCACCGAGCCGGATTACGGCGCCCTGCTCGATGACATGTTCTTCGACGAAGGCACCGACATCCCCTTCGAGCGCTTCATCGTGCCGAGGGTGGAAGTGGAACTGGCGTTCATCCTCGGCAAGCCGCTCAAGGGCCCGAACTGCACGATTTTCGATGTGCTCGATGCCACGGAATGGGTGATCCCGGCGCTGGAAATCATCGACGCCCGCATCCAGCAGATCGACCCGCACACCAACGCCACCCGCAAGGTGTTCGACACCATTTCCGACAACGCCGCCAATGCCGGCGTGGTGATGGGCGGCCGCGCCGTGCGCCCCACCGAGATCGACCTGCGCAAGGTGCCGGCGGTGTTGTACCGCAACGGGGTGATCGAAGAGTCCGGGGTGTCGGCTGCGGTACTTAACCATCCGGCCAAGGGCGTGGCCTGGCTGGCGAACAAACTGGCGCCGTACGACGTCACCCTGCAACCCGGCCAGATCATCCTCGGCGGCTCCTTCACCCGCCCGGTGGCGGCGAATCCGGGTGACACCTTCCATGTCGACTACGACATGCTGGGTTCCATCTCCTGCCGCTTTGTCTGAATACTGGAGGACTGTTTCATGGACATGCCCATCAACCGCTTCAAGCAACGCCTGCAACGTGGCGAGACCCAGATCGGCCTGTGGCTCGGTTTGGCGGACGCTTATTGCGCCGAACTGGCGGCGAATGCCGGGTTCGACTGGCTGCTGATCGACGGCGAGCACGCGCCCAATGACCTGCGCGGCATGCTCGGCCAACTGCAGGCTGTCGCGCCTTATGACAGCCAACCGGTGATTCGCCCGGTGATCGGCGATACGGCGTTGATCAAGCAGGTGCTGGATATCGGCGTGCAGACGCTGTTGGTGCCGATGGTGGAGACGGCTGACCAGGCACGGCAGCTGGTGCGGGCGATGCGTTATCCACCGGGTGGTGTACGGGGCGTGGGCAGCGCACTGGCGCGGGCGTCGCGCTGGAACAGGATTCCCGGTTACCTGGATGAGGCCGATGCACAGATGTGCCTGCTGGTGCAGATCGAGAACCGTGAAGGCCTGGACAACCTGGACGCGATTGCGGCGGTTGATGGCGTGGATGGGGTGTTTATCGGGCCGGCGGATTTGAGTGCGGCCATGGGGCATCGGGGGAATCCCAGGCACCCCGAGGTGCAGGCGGCGATTGAGGACGCCATCGTAAGGATTCAAAAAGCCGGCAAGGCGGCGGGCATCTTGAGCGCGGATGAGAAACTGGCGCGGCGGTATATCGAGCTGGGGGCGGCGTTTGTGGCGGTAGGGGTGGATACGACCGTGTTGATGCGCGGGTTGCAGGGGTTGGCGGCGAAATTCAAAGACACCGCAACACCGGCCATTACCGGCGGCGTGTACTGACGCTCTGAAACCACAAAAATCCAAAATGTGGGAGCGGGCTTGCTCGCGAATGCGGTGTGTCAGCCGACAAATCTGGCACAGATACACCGCATTCGCGAGCAAGCCCGCTCCCACATTTGGATCGGCGGTGTGTCAGCGCTTGATAGTCTTCAACTCATCCAGCAACCCCAACAACACCTGCAACTTCTCCTCCCCGAACTGCTCCTGCAACCGCTGGTAATTCTCCTCCATGCACTGGCTCATCGACTCGAAACTGGCCTTGCCCTTCTCCGCCAGCGTCACCAGCACCCGCCGCTGATCCTGCTCGGCCTTGCGCCGGTGCACCATGCCCGCTGCCTCCATGCGCACCAGCACGCCGGTCATGCTCGGTTTGAGAATGCACGCCAGTTCGGCCAACTGGTAAATCTCCAATTCGTCATGCTGGCTGAGAATTCGAATAACCCGCCATTGCTGTTCGGTCAGCCCATGCTCATTCAGCGAGGGCCGGAAAAAACTCATGGCCGCTTCACGGGCCTGAAGCAAGGTCAGGGTCAGGGATTGTCTGGGTTTCAACATAGGCTCAGGGTCACGATAGATTTAGTTAATGTTTTAACGAAACTCTAACACTCTCCTCCCCACCTCACGCTATAACTTGTGAAGCCGGCGAAGGCTCTGGCGCGCAGGATCAAAACCGGCGGCACACAGAATCAAGACATCCAGCGCGCCAACGGCCTTAATACACTCATTAGCTCTTCACTGTCAGGCAGCACAATGATCAATATCGAAACGCCGACCTATTACACGGCGACCAAGAAATACAACCTCAGCTTCCCCACCCTGGAGCAGGACGTGGAAGCCGACGTGGTGATCATCGGTGGCGGCTTTTCCGGGATCAACACCGCCCTGGAGCTCGCCGAAAAAGGCATCACCAACATCGTCGTGCTGGAAGCGCGTTACCTGGGGTTCGGCGGAACCGGGCGTAACGGTGGGCAGATCATGGCCGGCATCGGCCACGACCTGGAAAAGATCAAGAAGGACGTGGGTGAAGACGGCCTGCGCCAGATCTTCGAGATCAGCGACCTGGGCGCCGACATCATCAAGAACCGCATCGCCAAGTACGACATCGATGCCGACTTCTGCCACGGCTATGGCTACATGGGCTTCAACGCCCGCCAGGAAAAGACCCTGCGCGCCTGGGAAAAAGACTTCAAGTCCATCAACACCCAACACGAGATCCGCTTTCTTGGCGGCTCCGACGTCAGGCAGATCATCGGCTCCGACGCCTACAGCAGCGCCCTGCTGCACATGGGCGGCGGGCATGTGCACTCGTTGAACCTGCTGCTGGGCGAAGCCAAGGCCCTGGCCGGCCACGGCGTGCGAATTTTCGAGAACAGCCCGGCGCTGGAAGTCAGTTATGGCGAGCGCATCACCGTGCGCACCGGGCGCGGTTCGGTCAAGGCCAGCAAGCTGCTGTGGGCCTGCGACAGTTTCCTCAACAAGCTGGAGCCGGAACTGCACCGCTCGACCATCAACACCTACGCGTTCCAGATGATGACCGAGCCGTTGCCAGAAGAGCTGATCAACCGTATCAGCCCGATTCGCGGGGCCTACAGCGACATTCGCCCGGTGATCGACTACTACCGCGTCACCAACGAAAACCGCCTGCTGTTCGGCGCCGCCACGCCTTTGGTGGAGCACATTCCAGGCGATTTGAAAGCCTGGAACCGCAACCTGATGCTGAAGATTTTCCCGTACCTCAAGGACGTGAAGATCGACCTGGCCTGGGGCGGCCCGATGGCCTGCAGCCCGAACCTGTTCCCGCAGATCGGCACCCTGCCCGGGCGCAGCAACGCGTTCTATGTGCAGGGCTATTCGGGCTTCGGCGTGACCCCAAGCCACATCATCTGCAAGGTGCTGGCCGAAGGCATGAGCGAAGGCTCGGCGCGGTATGACCTGGTCAGCTCGATCCATCGCCCGACCATCATCGGCAAGGACGCGATCCGCCCGCTGCTGCTTACCGCCGGCAAATCCTGGCACCAGCTCTCCGGTTACTGGAACGGCCGCCGCTGACAAACACCTGTAGGAGCGAGCTTGCTCGCGAAAAACCCAAGGGCGCCGCGTTAATCCAGGACGCCAACGTCATCGTTGACGACCTTCGCGAGCAAGCTCGCTCCTACAGTTGGTCACTAATTTTTTCTCATCAGGAGCAACTGCCATGACCCTCGTTACCCTCAAGAAAGACATCCAGCTATCCGAACTCGACGCCTGGGGCACCGTCGCCGACCTCGGCTCGACCATCCTCGAAGGCGAAGTCCGGGCCTTCGGCAAAATGACCTTCGGTGCCCCCACCGACCCGGTCAGCAGCGCCTATTTCGGCACCACCCAGGGCAAGTTCCGCATGGTCTACCCGTTTGCTGAACAGGCCACCGTGGTCACCGGCGAAGTGGTGCTCACCGACGAGTCCACCGGCCAGAGCACCCGCTACAAGGCCGGTGACAGCTGGTTCGTGACCAAGGGCACCCCGGTGCTGTGGGAAGTGGTCAGCGAAAGTTTCGTCAAACACTACTTCGCCGTGGTGTGATAGCCCCGGCTGCCGGCACCCGTCGGCAGCCTTTTGGCGCAGGTGCCCACCCATGCACGCTCTCCCCGCCCACGAAGTCGCCGGCCAGTGCCTGCAGGCTTTCACCCGCTTGATTCCGGTCAGCCAGGCCGCGTTCTATTGCGTCGACCGCCAGCTGCAAGCCCGGGATTTCCAGTTGCACGGCATGAGCGGCGAAATGCACCGCGACTACCTCGACAACTACCGCCAATTCGACCCGTTGCAACCGCGCAACTGCCTGTCCAGTGGCCTGGCGGTGGTGCCGCTGGGCCTTGCCATGGCCAGCCAGCCGGCGCGGGATACCCGGCGCTATGGGGATTTTCTGCGGCGCTATGGCGTGGTCGATGTGGTGGAGATTTTCGCCCAGCGCGCCGGCCAGCCCCAGGCGGCGATTTCGCTGTTGCGCACCACCGACCAGGGCGCTTTCACCGGCGACCAACTGGCCCAACTGAACGCCCTGCAAACCTTGCTGCAACTGGCGGTGGCCAACATGCAGCCCACTGAAGATGCATTGGCCGGTCTCACACCCAAGGAGCGCCAGATCGCCCTGCTGTTGCGCCAGGGCGCCAGCAACAAACAGCTGGCCCAGGAGCTGGATGTCGGCCTGCCCACCATCAAGACCCACCTGATCAACCTGTTTCGCAAGGCCGGCGTCAGCAGTCGCACAGAACTGGTGGGAACTCTTTTCCTGTAGTTCGCCTCAACCATCCGGTTGATACCCGCGCCTGCTCCCGGGCGCGATGATTCGTGGTGTTCACCCACTCAACCGGAGCTTCGCAAATGACCACCCCTTCTGACTGGATCACCGTGGGCGCCCTGGCCGACGGCTTCGCCCCAGAGGCATTTATCCTGCCGAACCTGGCCGACCTGAGCGGCAAGGCCTTCACGCTGCACTTCGCCAATGGCTGGCAGATCGAGCACCGTTTCGAGCGCGACAGGCTCTCCTGGGTTGCAGCCGACGGTCACTCCAGCGGCAGCGCCACCTACCGTGCGACCTCGGTGCGCCCCGGCCTGTACCTGGTGGATTTCATCAAGCGCGAAGGCGCCCAAGCCTGGTCAGTCAGCCTGGTGCTCGACACCGCCAGCGCTTCGTTCACCGCTGTGCTCGGGCGCATGCCCACCCAGGAACAAACCCGCGAAGGCCTCTACAGCCTCGCCCTTGCCGGCAAGCCGCTGACCTCGGTGGAAGTGGAGTTTCTCCACGGCAGCCTCGACCGCCCGTGGCAGCCAGGCCAATGCCCCCACGCACCAACCACCGACCTGATCGGCCTGCGCAACCAGTATCGCTACAGCCCGAGCGAGGTCTACGAGCACATCTACCTCAACCACCAGTTCTACGCCTGGCAATGCCTCAAGGGTGTCGAGCAGGGCCTGTGCGACACCGACCGCTGCGATTACTACAAGATCGCCGACCAGCTCTACCTGTTCGTCTGGCGCGAAAAAATCATCCCCACCCTCGGCCTGGTGCTGATCGACCTGCAGCAACACCGCAGCGACGGCAAGATCTTTGGCTATGCCGACGCCTCCTTCGATGAGCTATCGAACTTTCCCATCAGTTCCTACTGCCAGGTGCTCAATCGCACGGAGCATCCTGATGACTGAGCCGCGCACGATCGTGATCACCGGGGCCGGCACGGGCATCGGTGCTGCGTGCGCCCGGCTGTACGCCGCCGAGGGTGCGCAGTTGGTACTGATCGGCCGTCGTTGCGAGCCGCTGGAGCAGGTCGCGCGGGAAACCGGGGGGTTGGTGTTGGTGGGTGATGCGGCCTGCCCGCAGACCTGGGAGGGTTTTATTGCGCAGATTCGCCAGCACTATGGGCGGATCGACGTGCTGCTGGCCTGTGCGGGCGGCCATGGCGTGGGCAGCGCCACCGACACCAGCCCGCAGACCTGGGAAGCGGCGCTGCGCAGCAACCTCGACAGCGCCTTCTACAGTGCGCGGGCGTGTTTGCCGCTGCTGCTGGAAAGCGCCGGGAACATCGTGCTGATGGGTTCGATTGCCTCACTGGCTGCCGGGCCCGAGGTGTGCGGCTACACCACGGCCAAGCATGCCTTGCTCGGGCTCAATCGCTCGCTGGCCCGAGATTATGGCCCGCGCGGGGTGCGGGTGAACGCGGTGTGCCCCGGCTGGGTGCGCACGCCGATGGCGGATGAGGAAATGCAGCCGTTGATGGATTTCCATGGCGAGACGCTGCAGCACGCCTATGACCGGGTGTGCGCCGATGTGCCGTTGCGCCGGCCGGCCAGCGCTGAAGAAATCGCCAGGGTGTGCCGCTTCCTGGCCTCCAGTGACGCGTCGATCATTACGGGTGCGACGCTGGTGGCGGACGGGGGCTCAAGCATCGTCGATGTGCCGACGCTGGCCTATGCGCGTATGGAGCAGCGTCATGAATGAAGACCTGGATTTCACTGGTCGCAACGTATTGGTAACGGGTGGCGCCCAGGGTATTGGTCGGGCCATCGTCGAAGCGTTTGCCCTGCGGGGTGCGCGGGTGATGATCGCCGACCTGCAACTGGCAGAGGCGCTCGCGCTGGAGCTGTGCGGGCGCAGCTGCCAGGTGGAAGCGGTGACGGTGGATCTGGCGGATGCGGCTGCGGTTTTCGAGCTGATTGCAGGGGTGGAACACGACTGGGGGCGGCTGGATATTCTGGTGCATAACGCCGGGTATTTTCCGCTGACGCCCTTTGCCGAGATCACTCCGGCGATGCTCGGCCGTACCTTGGCGGTCAACCTCTCGGCGTTGTTCTGGCTGACCCAGGCGGCGCTGCCGATGTTCCGCCGTCAGGGTCGGGGCTGCGTGCTGGTTACGTCGTCTGTCACAGGTCCCCGGGTTGCGTTTCCGGGGTTGAGTCACTATGCGGCGTCGAAGGCCGGGGTCAACGGGTTCATTCGCAATGCGGCGCTGGAACTGGCCGGTTTGAATGTGCGAGTCAACGGTGTGGAGCCCGGCATGATCGCAACCCCGGCCATGGGCAACCTGGGGGATGACCAGGTAAATGCACAGATCGCCAGCCGGGTGCCACTGGGACGGCTGGGCGCACCGTCGGATATTGCCGGGGCAATGCTGTTCCTGGCATCGGACCTGGCGGGCTATATCACTGGGCAAACGCTGGTGGTGGATGGCGGCTCGACCTTGCCGGAGGTTTAACGAAACGTCCTACCGAACTGCCGGATAACCTCTACTCCCCTGCCCTGAGAACCTCTGCAAAGTCCCTCGCCTGATCACACAGCGCGAGGGAACGCCGATGTTTTTTTCGATTAATGCCCTGCCCGATGGGGCTGCCTCTTGATTCCCGCCATTGGCTTTCTGGTCGTGGCGGCGATGGACCCGAAGACGCGCGACGTCGATGGGGTTCTCAACGACTTCACACATTGCCTGAACACCTACGACGCGTGGGCCGAGAGCTTCTGGAGCTTTTCGGCACTGGATGTCGAGCAGGTGTTCAAGGTCGGCGACGAGGTTTCGCTGGTCGCGCCCATCACCCGTTCCCTGTATCCCGCCAGCACCGTCGCGACCTGCAAGGCCAACTCACCGTTGACCCTGGTGCACATGTTCCAGAGCACACGGTTCGTGCCCATCGGCAATACGCCGGTGATGCTGCAGGAAGTCGCGCAAGACGGTGGTCCCCTCGGCGATCCCATCCATAAGACCATCGGCCCCAGCGGCATTCTCGAAGTCACCGAGTGCACCGTCGACCGGCAGTATCGAGTCAGCTTTTACCCCAACGTTTCCAGGGATCACATCAAGGCACTGTATGCCTCCTATCAGTCCGAGCTCAGCTCGCTGGAAGGCAACTTGCGCGGTCAGTGGACGAGCACGTTCAAGCCGATATGGGAGAGCTATGCCAAGGCGGGTTATGGCGAGCGCTACACCTCGCTGCAACTGGCTTATGCGCGGGGCTTTGAAAACGTGCTTTACGGCCTCTGGGACGGTATTGCGCAGCTGTACCAGTGGTTGGCAGACATCAAGCCCAACAGCGAAAAGCTCCTGCAGTACCTCTCCCAAGCCGAGCTTGGAGCGCTCCTGAAGCTCAGTCATGAGGCGATTGCCAAAGGATTGTTGATTCTCAGCGACGAGCCGCTGCTGTTCATCTACCTGTCCGCGATGGTCAGTTGGATGCGCATGCTGCCGCCGCATTACATGTTTGAGTTGCTCGGGGAAATCACCACCGAGGTGTTGCTCAACCTGCTGTTGCTGTGGGCTACCGGCGGTATGGGTGTGGCGGTACGGCTGGGCGCGCAGGTGCTGGGCAAGGTCAGGTCCGAACGGGCACGGGAGTGGTTGGAGCAGATTGCCAAGTTGGGCGGTACGGCCCCGCTGGATAGGCATGCGGAGGTGCTTAAGCCGTTATCGCTTCAGAGTCAGGCAGTACCGGTGAAGGCTGCGGCGGTGCCGTTGAAGGCTGGCGTGGACGAGATTTCCAATCCGGCACCGATGGTGCGGGAGCCGAAGACGGCGCGCACGGCGCTGGTGAAGCAAGAACATGTGGATGATGCCCCGGCTTCGGCGAAAAACCCCAATGGGGATGCTTCGGTCTGTTCGGCGAATAC
>NZ_JBIUVK010000060.1:0-35550 GCF_044742865.1 Pseudomonas sp. NPDC087814 | reverse complement strand
GCCGCGTTCATCCAGAATGCCCGCGTCATCGTTAACGACCTTCGCGAGCAAGCCCGCTCCCACATTTGGACCGTGCCCGCTTTAGCTTTTGATTTACAACACTCAAGCCGGCCGGGAGGCCGCTGTGCTGTTGATCTGCTTTTGATCTTGATCTTAGGCGCCCCGGTTAAACCACGCTGGCCGAAGCGAGGTGCCGAGTGGTGGGGCAAAAGCGGAACCAATACAAGCCATCACCTAAATAACGGATATCCCCCCAATCCGCGCCCGCGCCCGCAGCGCCTCCCCAGGCAACCCCAAAGCCTCATACACCACCACCAAAGCTCGGTTCGTCGGCACATCCAGCCCGTCATACCGCCGGCGCAATTCCAGCGTCTGCTGCGCCCCAAGCCAATCCCCAACCCGCAACCGTGCGTCCAGCTCCACCTGCGCAAACAAATCCCGCTGCGCATGACTCCCGCCAATCTCATTCAGCCGCGGCAACGCTATCCCCAGCTGTTCCAACGCCCGCCGGGCATCCCCCCGGGCATGCGCCAACAACCCCTCAGCCAACGGCAACGTCACTTCCCGCCAAACCGGCCGCGCTTCCACACTGTGCCTGCGCAAAGCCGCCAACAACTGATCCGCCTCAGGCTTGCCCGCACGGGCCAACCCGTACAAATACTGCACACTCAAAAACGGCTGCACCGCATCCCCAACCCGACGCTGTAGGTAGGGCGCCAATGCCTGCCACCGCTCACCCACATCAATCCCGGCCAGCTCCAGCCGCGCCAGCAATGACACCGCGCCCACCTGATCCTGGGAGTACTCCGGCAAGATCCCCCACACATGCCGGTCATAAATCTCCAGCACCCGCTGATCCTCCCCGCGCCCCAGATAAAACAACGCGAGATGCCACCAGTTATGGGTGTACATGAACGAGTTAAGCCCGTCCCAGTGCTGCTTCACGCCCTCCAGAAACCCGATGCCTTCCTCGATACGCCCCTGGGTCAGCATCACATGGGCCAATGCGTGATGGGCCCATGGCTCGGACGCCTGCAACCGCAACGCTTCAAGCGCACTGGCCTCGGCTTCCTCCAGCAAATGACACTGCTCATACGCAAACGCCAGTAGCCCATGACCGTGGGCGATATCCGGCGCGCCGGCGGTGGCTTTCAAACCGATCCGCAGCAGCGCCGGCCAGTTGCCCCGGTTGAATTCCAGGTACTGGTTGAGCTTGGCCGCAAGCAGGTCCCGCGGATAAAGATCCAGCAGATGCTCGCTGAGGCGCAGCACTTCATCCAGCTCGTCGTTGATCCAGGCTTGCAGCACTTGCAGATACACGAGCGCCCGTGGATGCCGGGAATTCACCGCCGCCGCCCGCTGACGGTACTTCTCGGCCAGCACAGGGCCCTCGGGCGACTCGATAAACATCAGCAGCAGGCCGGCAAATCCGTTGGCCAATGCTGAGTCGGGGTCGGCATCGGCGACCGCGAGGATGCCCTCGGCACGGGGCTGATAGCCGAGAAAACCGCCGACGAAATCATCCAGGCCCTGACGGGTGGCGGGGTTGAGGGTGTCGATGGGGTTGCCCAGGTAATCCAGTGACATGCGCTTCAAACTCATGGGTTCAGATAGCGGTTAGAAGGGCAAACCTTGTGCCAGTGATGGGGCCCTCAAACTTCAAACCTTACCGTAGCAGCTGCCGAGCCTTGTCGAGGCTGCGTTGGCGGCATACCTGACACACCGCAGACGCAGCCTCGCCAAGGCCCGGCAGCTGCTACGCACAACCATTCCTCAAGAGGGCGGGCTGTTGCTTTTTCCACACTCGTCCCGGCCGCTGTGGTTTTTTCATCACTGCCAAGGTCTACGACGCCCGCAAACGCGGCCCGTCGCCCCATGGCACAGCCCTTGCTAAATCCCTGACAAAACCTTAGCCAAGGAGTCTCCATGCGCCCTTTATCTTTTCGCCGTGTCCTTTCATACCTGGGACTTGGCGCCGTGCTGCTGGCCGGCACCGCTCAGGCGCAACCCCATGACGGCGGAGTGCTGAACCTGGTGGCCCAACCCGAACCGCCGTCGCTGATGCACGGCGTGGTCAGCCACGTGTCCACCCAGTACGTCAGCGGCAAGATCCTCCAGGGCCTGCTGACCTTCGACACCGACCTGAAACCCAAACCGGTATTGGCCAAGGCCTGGACCGTTTCTCCCGATGGCCTGACCTACACCTTCGATTTGCAGGACAACGTGCGCTGGCATGATGGCCACGCGTTCACCGCCGATGACGTGGTGTTCAGCTTCCAGACCTTCTACCCCGAAGTGGACAAGCGTCTGGGCGGGGTCTTCACCGAGTACGTCGACAGCATCACCGCGAAGGGCCCGCTGCAGGTGGTGTTCCAGCTCAAGAAACCCTTCGCGCCGTTGCTCTCGGCCCTGGGCAGCGGGCTGCGGCCTGTGGTGCCCAAGCACCTCTACGAGAACACTGACTTTCGTAACAACCCCTATAACCTCAAGCCTGTCGGCACCGGCCCGTTTGTGTTTGTGGAGTGGAAACGCGGCGCCTATATCAAGCTGGCAAAGAACCCCGACTACTGGAAAAAGGGCCTGCCACACCTGGATGCGATCATCTTCCACGTGATCCCGGACGGCTCGTCCCGCGCTGCGGCGTTCGAGCGCAACGACGTGCAGGTGCTGCGCAGCGGTGATGCCGACTATTCCGACCTCAAGCGCCTGACCGCCTTGCCGGACGTGCAGTCGTCGGAAAAAGGCTGGGAGCTGTATTCCGGCCTGGCCTTCCTGCAGATCAATACGCGCAAGCCGCCGCTGAACAACCCCAAGGTGCGCCAGGCGATCCTGTATGCGCTGAACCGCCAGTTCATCGTCGACAACATCTTCTTCGGTTCGGGCAAGGTTGCCCCCGGCCAGTTCGTGTCCACCTCGCCGTACCACGACCCGCAATTGCCGCAGTACACCTATGACGTGAAAAAAGCCAAGGCGCTGATTGCCGAGTCCGGCGTGGACGTGGGCGCCGTGCGGATTCGCCTGCTCAACGGCGAGAAGGGCGGTGCCTGGGAGCGCCTGGCCGAATACACCAAGCAAGCCCTGCAGCCGCTGGGCTTCAAGGTACAAGTGGTGACGTCCGACGCCGCCACCTGGTTCCAGCGCGTCAGCGACTGGGACTTCGACCTGACCTACAACTTCATCTTCCAGATCGGCGACCCGTACCTGACCAACGCCTACCTGTACCGCTCCGACTACATCCTCAAGACTTCGCCATTTGCCAACGTCAGCGGCTACAACAGCCCCGAGGCCGATGCCCTGTGGACCCAGGTCGCCAACACCCCGGAAGGCCCGGAACGCACCAGGCTCTATAGCCAGTTGGAACACGTGCTGAACACCGACCTGCCGATCGCGCCGATCTTCGAAATGCGCTACCCGACACTGTTCCACAAAGAGGTGAAGAACCTGCTGCAAACCGCCACCAGCCTTAACGAAGACTACGAAAGCGTCTACCTCGACGCGCCTGCACCATGAACGGGTTGCTGTATTTCAGCGGTCGCCTGCTCAAGGCACTGTTAATGATTGTGGCGGTGCTGGTGCTGGGCTTTTTACTGATCCGCCTGGCGCCGGGTGACCCGGCGCTGCTGTTGGCCGGCGAGGCGGGGGTGGACGATGTGCAGTTCATCGAACACCTGCGCCAGACCATGGGCCTGGACAAGCCGTTGCTCACGCAGTTGCTGATCTACCTGGGCAATATCGCCCATCTGGACCTGGGTTATTCCTACCGCAACCAGACCTCGGTGTGGTCGCTGATTGCCGAGCGCTTGCCGGCAACACTGGCCCTGATGGGCTCGGCATTTTTGCTCTCGTCGGTGCTTGGCGTCACCCTGGGGACGTTGGCCGCCCGGGCCCGACAGAAGCGTCACTGGCTGGATGGCGTGATCTCCCACGGCGCATTGCTGCTGTATGCGATGCCGCCATTCTGGCTGGCGATGCTGCTGATCCTGTTGTTCTCCGTCAGCCTCGATTGGTTGCCGGCGTTTGGCATGGAAACGGTGGCACAGGACTTTTCCCTGCTCGACCGGCTCAAGCACCTGCTGCTGCCGTGCGTGTCGTTGAGCGTGCTGTTCCTCGCCTTGTATATCCACCTGACCCGTGCCGCCGTGCTCGACGCCCTTGGCCAGGAATACGTGCGCACCGCCCACGCCAAGGGCCTGCACCCGCGGCGGATTTTGTACGTGCATGTGTTGCGCAATGCGCTGTTGCCGGTGGTGACCTTTGCCGGTTTGCAACTGGGCCAGTTGGCCAGCGGCGCGTTGCTGGTGGAGGTGGTGTATTCCTGGCCGGGGATTGGTCGCTTGATGTACGACTCGCTGGCCCAGCGTGACTACGGCGTGTTGATGGGCGGTTTCCTGGTGATCTCGATTCTGGTGGTGGGCTTTAACGTGTTGACCGATGTGATCTGTCGTTTTCTCGACCCGCGTATCGGTGCAGGAGTGCAAGGTTGATGCTGGTTTTTCGACGTTTTGTGCGCCAGCCTGCGGCGTTGATCGGTGCGCTGTTTTTGCTGCTGCTGACGCTGTTGGCGATCGCCGCCCCCTGGCTGACCAGCAGCTCGCCATGGGAGATGAACAGCCCGCCGATGCTCGCGCCATTCCACGACCCGGCCCATTGGCTGGGCAGTGACCTGCTCGGTCGCGACCTCGCCAGTGGCCTGCTGTACGGCGCGCGGGTGTCCCTGGCCGTGGGGGCGCTGGCCAGCCTGGCGACCCTGGTGGTGGGCCTGCTGGTCGGCGCGGTCGCCGGCTATTTCGGTGGCTGGCTCGATGGTGTGCTGATGCGCATTGCCGAGTTCTTCCAGATCATTCCGCAACTGGTACTGGCGGTGATCCTGGTGGCGATCCTTGAGCCGTCCCTGTTCTCCATCGTGCTGGCCATCGCACTCGTAGCGTGGCCGGCGGTGGCGCGGTTGGTGCGCAGTGAGTTCCTGACCCTGCGCCAGCGCGAATTCGTGCAGGCCGCGCGGGTGCTGGGGCAGTCGCCGCTGGGGATCATCGCCCAGCAGATCCTGCCCAACGCCCTGGCGCCGCTGCTGGTGACCATGACCTTTGTCATGGCCACGGCGATCCTCACCGAAGCGGCCTTGGCGTTTCTCGGCTTGAGCGACCCGGAAGCCATGAGCTGGGGCTACATGATCAATGCCTCCCGTGGCTTGCTGCGGGACGCCTGGTGGATGAGCTTTCTGCCGGGGTTGGCGATTGTGCTGTGCGTGCTGGCGGTCAATCGAGTCGGTGAAGGTTTGCGTGTGGCCTTTGAGCCCGGGAGGTCGCTATGACGTTGTTGAGTGTTGAACATTTGCGTATCGCCTTGCCGGCCGGTGCGGACCGCAGCCATGCGCTGTATGACCTGTCGCTGCAACTGAACCGTGGCGAATGCTTGTGTGTGGTGGGTGAATCCGGTTCCGGCAAGTCAATGCTGGCCAAGGCTTTGCTGCGCCAGTTGCCGGCCCCGCTGAAGGTGGAAAGCGGGCGCCTGGTGTTTCGCGACGAAGACCTGGCCGACCGCAGCGAAGAGGCCATGCGCCAACTGCGCGGGCGGGATATCAGCATGGTATTCCAGGAGCCCATGAGCGCCCTCAACCCACTGTTGCGGGTGGGCGAACAGATCGATGAAACCCTGCGCGCCCATGGCGTGGCGGCGGCACGGGTGCGGCGTCAGCGGGTGGTGGATTTGCTCGGTTATGTCGGCTTGCCCGACCCTGAGCGCTTGCGACTGGCGTATCCGTTTGAACTGTCTGGCGGGCAGCGTCAGCGGGTGGTGATCGCCATGGCCCTGGCGTTTGATCCGGCGCTGTTGATTGCCGATGAGCCGACCTCGGCGCTGGACGTGACCACCCAGGCGCAGATTCTCGACCTGCTGCGCAAGATCCAGCAGGACAAGGGCATGGCACTGTTGTTTATCACCCACGACTTTGCCGTGGTCGAGGCGATTGCCGACCGGGTGCTGGTGCTGGAAAAGGGCCGGGTGGTGGAGCAGGGCACGGCCCCGGCGGTGTTGCGTGTGCCCCGGGAAGATTACACCCGGCAGTTGTTGGCGGCGGTGTCGGCGCAACCGCTGGTGCCACGTACGCAGGTGGCTGGCCCTGTGGTGCTGAAGGCCGAAGCGCTGGGCAAGGTGTTCAGCAGCCGCAGCGGTTGGTGGGGGCGGCGTACGACTCAGGCGTTGGATGCGGTTCAGCTGCAATTACGTGAAGGCGAGACGTTGGGGATTGTGGGGGAGTCGGGGTCGGGCAAGTCGACCCTGGGTCGGTGCCTGGTGCGTTTGCTGCGTGCTGACAGCGGGCGGATTGAGTGGTTGGGGCGGGAGGTCGCGGGGTTGTCTGAAGGGCGGCTGCGAGCGTTGCGCAGTGATGTGCAGATGATTTTCCAGGATCCGTTTGCCTCGCTCAATCCGCGGCAGACGGTGGGGCAGATTGTTATGACTGGGCCTTTGGTGCAGGGGGTTTCCAAGGCGGATGCCGAGCGACGGGCCCGTGAGTTGCTGGGGTTGGTGGGGTTGCCGGCAGCGGCGTTTGAGCGGTTTCCTCATGAATTTTCCGGGGGGCAACGGCAGCGCATAGGGATCGCCCGGGCGTTGGCGGTGGAGCCTAAGGTGTTGATCGCTGATGAGTGTGTGTCGGCGCTTGATGCGCTGATCCAGGTGCAGATTCTGGAGTTGCTGGAGTCGCTGCAGCGGCGGTTCAGGTTGAGCATTGTGTTTATTACTCATGACTTGCGGGTGGCTGCGCGGTTGTGTGACCGGATTGCGGTGATGCGTCAGGGGAGGGTGGTGGAGCAGGGGGAGACGGCGGCGCTGTTTGCTGATGCGCGGCATCCGTATACGCGGGAGTTGTTGATGGCTGAGGCCATCTGACTTGGGTTGTTGGGGTTGGGGGCATATCCGTTATTCAGCTAACGGCCACCTATGGTTTCGCTCTTACAGCAGTCACATTGCAAAAGCGGCAAAGGCGACCTGAGTGTTAGAGCAAAAGCAGAGCCGCTTTATGTGGGAGCGGGCTTGCTCGCGAAGAACCTGAGAGCGCCGCGTTGAATCAGGATGTTCGCGTTATCGTTAACGACCTTCGCGAGCAAGCCCGCTCCCACATTTGGATCGTGTCCACCTTTGATTTTGCTGTTGCTTCACCACACTCAACCCTTTCACTTATTGAGAAACCTCCATGCCGACCTCTTTCACCGAACTGCCAGTGATCCAGGGCCAACCACTGGAAATCCGCCCCAACCGTCACCTGAGCATCACCCATCACGCGGGCACCACCCAACCCGACACGGTAGTGTTCTTCTGCCACGGCGCCGGCGGCAACAAGGACCAGTGGCGCCACCAATGGCAATCCCTGAAAACCCAAGGCTACAGTCTGGTCGCCTGGGACCTGCTCGGTCACGGCGCCAGCGCAAAACCCCGCAACCCAGAGGCCTACGCCTGGCCCGAACTGGTCGCCGACTACCTGGAAATCCTCAGGCGCTACGGCGGCTCCCGCAACCTCATCGTCGCCCACTCCTTCGGCACTGGCCTGACCCTGAGCGCCTTGCTGGCCAAACCCGCGATCCCCATCGAAGCCGTATTGCTGCTGGGCACCCGACTCCACAGCATCAGCCGGAGCGGCGGCCTGATGCGTCTACCCGCATGGCTCCTGGAATGGCTGCGCCCCCTGCTGGCCAAAGGTTTCCGCCAGGCCGCATGGAACGCCAAAGCCGACCCCGCACTGGTCGCCTACGAAGAAAAACTCACCGAGCGCAACCCGCTGTACATGTTCAAGGCCCTGATGAAAAACGTCCAATGGCCAGACGCCAATGCACTGCTCACCCTGACCCTGCCCGTGAGTGTGCTGGCCGGCGACACCGACGGCCTGACCCCGGCCAGCGGCGGCGAAGCACTCGCCCGGCATTTGCCCAATGCCGAGTATCAGTTGTTGCCCGAATGCGGCCACCAACTCATGCTGGAAAAACCCGATGAGGTATTGGCCGCATTTCAGCGCCTGCTGTCAGCTCAGCGGGACGGCAGTTTCCAGCGCTCACGGTAGAGGTCGTACTGCGCGGCGGGCAGTTGCACCAGCAGCGGGTTTTCTCGCGGGTCCAGCCAGGCAAACAACGCCTGGATATTCACCGGGTCCATCGCCGTGCAGCCCAATGTTCCCGAACTGACGCTGCGCCAGATATGCAGGAAAATACACGAGCCGCCGTTGGCCAAAGCCGGTGTGTTGTGCTCGACAAAAATCCCCTGGCGGTACAGCTGGTCCTTGCGCAGCATCCGCTCGGAACTGGTCCAGTCCTTGTTCACCGCCGAGCTGTCCACCAGGGTGTTGTAATGGCTGGACTGGCTGTCATCCACGCATTCGCGGGTGGCGGTACTGGCCGCGTAAGGCAAGCGGGTGTCAGCGGTGGGAGCGTAGCCGAAGGCACCGCCGAGTTTGAAGATGCCGGCCGGGGCCTTGCCATCGCCTTCATGCTTGAGGGGCTGCTGGTCGGGGGTGGGCGTCGTAAGGCCGGTGCCCCACGCCATGCCGTTTTTACCGACCACGATGGCAAAGGGTTCGCCGACTTTCTGAAAGCCTTGCCCGTGCCGCTCATAGCGTTGTGCGGTGCCCTGGAGGGCGTTCCAGCCCGGGGTGGTGACCACGATCAGTTGCCGGCTGGTCTCGGGGATTTGCGCGAGTGCCACGTTTGAAAGCAGCGTCAGCAGCGCCGCGCAGGTTTTGATGAGCGTGTTCAACGTCGTTCAGTCCTTGAAAAGAGGGAAACCTCAAACGCTAGTTTTTGCCCCGGGCTTTATCAAGCTGAAGCTGTGTTGTGATGTTACCGCAGCGGTTCGATAGGGAAGTCCATCGGCTCGGCCCGCACCGGGTTTCGGCTATAGGTGAAGTGCCACCATTCGCCGGCATAACCGGTAAAGCCTTCCTTGGCCATCGCAGCGCTCAACCGTTGGCGATTCTGGCGTGCCGCCTGGCTGATGTGGGAGCTGTTGGTGTGGGCCATTTCGTCGAAGCAATCAAAACCGGTGCCCATGTCCAGGCCGCCATCGGGCAGGCGTCGACCGTAACCGGCGGCGCAATCCACCGCCGCGGTGTCGGCGCTCCAGGCCTGGGCGGGCAGTGCATCGGGGCCGGTCAGGGTCACGTCCACTGCCGCCCCCCGGGAGTGGTTGGAAACCTTGGCCACATAGCCCAGGCGCCAGAAATCCTGCTTGTTCACCCGGGGATAGAACTCGGCCTTGGCCGGATCCCCCGGCAGGCTGGCGAAGCGGCCCATGTTCGCCACGGCACGGCTGGGACGATAGCAGTCGAAGACCTTCAAGCCGTAACCCTGCCTGGCCAACTCGGCCTGGACCCGTACCAGTGCCTTTGCCGCGTCGGCAGACAGCACGCATTCGGCTGCTTTGTAGCCGTCCAGCGGCGCTCCGGTGAAGTTGTGGGGGCTGGCGTAGCGAATGTCCTGGGCGATGCTCGGGTCGAGGCTGCGCAGGTAAACCATGTTGGCCGGCATCGGCGTGTCTGCCGCTACCGGCGTGGCGAGCACTATCAGGCTCAGGGCGGCAAGGGAAAGGGAAGAGTAGGGCATGGCGGGCCGGGCTCGGACGGTGGCTTAAGCGCGCCACACTAGCAATGCCCGCCCCATGCCGCCAGTGCTACGGCGCGGCGTTGGGCACAAATGCCACGCTGCCACCGTCACGCTTGTGGAACAACCGTTCACCATTGTCCGGCTGGGTAGTGATGACCTGATGATCGTTGCCCAGGTAGGCCAGCGGCGTCGGGTCATCCTTGGTGGACTGCGCGACAATAATTGTGCGCTTGGGATCAAAGGGGCGGCCGCTGGTTTTTTCCAGCCAGGCCATGAACGCCGCACTGTCGCCCTGGCGCGGGAAGTCCTGGGTTTCGGCAACGTAGTAGAACGGCGTCCCGTGATTTTGCAGGTACATCGGTACCTTGTTGTCGACTTCCACCATCACCATCTGCCACGCGTTCCATGGCGCGCTTTTCACTGCTTGCGCTTGAACGTCCTCGGCGAAACGGGTCACGCCGCCATTGCCATTGGTCCACGGATACACCACCCCGAGTACCAGCAGCATCACCCCGGCAGCGATGCCGAACCCACGGTACCAACCCCGGCCGACCGTGCTTTTGCGGGCGATACGCTCACTGACCCACCACGCCGCCAGCAACTGCGCGAACGGCACCAGCGGCAGCACGTAGTAACTGCGCCGGCTGCCACTGGCGGTGAAGAACACAAACAGCAGGCCCAGCCCCCACACCAGCCAACGGGTGTTGGGCGGGGTGTCGCGCCAATGCCGCACGGCGAGCCACAGGCCCAGCACCCAGCACGGCGCCCAGGGCAAGGTGTAGGCCGGCAGGTAGATCAGGTAGGTGTAGATCGGCCCCATATGGTCGAACGGGTCGAAGAAGCGCACCACGTTTTCCCGGAACACCAGTTCCAGGCCGCTTGCACCGTAGGTCGGTGCGCCGTATAGGTGGGACAGCACAAACGGGATCGCGTAGAACGCCCCGGCGATGATCACGGCCAGCACCAACCGCAGGTTGAGATGGCGTTTGTAGCGCTGTTCGCTGAGCAAGTGCGGCAGCAGCACCAGGCCCGGCAGTACAAAGCCGATCAAGCCCTTGAACAGCGACGTCGCCGCCAGTAACAGGAATAACACCGTGTAGCGCCCCAGCCGCGTATCGTCCGGCCCGCGCCAATACCACCAGACGGCGGCGAGCACGCCGCATACGGTCAGCACGTCCGCCGTGGCCACCCGGGCCCAGAAGAGGAAGTAGAAGGTGGTCGCGAGCATCCAGCCGGCAATCAGGCCGGTGCCTTTGCGGAACAGTTGCTCGCCGATCAGGTACACCAGCCAGATGCTCAGCCACGCCGAGATGACCGATGACAGGCGCAACGACCACGGCCCCAGGCCGCCCATCAGGTTGGCCAGGCCGGTGATCAGCCAGTACGACGGCAGGGGTTTGTCGTAATACGGGGTGCCCTTGAGGTACGGGTCGAAGTAGTCGCCGCTTTGCAGCATCTGCAGGGTGATGTTCGCCCAGCGGGTTTCCGGGCCCCACAGGTCGCGGGCGCCCAGGCCCAGCAGCAGGATCAGGGCCGACACGCCCAGGAGCAGCAGCAGGGCGCCGCGTTCGGTTTTCCAGAAGTTCATGCGGCGGTTCCGATGTGGGACGAGTGTTGAATGGGGTCACCCCACATTAGGGCGCCTGTGTTACGGCAATTGCGGGTAGATGATGATCTCCAGGTCACCCTTGTAATAACGCTTGCCCCCCAACGGCAGCTGGCCGGCTTCGCGCATTTCGCTGGTGCTCCTGACCCGCATCAGCACGCCCACCGAACCTTGCTGGCGCGCCTGCTTGAGCCAGGCTTGAACGCTGTCCAGATCCACCTTGCGGTGCATCGAGTCGGCGTATTGCAGGCCGTAGCGTAGTTCGCCTTCAGTGTTGTAGAGCGTCACTTCGGGCCGGCGCAGGCGCCATGCCAGGGCCGACGCCGATTCCAGTTCGTTGCTCAGCAGCGCTTGGGTCTTTTGGAGCTCGTCCAGGTGCTGGAGCACGAACTGGTCAGGCATCTGGTTATCTTCGACCACCGCCGGCATGCCGGCGGGCAACAGCGCCACCAGCAGGCCAATGCCCAACGCCGGCATCGCCCACAGCGCCAGTGGGCGGAAGGCCTGAAGCAGGTTGGCGAGCATCCAGCCCATCAGCACGATGAACGTCAGGGACAGGTTGAACATCTCGCTGTGGCTGTTGCCGTACAACGGCCGGTCGATTTGCAGGTAGATCAGCGTCACCATCGCCGCGAGGCCGATGCCCAGGTTGAGCAGGCCATTGACGCGCAGCGTGCGGGTGCGGGCGTTGGCCAGCAGGTCGATCAACGCATGGCCCATCAGCAGCGCCAGCGGCAGCAGGCACGGCATGATGTAGGTCGGCAGCTTGCCGTTGCTCAGGCTGAAAAAGCCCAGGGGCAGCAGCAACCACAGCGCCAGGAAGACGATGGCCGGTTGGCGCTTTTCCTTCCAGGCCTTGCACAGTGTCGCCGGCAGCAGCGCCGCCCATGGCAGGCACGACACCACCATCAGCGGCAGGTAGAACCACCAGGGACGTGCATGCTGGGCATTGTCGGAGGCGAACCGGCGGATGTGCTCGTGCCAGAAGAAGAAACGCCAGTAGTCCGGTTCCTGCAGGTGGATCGTCAGCGCCCAGGGCAGGCACACCACGGCCGCCACCAGAATCGCCAGCGGCCCGTAGCGCAGCAGTTCCCCCAGGCGACGTTGCCAGAGCATGTAAGGCAGGGCGATCAACACCGGCAGCAACCACGCCAGGAAACCCTTGGTCATGAAACCCATGCCGCAGGCCACACCCAACAACGTCCAGCTGGCGAGGCGCGCACGGGGGGTGGAGCTGTCGAGGGCAAACCACAGCGCCGCCAGGCTCAGGTTGACCCAAAAGGTGAATTGCGGATCCAGGTTGGAATAACCGGCTTGCCCGGCCACCAGGCCGAAACTCATGTAGAGCAGCGCGCAGGCGAAGCTCTTGCGCGGGTCGTTCCACAGCCGGCGGGCGATCAGGTAGGCGAGCACGACGCTCAGGCCGGTGGTCAGGGCGGAAGCGATGCGCACGCCGAACAGGTTTTCACCGAACAACGCCTGGCCCAGTGCAATGAGCCAGTAGCCGGCTGCGGGTTTTTCGAAATAGCGCACGCCCATGAAGTGCGGTGCCACCCAGTTGCCGCTGATGAGCATTTCCTGGCTGATCTGGGCGTAGCGGGTTTCGTCAGGGATCCATAGGCCATGCAGGCCCAGTGGCAGTAGATAGAACATCACGAATGCCAGTAGTAATACGGGCAATGGTTTAAGGCGGGTCATGGCTATTGCACTCTCAAGCGGTATTGACGGTGAATCAGCGCGAGCGCTGGATCAGCCATGCGCGAGGGGTGGAAGGTGGTCGTGGTCGGGTAGAAATGCGGCACAGAACGTTATTCCTTAAACAGTCTGTTAGTGGGGGGGGCGAAACTGAATATCCCTGTGCCCCAGTCAAGCTCGTTAAACGTGTGGCGTCCAATAAGTCATCGAAGGTCATCGTCATGTTGTTAACTTGTGAAAAGTTAGTGAGCTAATAAATTTTTGACAAAAATTCAATTAAAACCATAGACGATGCCACGGTCTGGCTGTCTTTTTGCTGAACGAACTTGAATGATTAAATGTTAAGAAGTGTTCTAAAGTTGTTTAAGCACGGCGGCCCAGTCCTTACTGTTCAAAATACCCAGCGCCTTGAACTTGCCATCGGGCAGCAGCTTTACAAACAATGCACTGCCATATTCAGCATGGGCAGCGTGTGAGTAGCCCAATGCCTCCTCGAAGTCGCTGATGCAGGCGCTGTGGGTGACCACCAGCAGGTTACGGTCCGCGTGTTTATGCGGGCGCAGTTCCTCGCCGATGGCAGGGCCGCAGATGGCCAGGGGGCCGGGTGACAGTTCGGCCTTGCCGAACATGAAAAGCGAGGTCTGCGCGGTACGGGTGGTGGGGCTGCTCAGTACGTCGGTGTTTTCCATGCCCAGGGTCTGGAAGGCCTTGCCCACGGCACTGGCAGACAACGAGCCGAGCGTGGTCAGGCCGTCTGCCGGGCCCAGGCAAGGGTTGTTGGAGCGGTCACAGCGTTCCTCATGGCGGACCAGCACCACCAGGTCTCCGTTACGCCAGGCTTCCAGGGTTCCGGAGGTGAGCAGGCGGTGGCCCACGCCCAGGTCCAGCGGCGATCTTGGCCACCAGATGAACGCCGTTACTGCCAGGCTGATCATCACGATACCTGCCACGCCCAGCCACAGTTTGTTCAGCTGTTTTACAAATGCCCAGCGCGAGCGAGACTTGCTCAGGGTCAGGTCAACCACACTATTCACCATTGGTAACTTCCAGGCGTTAATCCGGTAACTGGCAGCGGCAAGTTAGGCAGGCGCCAAGTGAGTAGCGCTGATGCAGGAATATGCAAAAGCGTGTCACAGGGGCGCTGTCTTTTTGCTGAACATACCGATATAAAAAATTGTTCACTTGCACTAACGGGCGTTTGAAATAACCAGCCTGTTATCTGCCCATGGACGGCAATTTAAAGTGCAGCAGGTGGCGGCCGGGTGAAATCGATGTGAAAAATTTGCAGGGGTCATGGGGCGCTCCTTTTGCCCAAGGTTGTGACATAAAAATGTGACAACCGTTATTCTCCGGCTTAAGTCCAGAAGCTTGTGGGGAGGGGTGATGCTGCAGGTACAAGGGGTATTCAAGAGTTATGGCACGCCGCAGGGGCCGTTGACCGTGCTGGCGGGTGTCGACCTGTACCTGGGAGCGCGCAGCAGCCTGGCGTTGATGGGTGAGTCGGGCAGTGGCAAAAGCACGCTGCTGCATTTGGTGGCCGGGCTCGACCAGGTCGACCGTGGCAGCATCCAGGTCGGCGACCAGCGCCTGGACCAGATGAGTGAGGCGCAACTGGCCCACTGGCGTCGCACCGAGATCGGCCTGGTGTTCCAGCAGTTCAACCTGATCGGCAGCCTGCGGGTCGAAGACAACCTGGCCTTCCAGGCGCGCCTGGCCGGGCGCCTCGATCCGGCGTGGCAAGCGCAGCTTGTGGAGCGACTCGGCCTGGGTGACTTGCTCAGGCGTTACCCCGAACAACTGTCCGGCGGCCAGCAGCAACGGGTAGCGGTAGGACGAGCCCTGGCGTCGCGCCCCGGCTTGCTGCTGGCGGACGAACCCACCGGTAACCTCGACGAAGGCACCAGTGACGAAGTGCTGCAACTGCTGCTGGACCTGCTGCGGGACAGCCCCACCAGCTTGCTGATGGTCACCCACAGCCCGCGCATCGCGGCGCGCCTTGACCAGCAGGTGGTGTTGCATCGCGGCCAGGTACTCGCTGCGGACGCCCGCTGACATGCGCGTCTTCCACTGGACACTGCGCGCGCTGCTCAGCCATTGGCGGCGCCACCCTGTGCAATTCTTCAGTGTGCTCACTGGCCTGTGGCTGGCCACCGCACTGTTGACCGGCGTGCAAGCCCTCAACAGCCAGGCGCGGGACAGCTACGCGCGGGCCAGCCAGCTGATCGGCGGCGAACCCCAGGCCAGCCTCAGTGCGCCGGACGGTGCGAGCTTCCCCCAGGCGCTGTTTGCCGACCTGCGCCGCGCCGGGTGGCCGGTGTCGCCGGTGGTGCAGGGCCGCGTGCAGCTCAAGGGCCATGAAGACCAGCGCCTGCAAGTGATGGGCATCGACCCGGTGTCGTTGCCCGGCGGTGGCGCGCTGGCCGGGCAGACCCTGGACCGGGCGCAGATGGTCGCGTTCTTCAACCCGCCGGGACGTACCTGGATCGCGCCGCAGACCTTGCAGTCTCTGGGCCTGAAAGAGGGCGACCAGCCGCTGACAGCTGCCGGGCTGGCGCTGCCGCCGCTGCATGTTCAAGCGGACATGGCCCCTGGCGTATTGCTGACCGATATCGGCTTCGCCCAACCGTTGCTGGACATGCCCCAACGCCTGTCGCGGTTGCTGCTGGACAAGGCCTTTGCCGCCGCGCATCCCGTCCTGCCGCCGGAACTGGGCGCGCAACTGCAGCTCAAGCAGGCCGAGGAAAACAACCTCGCGCGCCTCACTGAAAGCTTCCATCTGAACCTCGATGCGCTGGGCTTTCTGTCCTTTGTGGTGGGCCTGTTTATCGTGCATGCCGCCATCGGCCTGGCGCTGGAGCAGCGGCGCGGCCTGCTGCGAACCTTGCGTGCGTGCGGGGTCAGTGCGCGGATGCTGATCCTCAGCCTGGCGGTGGAACTCGGTGGCCTGGCCGTGCTGGGTGGCCTGGCGGGCGTGGCCAGCGGGTACTTGCTGGCCAGCCTGTTGCTGCCGGATGTAGCCGCCAGCTTGCGCGGTCTGTATGGCGCCGAGGTACCCGGCCAACTGAGCCTCAGCCCGCTGTGGTGGCTCAGTGGCCTGGGCCTGGGTTTGCTCGGCGCGTTGCTCGCCGGGGCCAGCAGCCTGTGGCGGGCGGCGCGTTTGCCGTTGTTGGCGCTGGCCAATGCCCAGGCCTGGCACCAGGCCCATGGGCGCTGGCTGCGACGCCAGGGCTGGGTGGCGGGTTCGGCCTTACTGGTTGCGCTGTTGGCACTGGTATTTGGCGACAGCCTGGCCAGTGGTTTTGTATTGATGGCGGCCTTGTTGCTGGGCGCTGCGCTGGGCTTGCCGGTGGTGCTCAATGGCGTGCTCAAGGCGGTATTGGGGCGCAGCCGTTCGGTGCTGGGGCAATGGTTTCTCGCCGATTGCCGCCAGCAGTTGCCGGCCCTGAGCCTGGCGCTGATGGCCTTGCTGCTGGCGTTGGCCGCCAATATCGGCGCGGGCTCGATGACCTCGGGCTTTCGCCAGACCTTCAGCAACTGGCTGGAACAACGCCTGACCGCCGAGTTGTACCTCAACCCGCAAAATCCGGCCCAGGCCGAGGCGCTGCAAACCTGGCTGGTACAGCAGCCCCTGGTGCAGACAGTGCTGCCGACCTGGCAGGTTGCGGTGCAGTTGCAGGGGTGGCCGGCTGACCTGTTCGGCGTGGTCGACGACCCTACTTATCGCCAGCATTGGCCGCTGCTGGAAGCGGCGGCGAGCCCATGGAACCAGTTGCTGCAGGACGACAGCCTGATGCTCAGTGAGCAAATGGCACGCCGGCTCAAGGTGCGGCTGGGCGATGTGGTCAGCATCCCCACGCCCCAAGGTCCATGGTCGCCGAAGGTCGTGGGGATTTATGCCGACTACGGCAACCCCAAGGGCCACTTGCTGGTGAATTCGCGGCACCTGTTGCAGCACTGGCCGGGATTGTCGCCGGCGCGTTTCAACCTGCGGGTTTTGCCGGGCAACGTGCCGCCGCTGGTGCGTGCAGTACAGGAACGGTTTGCCCTCGAAGACAGCCGCATCGTCGACCAGCAGCAGCTCAAGGGCTGGTCGAGCCAGGTCTTCGAAAGAACTTTTGCCGCCACCGCCGCCCTCAACAGCCTGACCCTGGGCGTCGCCGGCGTGGCGTTGTTTATCAGCCTGCTGACCCAGAGCCAAAGCCGCCTCGGCCAGTTGGCGCCGTTGTGGGCGCTGGGCGTGACGCGCCGCCAATTGATGCTGCTCAACCTCGGCCAGACCTGGTTGCTGGCGGTGCTGACCCTGGTGCTGGCGTTGCCGCTGGGCTTGCTGCTGGCGTGGTGCCTGGACGTGGTGATCAACGTCCAGGCCTTCGGCTGGCGCCTGCCGTTGCAGGTGTTCCCGGGGCAACTGGCGCAACTGCTGGGTCTGGCGATGCTGGCCACCTTGCTGGCTTCGGCCTGGCCGTTGTGGCAGCTGTACCGCAGTCGCCCGGCGGATTTGCTGAGGACCTTTGCCAATGAAGATTAAGTACCTGCTATGGGCGACGTTCCTGCTGCTGGGCGCCTGCGACAAACCTCCTGCACCTGAAGAAAGCTTCGCCGGGCTGGGCAGCCAGGCCGCGGACTTTGCCCAGGTGGTACCCGGCAAGGTCTTCAGCTTTCCCCAGGACCATGGCCCCCATGACGGCTATCGCATCGAATGGTGGTACCTCACCGCCAACCTGAAGGATGCCGAGGGCAATGCCTACGGCGTGCAATGGACGCTGTTTCGCAACGCACTCAAGGCCGGCCCGACACAACCGGGCTGGCACGACTCGACGATCTGGCTCGGCCACGCCGCCGTCACCTCGGCCACCCGCCATTACGCCAGCGAACGCTACGCCCGCGGCGGCGTGGGGCAGGCGGGGGCCCAGGCGGTGCCGTTCAATGCCTGGATCGATGACTGGAATTTCGCCACCCGCCCCGGTGCAGCCAGCCCCCTGGCGGACATGCAACTCAAGGCTGCAGGCGAGCATTTCAACTACGACCTGCACCTGACCTCCAGCCGCCCATTGGTGCTCCAGGGCGACAACGGCTACAGCCGCAAGTCCGACCAGGGCCAGGCGTCGTACTACTACAGCCAGCCGTTTTTCCAGGCAGATGGCCGCGTGACCATCGATGGAAAATCTTATCAAGTCAGCGGCAACGCCTGGCTCGATCGCGAATGGAGCAGCCAGCCCCTGACCGCCAGCCAGACTGGCTGGGACTGGTTCTCCCTGCACCTGGACAGTGGCGAGCAGTTGATGCTGTTTCGGGTGCGGCAGAAAGACGGGCCGTCGTACCTGACGGGTACCTGGATCGACAAAGAAGGCCACACACAGACCCTGCACAACCAGGATATTCAACTGACGCCGCTGGGCACGACTGCGATCGATGGGCGCAGCATTCCCACCCAGTGGTCATTGAAGATCCCGGGCAAACATCTGGATATCACCACGGAAGCGGTCAACCCAAAAGCCTGGATGAACCTGAGCATTCCTTACTGGGAAGGGCCGGTGATATTTCAGGGTGGGGTGGGGTATCTGGAGATGACGGGGTATTGAGTCCGACGATTTTTTGTAGGCCTTGATTACCTGCCAGGTAGGTGATTTCCCAAATGTAATTTCAGCTGTTCCAACCTTGTGTCCGGGCCGTGTTCGCCTGCCTATATTCCTGCGCCATATCCATTACATCAGGGATGTAAGTGATGGCGCAGGGATACATCAATGACCGCACCACGGACTACCTCAGTTTGAAATCCCGGTTACTGACCGGGGCCAGTGGGCAACTCTCCGATCAATTCGACGCGTTGAACCTGCATTTGCGTCAGGCAAGCCTGGTGACGCCGGGGCAGATGGTGATCGTTCCCGATGCCTACGCTGTGGCTTGCACTACTGATGATGCATGGTTGATGCGCCATGCCCAGGAGATTCAGCGCAATCTGGAGTTGGATGCCTCGGCTGGGGCGGCGGTGATCAATAACTATGATCTATTCCAGAGTTTATTGGCTTATAGCTCGGTGGGAGTCGGCAGTTCGACGGCGGCCTGGGGGCGACACCTGGACGAGGTTCAGCGCACTCTGGAAGAAATTGAGCGTTTGCATCAACAACTCAAGGATGGAGCCTTGAATAAGAAAGCGTTTATCCAGAAGCGGCAGATGTTGTTCCGGCGCTTGGATACTCAACTTCAAGGTGCGGCGCGATTTGGCACGAGCCTGAAAACCAATAAGTCACTGAAAAAAGTACTGGGTATTTCCACCAAGAGTTATCTGCACAAGAGTGAAATCGTGGGCTACACGCAGCGGATTCGCAGCATTGCCGAGACGTCGAGGTTTTTGGGCAAGGGGACGTATGTGGGGTTGGCGTTGGATGTGGGTGTGGCGGGGTTGGAGATCAAGGAAGCCTGTATGGAGGGGCGGGAGGCGATGTGTAGGCGGGCGAAGTATGTGGAGGGTGGGAAGTTGGTGGGCGGGGTGGGTGGAGCCGCCGGTGGCGGGGTATTGGGCGCAAAGGTGGGGCGTGGTTTGTGTAAATTAGTTTTGGGTATCGCTACTAAAGGGAAAGGTGAATTCGCTTGCGGGATTATTGGCGGTGCTGCGGGAGGGTATACCGGTGGAACCGTGGGAGGAGCATTAGGAGAAATGGCCGGCGACTTATTCTATGAGGGAGAGGGTGCATGACTATTTCGTTGCACGGATTTAGCGTGATTTTATTGGGGGGATGGCCATTTATTTTTTTGGGTTTGAAGCTATTCGTCGAGTACAGAAAACTGGATGAACTGGAAAGCTACTTCATTGATAACGTTTTGGTCCGTGACAACAAACGGTTTTGGGGCAGAAACAAACTGATCGACAGATACAAGCGTTTGAGTCTGATTGTCGACTTTCTTTCACTGCCCAAGCTGCACATCCGAAGAGGAGACGTGACGGCGGCAGAGCTGGCGTCTGTTCCTCTGTCTCTCAAGCGCTGGGTGCTGTGGCCGTATCGTTTTGGAATGGTTGGATTTGTAGGTTCGGGGCTCTGGTACGTCTGGATTAAATGGTAGCTTTTTAAAAAAAAGCACTGTACATATATACAGCTTTGTCCTACATTCCATCCCAGGTGACCGGATGTCACCGGTCACCTGAGCTTCAATTTTTTAACTATGGATGGATAAAAAATGAAATCTAAAAAAGCCTTTGTACTGGGCGCGGCCATGATGGCTGCCAGCTTCGTTTCGGCCTTTGCCCTGGCCGAGCAATACCCGTCGCAGAACAGCGTGCACCTGAGCGAAAAAAGCCTGGATGCAGCGATCAAGAGTGCCCTGAAATCCGGTGGCAAGGTGCAGGCCTCCGCGTCCTCGGCGCAGGTGCTGGATAAGCTCAAGGCTGCACAAAAAACCAAGACTGTCGGTGTGCAAAAGAAGGCTGCCAGCGTCGCGAAGCCTTCTGAAAGTGTGCAGATTTCGCCGGTGGGCCGGCTGGTAAAACCGGCCAAGGCGCCTGCTGCCCAGGCCGCCTTTGTACCGCTGTGCGACAGCCTCGATATTAACGTCGGCTACAGCTATGACGGTTTGCAGAGCGGCGAATCAAAGTGCTTCCACTTTAATGTGCCCGCCAAGGCCAAGGTGCAGATCTACCTCGCGGGTCAGCAGCCGGGGACCGAAATGGCCCTGACGCTGTTCCAGGACGACGGGCAGAACAACCTGACGGCACTGATCACTTCTGATAACCCGGGCAACAGCGACGAAGTCATCAGCGGCATGCTTGAAGCCGGGGACTACTACTGGTTCCTGGAAGCCAAGGTTGCCGACGGCTCAGCCTTCGACTTCGGCGCGATCGTCAACACCGCGATTGACGCCTACGAGCCCAACGACACCCCGGAAACGGCGTTCGCCTTGCCGGACCGCTTGAATTACCTGACGGGCAATCTCGACAGCCCGGATGACGTTGACTACTTCGATTTCGCCGCCGTACGCGGGCAGGGGGTCAGCCTGTTCCTCGATGATGACGACAAGGGCGTGCGCAATCAGTGGATCTTCGAGTACTTCAACGGCAGCGCCTGGGTCAACATTCCAGGTGGCTCGACGGCGACCTTCCCGAGCCGGGCGCCGGGCTTTGTCTACAAGGCGCGCGTGCGGGCCAACCCCGCTGAGGCGTGGGATGCCAAGTCCGAGTACAAGCTGACGTTCGGTTCGAGTCCGCACCTGGCGGACTTCGATGCGAAGGGCGGAACGGTGACCCGAATCCCGGCGGGCATCGCACCTCTGGCGACCCAGGCCGGTCGTCTCATGACCTGGAGAACCGAATGGAAAGACAGCACGGGTGCCCCGTTGGAGGGGGTCACTTCACAGCTCAAGGTCGACAAGCGTTTTGCTTCGGGTCCGGACTTCAACTGGACGATATTCTCGGCTGCCACCGACAGTGCCGGCAAAACATCGGGAAGCGCAGAGTTGGGCGGTTGTGTGGGTGATTACCGTGCCCAGTACTACGACAGCAGCACGGGCGTGAAGTACCTCTGGGACACCTGGTACAACGTTGGCGGCTGGCGCATCGACCTCAAGGAATTGCCGAATGTCGGTGTCGGTGGCGATAACGTTCCCTACGTGAGCCTGGGGCATATCTGCAGCCAGGACATCATTGGCCGATAACCGGCGCATAAGAGCCCTCTGAAATGTAGACGCCCCACTTAGGTGGGGCGTTTTTTATTGGCCTTTTTTGGGTTCGCGCGCTTGTGGTTCCCAATGCAGAGTGCCGAACAGGTAGTCCATGAGCGGCAGGACGATATTGAAGTTGCGTCCTTGCATGAGTTCGCGACGGTGATGCAGGGCGTGCAGGTGATGCATCTGGCGGATCCACGGCAGGCGGGCCACGGGGTGGTCGGGGGGCAGGTGTTCGCAGGCGTGGAAAAACTCGTAGAGCAGGTAACCGAGGATCATGCAGCCGGCGAACAGGCCGGCGATGTTGGGGTTGAGGTGTTTGAGCAACCACCAGGCGGGGAGGGTCACGGCCAGGCTGTGGAACAGGATGAGCCAGGCGGGGAACAGGATGACGCGCCAGTCTCGCGGGCTGTCGTAGGTCATGTGGGCGGGGGTGAAGAAGCTGTGGTGGTCGCCGGTGTGGCGGGCGTAGAACAGGCGGGCGAAGGAGTGTTTGTGATGGCCCAGGTGACGGTGGACGAGATAGATACACAGGTTGAAGAAAATCAGGGTGAGGGGGATGGCCAGCCATTCCAATAGCTGGATTTGCCGGGTGGTGGACCAGAACAGGCTGACGCAGAGCAGGCCGTAGCCGAAAACGAAACCAGCGTGGAGCCACGGGTTGTAGGAGGGGTGGATGCTGGCGCGGTAGGTGGAGCGGAAAGCCTCGGTGGGGTGAGTCATTGGGAGCGCTCGGTGTCGTTTTTGTTGGGGATGAGCGTAGTCGGGATTGGCGCATCTATCCTGCCTCCATAAAATACTGTACATGCATACAGTTATGTCCTACATTCCATCCCAGGTGACCGGATGTCGCCGATCACCTGAGCTTCAATTTTTTAACTATGGATGGATAAAAAATGAAATCGAAAAAAGCGTTCATGCTCGGAGCCGCCATCGCGGCGTCCTGCTTCGTTTCGGCCTGCGCCCTGGCCGAACAATCTCCTGCACACTTGACGCCGCAACCGTTGCAGCAAGCCGTGCAACAAGCCCTCAAGAGTGGCGGCAACGTCACGGCGCAGAAGGCGTCGGCTGCCTTCCTGGACAAAATCAAAACCTCGCAGCAGCTGAAAAAGCCGGTGCAGGCTGCCAAGGCCTTGAGCGGGGTTGTGGTCGCCGAGCCTGTACAGGCAGATAGCGCCAAGGTGGATGCCCAGGCCGTGGCGGCCCAGGCGTTCACGCCGCTGTGCCAGACCCTCGGTATCAACCAGATGTATAACCTGGACGGTGTGCAAACCGGCAACGACGTCTGCTACCACTTCAACGTGCCGCAAAAGGCACGGGCGACAGTGATGCTGGTAGGGCAGAGTGCTGCCACCAACATGTCCCTGACCCTGTTCCAGGACGACGGCCAGAACAACATCACTTCTCTCGGCACGTCGGATAACCCGGGCAATGCCAACGAGGTGTTGGCTGGCGTACTGCCACCTGGCGACTACTACTGGTTCATGCATGCCAATTCGGCTGACGGTTCGCCGTTCAGTTTCGGCGTGGATATCAACATGACGATTGACGATTTCGAGCCTAACGACAGTTTCGAAACGGCTTATCAACTGCCGGATACCCTGAACTACGTCACGGGTAACTCCGACACGGCGACCGATGAAGACTACTTCTCCTTCAAGGCCCTGCGCGGGCAGAAGGTCAGTGCCTATTTCGACGGTGTGAACGAGAGCGATCGGGGCCAATGGATTTCCGAGTATTTTGACGGCGTCAAATGGATCCCGATCAGCCCCAAGGCGAAAATCACCTGGCCAACGCCATCGGTTAATGGCGTGGTGAACGTACGGGTGCGGCCTAACCCGGCCGCAACCTGGAAGGCTACGGCGCGCTACAAGCTGTCGCTGGGCTCCACACCCGAGGTGTTGAGCCACAGTGTGCAAGGTGACAACGTGGTGCGGATCCCGGCTTCGGCCAATGACTACGACCCGTTCATGACCACCCAGGCGGCACGTGACTTGAGCTGGGCCGTGACCTGGGCCGACAGCACCGGTAAACGCCTGCAGGGACTGACGCCGTATCTGCAACTCGACAAGCACGTCAACCGCAATACCTACCTGCCGGTGTACATCCCTTACTACGGTTCGGTAACCGGCGTGTCGGGCGCGGCATCCGGTACGGTCAACCTGGGCAACTGCGCGGGTGAGGCGACTGTCAGGTATGTGTCCTACGACTCGGGTTACAAAAATACCTGGGAGACCAACTACAACTTCGCCGTCTGGCGTCTGCGCATCGAGGAGTACCCGGATGTCGGCGTGGGTGGCGACGCTACCCCGGTGAGCATGGCTCATATCTGCAGCCAGCGCGTGATCTCCAGTGAACGGTGATCAACCCTCCGCCTGATCCGTAACCCCGGCGCCAACTCTTCGGGTTGGCGCCCCCAGCAACCCTTCAAACTGCGCCTGAACCCGCCCTTCGTCGCAATGCGCCACATTAAACCGCATGAAATCCCGCAACCCCGGCTCATACCCGAACAACGCCCCCGGCGCCAACACCATCCCACGCTTCAACCCTGCTTCAGCCAGCCGCTCACCATTCACCCCGGCCGGCAACCGCGCCCAGATGAACATCCCGCCCTCATATCCCATCGGCAATTCACACCCGCAACGCCGCAGCCACTGCTCAACCCGCCCACCGGCCTCCAGCAGCCGCTGAACCATGCGCTTGCGATGCCGGGCATACCCACCCTCACTCAGCAGCCGATACACAATCTGTTCGAACAGCTCCGACGTTATGCCGCCGCTCATCAACTTCATATTGGTCAGATTCGCCGCCAATTGCGGCGCCGCCACCACATAACTGACCCGCGCGTTCGCCGTCAGCACCTTCGAAAACCCCGACAGGTACGTCACCTGCTCCAATCCCGCCAAAGTCGCCAGGCGCGGCGGCGGGTTAGGGTGCAAATCCCCGTAAAGATCATCCTCAACGATATGGCAGCGATACTCCCGGGCCAGTTGCAACAACCGAAATGCCTGGCTCGGGCTGAATGAATGCCCGGTGGGGTTATGCAACACGCTGGTGGTCAGGTACAGGCTGGGACGATGCTCCGCCAGCAACTGCTCCAACGCGACAAAATCAAACCCGTCAGGCCGGCGCGCAATCGTCACCACCTTGACCCCATGCAACGCCAGGTTCGCGTGGAAGTTGAAATAACACGGTGCATCCAGCAGCACCGTGTCCCCGGGCCGCGCCAGCAGGCGCATGAGCATGTCCAGGCCTTGCACCGTGTTGGGCGTGGTGATGATTTGTTCCACCGGCACCGACAACCCTTCACCGTGCAGTTTCTGTTGCAGCGCCTGGCGCAACGGCAGCAGGCCCGCCGGGGTGCCCAGCCCGGCGATGCGCAGGGTAGGGGCGCGGACTGCGCTGCGCATGGCCTGGCGCAGGGCTTCGGAATCCAGCCAGTCTTCCGGCAGATGGCCGCCGCCGGGGCGCAGGTCGCCCTGGGCCATGGCCAGGGGGCGGCGCAGTACGCTGAGCAAGTCCTGGGGCAGCAAGTCGACCCAGGTGCTGGACGACGGCTGTGCCAGGCTGCTGGCGACAAAGTGCCCGCGGCCCTGGCTGGAGGTCAGGAGGTGACGCCCGCGCAGGCGATCCAGCGCTTCATTCATGGTGAATTTTCCGACGCCCAGCAAGGCTCCCAACTCACGCACCGAAGGCAGTTTGCTGCCAGCGGCCAATTCGCCTTGCTCGATCGCATGGGCCAGGGCATCGACGATCTGCTGCACCTTCGGTGCTCGGTCATGAAAGTGAATCGCAGGAATGGGCATCACACTGTCCTTAAGTTTGCCGCCAACTTCACCGGTAAAGTCTGCGCGTATATCCGTAGAGTTTACCTGCCTGTGGCGGCACGTGCGCCCTAGACTGCAAGCCCTCTTTCCTGCTGTGAAATTCCACGCCATGGCCACCGCGCTGACGCTGTCTTCGTTTTTGTATTTCCTGCTGCTGTGCACCACCCTGGCCTTCAGCCCCGGGCCCATGACCTTGTTGTTGCTCAGCCTCGGCCTGAAGGACGGCCTGCGCCGCTCCCTGCCGGCGCAGTTCGGGGCGAGTGTTTCCTACCTGGTGTCGATCCTGATCTTTGCCGTGGGTTTTTCCGAGCTGATCAAGGATTACCCGCTGATCACCCGGATCATCCAGGTGGTAGGCGTGGCCTACATCCTTTACCTGGCCTACAAGCAATGGACCAGCAGCGGAGTGACCATCAAGACCAACGATGCAACCCCGGAAAATGCCCGCAGTCTTTTCGGCAAGGGCCTGCTGACCGGGTTGTCGAATCCCAAGGCGATCATTCTGTTCAGCGCGGTATTCCCGCAGTTCGCCGCCATCGGCCAGGGCAGTGCCGCCGCCGACATCGCGATCCTCGGCCTGACCTTCCTGCTGCTGCAATTTGCCAGCGGCTGCCTGTATTGCTACTTCGGCCAACGCATCAAGCACGTGCTGGAAAACCCCAAGCGCCGGGTGTTGCTGCAACGGGCCACGGCGGTGTTGCTGCTGGGGGTGGCGCTGATGTTGGCCCGGGGCTTTTCCAACTGAAGGTCAGCTTATGAGCGGTAGTGGCGATCTGCCGGTGCCCTGATAGACTTCGGGCATTCATCCAGGATCAAGCCAGACATGCCAGCCGCAGGAGGAAACGGACTTTCGCTCGCTTCACGCTTGTACAAGTCGCGCACCCTGGGGTTGACCCTCGGGTTTGTCTGTGTGGCCGCCGCCATCTACCCGCTGGATAAATCCGCTTGGGTCTGGGGAGTGATGATCGCCAATGCCTTCATCTGGCCGCATGTGGCCTACCAATGGTCGCGGCACTCGAAAAACTCCCTGCGCTCGGAACACCGCAACCTGCTGTTCGACTCGTTTTGCGGCGGGTTCTGGGTTGGCGCCATGCAGTTCAACCCGCTGCCCAGCGTGACCACCTTGTCGATGATGACAATGAACAACGTCGCCATCGGCGGCCCGCGCTTCATGCTCGCCGGTTGGGTGGCCCAGGCGCTGGGCATCGGCGCCTCGATGCTGGTGTTCACTCCGGCGGTGACCGCCCTCACCAGTGAAGTGCAGCTCTACGCCTGCCTGCCGATCCTGATGCTGTATCCCCTGGCGCTGGGCTGGATCTGTTACCGGCAAGCGATCACCCTGGCCCGGCACAAGCGCGAGTTGCTGGCCCTGAGCCGCACCGACAGCCTGTCGGGCCTGCTCAACCACGGCGCCTGGAAAGACCACCTGGAAATCGAGTTCCAGCGCTGCCGCCGCGACCAGCAGGGCGCCGCTATCGCGCTGATCGACATCGACCACTTCAAGACCATCAACGACACCTACGGCCATGTCACCGGCGATATCGTGCTGCGTCAATTGAGCAAAGTGCTGCGCCAGAACCTGCGGGCCACTGACCTGGCCGGGCGCTACGGTGGCGACGAATTCTGCGTGATCCTGCCGGACATGCCCCTGAACCGCGCCACCGAGGTGATGGACGCCCTGCGTGATCGCTTCAACTCCCTGGCCTACGCACAGGACCCGACCTTGCGCGCCAGCCTGAGCATCGGCCTGGCGCCATACCGGCCGGCACACGCCGACGCCACCAGTTGGCTGAACGATGCCGACCAGGCCTTGTACGAGGCCAAGAGCAGCGGGCGCAACCGGGTCAGTTCGGTGCAGGGAAGTTGGCTGAGGTCGATCTGAGGATCAACAAATCGGTGTTTGTCAGGTAGGGTGGAGCGCTACCTTCCAACAAAAACAAGGATCGGTTCATGCTCTTCAACTTCCCGCGTACCTTGCTGGCGGCCACCCTGGCGCTGTCTTTCGCCATGCCGGCCTTCAGCGCCGAACCCCACAAACAGATCCAGGCCGATTCCGAGCAGTACAAGGCCGACGCCTTGAAACTGCTGGAGCGCCTGGTGAATATCGATTCGGGCTCCGGCTACGAGCCGGGCCTGACCCAAGTGCGTGACATCGCCGTCGATGAGCTCAAGCAACTGGGTTTCAGCATCCAGCTGGTGCCGGATGCCGCCGCTCATAACAGCCATGTCATCGCCACCCTCAAGGGCACCGGCAAGGCCAGGATCCTGCTGATGGCCCACATGGACACGGTGTTCAAGGAAGGCTCGGCGGCTGCCCGGCCGTTCCACATCAAGGACGGCCGCGCCTATGGCCCGGGCGTAATGGATGACAAGGGCGGCATCGTCGCCGGCATCTACGCCTTGAAGGTCCTGAAAAACCAGGGCTTCAAGGACTACGCACAAATCACTTTCCTGCTGGACGCCAGCGAAGAAACCGGCACCGACGGCGCGTCCGAGCTGATCCGCAACACCGCCAAGGGCCACGACGTGACGCTCAACCTGGAACCGGGTCGCCCGGCCGATGGCCTGGTGGTATGGCGCAAAGGCAGCGCCACCGCCGTGGTCGAGGTCAAGGGCAAGGCCGCCCACGCCGGCGTCGCCCCGGAATTGGGGCGCAACGCGGCGATGGAAGCGGCGCACCAGATTCTGCAACTGGGCAAGCTGGGGGATGCCGAGAAGAAAACCACCATCAACTTCACCGTGATCAACTCCGGCGACCGGGTCAACGTGATCCCCGACCAGGCCACCGCCAAGGCGGATGTACGGGCGGCGTTGCCGGAAGAGTTTGACCGGATCGAGAAAGACCTGGCACGGGTCTCGGCCAACAAGCTGATCCCCGAGACTGAAGTGACCACCAGTTTGCACCGTGGCCTGCCGCCGATGCCGCAGACGCCGGAGTCGGACAAGCTGGTGGCGATTGCCCAGGGGATTTATGGCGAGCTGGGGCGCAAGCTGACCATTGAGGGCAGCGGCGGGGCGGCGGATGCGAGCTTGTCGGCTGGCGTGGGTACGCCGACCCTGGACGGGTTCGGGATTGTCGGGGGCAATATCCATACGCCGGAGGAATATGCCGAGGTGGAGAGCGTGGCGCCGCGGATTTATCTGCTGAGCCGGATGATCATGGAGCTCTCCAAGCGCTGACTTAAAAACGCCACACCTCTAAATGTGGGAGCGGGCTTGTGTGGGAGCGGGCTTGCTCGCGAATGCGGTCTATCAGTCGACATCTGCTTACTGGTACACCGCTTTCGCGAGCAAGCCCGCTCCCACATTGGTTTGTGGTGTTGGTTGGATCAGGTTGCAGTCACCACTTCCCGGGTCTTCTCCCGCCCCAACACCAAACTGCACAACGCCGGCAAGAACAGCAACGTCAACACTGTCCCCACCAACACCCCGCCAATCAACACATACGCCAGCGACGACCAGAACACCGACAATGTCAGCGGAATAAACGCCAACGCTGCCGCCAGCGCGGTCAGGATCACCGGGCGTGCCCGGCGCACCGTGGCCTCGATGATCGCCTCGCGAATCACCATACCCTGGTCCTGGTTCTGCCGAATCTGGTCGGTAAAGATCAGCGTATTGCGCATCAGGATCCCGCCAATCCCGATCAACCCCAATATCGCGTTGAACCCGAACGGCTGGTTGAACAGCAGCAACGTCGGCACCGCCCCGATCAGCCCCAGCGGCGCGGTGGCGAACACCATGAACATCACCCCGAACGAACGCACCTGGAACATGATCACGGTCAACGTCAGCAGAATCATGATCGGGAACAGTGCCGCCAGCGCCACGTTGGCCTTGGCGCTTTCTTCCACCGGGCCGCCGATGACGATCTGATACCCGGCCGGCAGCTTGGCGATCAGGGGTTGCAGGTCCTTGTACACCGCCATTTCCACGTCTGGCGGCTGGGTGCCGTCGACAATATCGGCGCGCACTTCCACGGTCAGCGCACGGTTGCGGCGCTTGAGGATCGGTTCTTCCATCACCGCCTGGAAATGCCCGACCTGGGCCAATGGCACCGAGACACCGGCACTGTTGGTCAGGGTCATATTGTCCAGGTTGCCGAGGTCTTCGCGCTGGCTGCCCTGGGAGCGGGCAACCACTGAAACGGTGCGATTGCCTTCGCGCACTTCGGTGATCGGGTTGCCGCTGAGCAACGCGTTGAGCTGGGATTTCACCCCGTCGGGGGTAAAGCCCAGCAGGCGCAGGCGGTCCTGGTCGAGTACCAGGCGGTAACTGCTGGCGCGCTCGCCCCAGTCGAGGAAGCTGTCCCGCGTGAGTGTGTTGGCGGCGACCACTTGGCGCACGTCTTCAGCTAGGCTGCGCAGCACATTCAGGTCGGGACCGGACACGCGAAACACCACCGGGAAGGGCACCGGCGGGCCGAACACCAACTGGGTGACGCGCACCCGCGCCGATGGAAATTCGCCGGCCGCGATGCGTTCAGCCATGCGTTTTTTCAGGCTGTCCCGGGCATGGGCGTCGGCGGTCTGCACGATCAGCTTGGCGAAGGCGGGGTCTGGCAGCTCAGGGTTCAGCGACAGGAAAAACCGTGGTGCACCACCGCCGACATAGGTGTCGACCATGACGGTTTGCGGCTCCTCCATCAGCGCCTTTTCCACCTGCGCCGCTACCGCCTCGGTGCTTTTGAAGGCGCTGCCCGGTGGCATGTACACCTCAAGAATCAGCTCGGAACGGTCGGAGTTGGGAAAGAACTGCTTCTTCACCACGCCCATGCCCAGGCCACACAGCACAAAGGCCGCCACCACCAACCCGGTGACCAGCCAGCGTCTGCGCACGCAAGCGTCCACCAGGCGCCGCAGTTTCTGGTAATAGCGCCCGGCGTAAATTGCATCGTGGCCGCCGACAACCGGCTCGATGTGCGGCAACAGCTTGACCCCCAGGTACGGGGTGAACACCACCGCCACCAGCCACGAGGCGATCAGCGCAAAACCGACGATCCAGAAAATATTCCCGGCATACTCACCGGCCCCCGAGCGGGCAAAACCCACCGGCAGGAAGCCGATAATCGTCACCAGCGTGCCCGTGAGCATCGGCGCGGCGGTGGAACTCCAGGCGAAGGTGGCCGCGTGGATCCGGTCAAAACCCTCTTCGAGTTTGACCACCATCATTTCGATCGCAATGATCGCGTCGTCCACCAGCAGGCCCAGGGAAATGATCAACGCGCCCAGGGTCACCCGGTCGAATTCGCGGCCGGTCATCAGCATGATCACAAACACGATCGACAAGGTCAGCGGCACCGCAGCGGCCACCACCAGCCCGACCCGGAACCCCAGGGCCAGCAGGCTGATGACCATTACCACCGCGAGGGCGACGAAGAACTTCAGCATGAACTCGTTGACCGCCAGGCTGATGTTTTTCGCCTGGTCGGAGACCTTGGCGAAGTTGACCCCCAGCGGCAGGTCGCCCTGGATTTTCGCTTCCTGGGCCTTGAGGGCCTTGTCCAGTTCCAGGCCGTTCCAGTGCTTCTCCATGATCACCCCGAGCATCAGCGAGGGGTCGCCCTGATGACGGATACGGTAGCTGGGCGGGTCTTCATAACCCCGGCTGACGGTGGCCACATCGGCGATGCGCAGCAGCTTGCCGTTGGCTTCCAGCGGGACGTTTTCGATCAGCGCCAGGCTGTCGAAGGCCCCGTCGATGCGGATATAGGCGCGTGCCCCGGCGGTCTCGACAAAGCCTGAAGGCGCCACGGCATTCTGGGCGGCGAGGGCGGCGAAGATCTGCTCGGGCTTGATGCCCAAGGTGGCCAGGCGCTCATAGGAAAACTCGACGAAGATCCGCTGCGCCTGTTCGCCGAGGATATTGACCTTCTTCACTCCCGGCAGATTGAGCAGGCCCTGGCGCATGTCCTCGGCCATTTGCACCAGTTGCCGGTGGGGCAGGTGTTCGGCCTCCAGCGCGTACAGGGAAAAGTATACGTCGGAGTATTCATCGTTGAAGAACGGCCCGATCACCCCCTTGGGCAACTTCGCGGCTTCGTCGCTGAGCTTTTTGCGGGTCTGGTAGAACAGGTCCTGGATCTCGCTGGGACGGGTGGACTCCAGGTACGTCATGCGCATCGAGACGAAGCCCGGTTGGGCGATGGTTTCGACGCGGTCGTAATAGTCCAGCTCCTGCAGGCGTTTTTCCAGACGGTCGGCCACTTGCTCCTGCATCTCTTGCGCGGTGGCGCCGGGCCAGGCGGCGGTGATGGTCATGACCTTGACGGTGAAAGAAGGGTCTTCGGCGCGCCCCAGTTTGCCAAAGGCAAAGACCCCGGCGGCGAGGATCGCGATGATCAGGAACAGCGTGACCGCGCGATGCTTGACCGCCAGTTCGGAGAGGTTGATCCCGCGCATTATCAGTGTTCCTGCTGACGGTTGAGGGCCAATACCTGGGCCGGCAACAGGCGTACCGCGTCACCGCTGTGCAGCAGGTGCGCGCCGAGGGCGACGACTACTTGGCCTGGGTCCACGCCACTGTCCAGCAACGCGTCCTCCTGGCCGAGGCTGGCGACGTTGACCGGGGCGAAGCTGACCTTGTCATCGGCGCCAATCACCCACACACCGGTGCCTTTGCCGGCATCCTGCAGCGCCCCGATGGGCACGCGGGTCTGTTGCGCCTGGCCGTTACCTTGCAGGCGCACGGTGATGGTCGAGCCGAGAGCGAAGCGGTCGACGGGGCCATGCAAGACATAGCGGGCCCGGTAGGTGCGGGTGGTCGGGTCGGCGCTGGCAGACAGCTCGCGCAACGTGGCGGTCACTGCTTGCTCAGGGGCGCCGAAGGGGAACGCCAGGGCTTTTTGCGAAGCCTGGTCGCGCTGGTTTTCCGGGAGGTTGACGATGGCTTCCCGGGCGCCGTCGTGGGCCAGGCGCGCCACTACTTGCCCCTCGGCGACCACTTGGCCGCGGTCCACCCGTACGTCGGTGATGATGCCGTCGCTGTCGGCCCTGAGCACCGAGTAGGTGCGGCGGTTTTCGATCTGGCTGGCGTCGGATTGCGCGGAGGCCAGTTCGGCTTCGGCCACCCGCAGATTGGTGGCGGACTGGTCGAAAATCTGCCGCGACACGGCGCCGGTATTGGCCAGGCGCTGGTAGCGGGATTCATCGTCCCGGCGTTGGCGCAGTTGCGCCTGGGCCGCATTGACGCGGTTTTTTGCCGAACGCAGGGCCAGTTCGAAGTCGCCGATATCCAGCACCAGCAAAGTGTCGCCACGGTTGACGTGCTGGCCGGGATCAACCTTGCGCTCGATCACCTTGCCGCTGACGCGGAACCCCAGGTCACTTTCCGTGCGTGCGGCCACTACGCCGGTGTAGGCGCTTTGCTGGCTGCCGGCGGCTTCGACCTTGGCGGCCAGCACCGGGCGGGGCAGGGGCGCTTCGGCGACGGGGTCGGCCTTGTTGTTGCAGCCACTGAGTACCGCCAGCAGGGCCAGGGGGGTGAGAAGACGCAGGGGGAGAGGGTTCATGTCGGGCTCCGTGGGGCGGGGTGAGCTAAAAATTACGCTTGTAATATTTGTCGCCATATTATGGTCGAAATATAAAATAATCCAGCCCGCGAGTATTTGTTCCACTGGTGGGACGATCAGGGCCGGTTTTGCCGTCTAGCGCGGAATTGGTATCGGATTTAAGGTGTATCCATTACTGGAGACACATATGAAAAAGATCATCGGCATCTACACCAGCCCACGCGGCCATTGGGTCGGCGACGGCTTTCCGGTTCGCACGCTGTTTTCCTACGACACCATGGGCAAGCAGATCAGCCCGTTCCTGTTGCTGGATCACGCCGGTCCTGCGGCGTTCACCCCGACCGAGCAACGTCGTGGCGTGGGCCAGCATCCTCATCGCGGTTTTGAAACCGTGACCATCGTCTACAAGGGCGAAGTCGAGCACCGCGATTCCACCGGCGCCGGCGGCACCATCGGCCCGGGCGATGTGCAATGGATGACAGCCGCCAGGGGCATCATTCACGAGGAGTTTCACTCCGAGGCGTTCGCCCGCAGCGGCGGCGCCCTGGAAATGGTCCAGTTGTGGGTCAACCTGCCGGCCAGGGACAAAATGACCGATGCCGGTTACCAGACCATCCTCGATGGCGATATTCCGACGCTGCCCCTGGCCGACCACGCCGGCAGCCTGCGCTTGATCGCGGGCGAGTTCGACGGGGTCAAAGGCCCGGCTCGCACCTTCACACCGATCGACGTGTGGGACATGCGCCTCAAAGCCGGCCGCTCTGTGACGCTGGACCTGCACGCCGGGCGCAACACCGCGCTGGTGGTGTTGCGCGGCACGGTGCGGATCAACGGCACTGAAGTGGCGCGGGAAGGGCAGTTGGCACTGTTCGAGCGCGATGGCACGCAACTGCGCCTCGAGTCCAGCGACGACGCCATGGTGCTGTTGCTCAGCGGCGAGCCAATCGACGAACCCATCGTCGGCCACGGCCCGTTCGTGATGAACACCGAGCAGGAAATCCACCAGGCGTTTGCCGACTATCAGTCCGGGCAATTCGGGCAGATGCAGCGCTAGGGCGCTATACCCTCCAAAGGCATTTCATGCGATCTTCATGGCATTCGCCCTGGAGTCGCCTGAATGCCCTCATTTATCTCCGATCACCCGATGTTCTGTGCCTTGGCGCTGGTGCTGATCGATATTGCCGTATGGCGTTTGATCTCTGCCGATTTCGCCAATTGGAAGCTGGCGGCGCGGCTGGTGATCTTTGCGGTGTTCAGCGCCGTGCTGTTCAACGAAGGCATGAACCCGATGCAGGTCGCGCCGTTCGGCGACAACGTGGCGCTGCATTTGGCGGCAACGGCGTTCCAGATCGGCTGGTGGCTGTTTGCGGCGCGCACCCTCACGGTATTGCTCGGCGCGGTGATGATGCAGCGGGTCGGCCACACCGGGCGGCTGTTGCAGGATCTGGTGGGCGCGGTGATCTTCCTGATCGCGATCATCGCCGCCATGGCCTACGTGCTCGACCTGCCGGTCAAGGGCGTGCTGGCCACTTCCGGTGCGGTGGCAATCATCGTCGGCCTGGCGTTGCAAAGCACCTTGAGCGACGTGTTTTCCGGCATCGTGCTCAATACCACCAAACCCTACCAACTGGATGACTGGATCTCCATCGACGGCACCGAAGGCCGGGTGATCGACATCGACTGGCGCGCCACCCAACTGCAAACCTCCCAGGGCAGCCTGGCGGTGGTGCCCAACTCGTTGGCGGCCAAGGCCAAGATCATCAACTTCTCACGTCCCGCAGATATGTTTGGCTTGGCGGTCAGCCTGCAGGTCAGCCCCCATGCGCGGCCCCAAACCGTGCTGGATGCGCTGGAGCGGGCGATGCAGGGGTGTCGGCCGTTGTTGGCCAAGCCGGCGCCGAGCGTGGCGTTCAAGACGTCGGCCAGTGGTGGCGTGGAGTATGAGATCAGCGGGTTTGTGCCGGCCATGGCGCTCAAGCGTGAGGTGCGCAATCAGCTTTATGATTTGGCGTTTCGGCATTTGCAGGCGGCGGGGGTGAGCTTGTTGTCGGCGGCCGAGAGTAATGCGCCGGTGGCGGTTTCCCGGGCTCGGGCGTTGTTGGAGAGCTCATCTATTTTCTCGACGTTGAGGCAGGAGGAGAAGGAGACATTCAGCCAGAACATGACGCTGCAGACCTTTCGCGCCGGGGAAATGATTTTGCCGGCGGGGGAGGTGAGTGATCACCTATTTATCATCGAGTCCGGGGTGATTTCGGTGATGTTGACCAAGGCCGGGCACAAGTTTGAAGCCGGGCGGATGGGGCCTGGGGAGGTGATTGGTGAGGCCGGGATTTTGTCGGAGCAGGGTGTGCCTGCGGACTTTTCGGCGAAGACGTTTTGTACGTTGTATAGGATTGAGAAGGAGTATCTGAAGCCTTGTCTGGATGCTCGGCATGACATCAGTGAGGCTATGAAAAGCCTGCTGGATTTCAGGTTGCATGCGGCTCAGAGTTTGACGCAGGAGGCGCCTGTGGTGCCGGTTAAGAAGGGGTTTATGCAGTGGCTGCGGAGTCGGGCCTGAAGGTGTACATATCCGTTGCTGCGGTAACGGCCACTTATGGTTCCGCTCTTACAGCGGGTCACTTTTGGCAAACGCCCCAAAAGTAACCAAAAGGTCTTTGCCCCACCACT
>NZ_JBIUVK010000059.1:16951-35639 GCF_044742865.1 Pseudomonas sp. NPDC087814 | reverse complement strand
CTCGCGCTCGACCAGGGTACGGGCGGTCATCACCAGTGCGGTGTTGACGTCGGTCAGGGCCACGCCGTCGTAGAGGTTCTTCAGGGTTTCGCGCTGGATCAGGTCGCCATCGACTTCTTCCAGGCCTTCGCAGGCCTCGGTGATGATGGTGTTCAGGCGGCCCAGGTCCAGCGGTGCAAACGTACCGTCGGCCAGGGTGATGCGGATCGACGGGTGAGCTTGTACGGCAGCTTCTTCGGCCGGGGAACGTACGGCACGTTCCTTGGCGCGCGAGTCACGGTAGATCACGTAGTCGCGGGCGACTTTCTGCTCGCCGGCACGCATCAGGGCCAGTTCGACCTGGTCCTGGATTTCTTCGATGTGAATGGTGCCGCCCGATGGCATGCGACGCTTGAAGGTTGCGGTGACCTGTTCGGTCAGGCGGGCAACGGTGTCGTGGATGCGCGACGAGGCAGCAGCGGTGCCGCCTTCAACTGCAAGAAACGCTTTGGTGATCGCGACGGTGATTTTGTCATCGGTGTAAGGAACGACAGTGCCGTTACGCTTGATCACGCGCAATTGGCCGGGCGCGGTGGCGGACAGATCCAGGTTCGAATCAGCGGCCTGCGGCACGGAGCCCTGCGGGTTCTCGCGAGTTGTGTCGGTTTGCATGGGGGGTTGTCTCCACATTCTATATTTATTTGGGCACCATCACGGTGCCCACCGTTCCGTCCTGAAGCACTTACAACAGGCCAGGGGCCTGGCATAACAACTTCGGGACAGGAGGAAGGGAGCTGTTCGCGCCGCTTCCATGCCGAAGTCTTCGGTTACAAGCCTTGGGGCTCTTTACCGTATTCCTGGTGGGTGACAGTTTCGTACTGCAACACCCGTACCGTTTTCGCCTGATCGGGGCAGAAAGCGGCTGCCATCCGCGTGCGCGGTTTGGTCTTCTGAAAAAGGCTTAAGTTCACCAAACAGGAGCAAGAAAGAGCTTGAGTTTCTTGTCTGATTTGTGTTTGGTCTTTTCGCTGAAAACCCTACATGTAGGGTTTTTTTGGCGACGACCTACAAGATAATGCGTTTTGGGGGGCTTAGCAACGGACTACCTGTGGATAACGCTGTGGGTAAAATGTGTATGAAACGTGGAATGGCCGTGTAGGCCGCAGTACTGCTGCATTGCGCCGTTTGTCACCGAATATTCCGAGGTAAAAACAACCGGTTGGATTTTTGCGGGCGCGAACCCTATCACAAAAAAACACGATGTCCGAACGCATTTGCGCGCTTGTGGCAGAGGGCCGGCCCGTTGCTACAATCGGCGGTTATCCATACAGTTTATGCCTCGCCTACATGACAACTGTAGGAGCGGGCTTGCCCGCGAAGGACGTCAACGATGACGCTGGAAACCTGAATAAACGCGGCGCCCTCGAGTTTTCTCGGGCAAACCCGCCCCTACAATAATTAGAACCGAGGTAGCGCATGGAGCAAGAAGCCTGGCAGGTATTGATTGTCGAGGACGACGAGCGACTGGCCGAGTTGACCCGTGACTACCTGGAGAGCAACGGCTTGCGGGTGTCGGTGGAAGGCAATGGCGCCCTCGCGGCGGCGCGGATCATCGCCGAGCAGCCGGACCTGGTGATCCTCGACCTGATGTTGCCCGGTGAAGACGGCCTGAGCATTTGCCGCAAGGTGCGCGAGCGCTACGACGGGGTGATCCTGATGCTCACCGCGCGCACCGACGACATGGACCAGGTGCTGGGCCTGGACATGGGCGCCGACGATTACGTGTGCAAACCCGTGCGTCCACGCCTGTTGCTGGCACGCATCCAGGCCCTGCTGCGGCGCAGCGAAAGCGTCGAGCCGGCACTCCCCGAAAAACAGCGGCGCCTGCAATTCGGCCCGCTGGTGGTGGACAACGCCCTGCGTGAAGCCTGGCTGCATGAGGGCGGCATCGAACTGACCAGCGCCGAATTCGACCTGCTGTGGCTGCTGGTGGCGAATGCCGGGCGGATCCTGTCCCGGGAAGAAATCTTCACCGCCTTGCGCGGTATTGGCTATGACGGCCAGGACCGCTCCATCGACGTGCGCATCTCGCGCATCCGCCCGAAAATCGGCGACGACCCCATCCACCCACGCCTGATCAAGACCATTCGCAGCAAAGGCTACCTGTTCGTCCCCGAAGCTGCGGCTGACCTGACGCCGTGAACTCAATCTTCCTGCGCATCTACGGCGGCATGTGCGCGGCGCTGATTCTGGTGGCGTTGCTCGGCGTACTGGCCTTGCACCTGCTCAATGAAGTGCGCAGCGGCCAGTACCGCGAGCGCCAGGCCCACGGCACCTTCGCGCTGATGGGCGACAACCTGCAACCCATGAGTGCCATCGAGCGCCGCCGTGCCCTGGCAGTGTGGGAGCGCTTGCTGGGTATCCCGCTGCAATTGCAGACCGTGGCCGAGGCGCACCTGGACCTGACCCAGCGTACCCGTCTGCAACGCGGCCAGGTGTTGGTGGAGCAAACCGGGCCTCACGCGGCCAGGGTGCTGCGCTTGGTCAGTGACCAGGAGCAACTGTTGCTGACCGGTGAAGTGCAGCAAATCAGCGAACAACTGGCCCGCGCGACGATCTACCTGCTGGCCGATGAGCTGGTGCGTTTCCCGGTGGCGGAGCAACCGCAGAAACTCGCAGACCTGAAGGAAGCCAAGGGCTTTGGTTTCGAGATGCACCTGGTGATGCTCAATCAGGCTGATATGGACGAAGACCAGCGCCGCCGCGTGTCCGAAGGCGATACCGTGATGGCCCTGGGCAAGGGTGGGGATTCGATCCGGGTATTTGCCGGCATGGTCGGCACGCCGTGGGTCCTGGAAATCGGCCCGCTGTATCAGATGAATCCGTACCCGGCGCAATGGCTGATCCTGATTGCGCTGATCAGCCTGACCTTGATCGGCTTGATCGTCTATTTATTGGTGCGCCAGCTGGAGCGGCGCTTGAGTGGCCTGGAAGCCGCCGCCACGCGCATCGCCAAAGGCAGCCTGGAAGTGCGGGTGCCGGCCCGCGGCGCCGATTCGGTGGGGCGCCTGGCGGCAGCGTTCAATGGCATGGCCGAGCACCTGCAACGCCTGTTGGCAATTCAGCGCGAACTGGTGCGGGCGGTGTCCCATGAACTGCGCACCCCGGTGGCGCGCCTGCGGTTCGGCCTGGAGATGATCGGCGACGCGGCCACGCCTGAAGCGCGGCGCAAGTATATGGAGGGCATGGACAGCGACATCCAGGACCTCGATGGCCTGGTGGACGAAATGCTCACCTACGCGCGGCTGGAACAGGGGGCGCCGGCACTGAATTTCCAACGGGTCGACCTCAATGCGTTGCTGGATCAGGTGATTGATGAACTGTCACCGCTGCGCCCGGAAATCAACGTGGCGCGGGGCATCTGCCTGTCCTCGGCGCATTGGGATGATGCATGGGTGGAGGCCGAGCCGCGCTACCTGCACCGTGCCCTGCAAAACCTGGTGAGCAACGCCATGCGCCACGCCCAGGGGCAGGTGCTGATCAGTTACCAGGTGGGCCAGGTGCGTTGCCGCATCGACGTGGAAGACGACGGGCCGGGCGTACCGGAAAGTGCCTGGGAGCGGATTTTCACGCCGTTCCTGCGCCTGGATGACAGCCGGACCCGCGCGTCGGGTGGGCACGGCCTGGGGTTATCCATTGTGCGGCGGATCATCTATTGGCACGGCGGCCGGGCGTTGATCAGCAAGAGCAACAATCTGGGTGGCGCGTGTTTCAGCCTGAGTTGGCCACGGGATCAGGAGAAGGTCTAGGCCTGGACGGCCACCAGGCTCAACAACTGCCCCTCATCCACCGCAAACTGCGCCTCCAGTTCCTTGCCATGGCACCATTCTGCGGACAAGTCCGTCAGCAACCGCAGCCGCGCATGGCCGGTATCCGACCACTCCAGCAACTCGGCATGCTCAAAATAAAAGCGCTTCTGCACGATCGGGTAGAGCGCCTTGAACAGGCTCTCTTTCGCCGAAAACGTCAGCGTCACCAGTTGCGCAACCTGCTCCCGCGGCCCGGCGGCCATGCGCAGCAATTCATCCGGTGTGAGGATCTCCCCGGCCAGGCGTTCCGCCCGCTCCAGGGTCAGCAGGTTCTCCAGGTCCATCCCCAGCCCGCGCCACTGTGACTTGTGGGCGACGATGGCCGCTGCATGGCCGGTGCTGTGGGTGATCGAACCGCTGATGTGCGCGGGCCAGACCGGCGCGCGGTCCTCGCCGATCGCCGGCACGCAATCCAGCCCGTCCAGCTGTTGCAGGGCCGCGCGGGCGCACAGGCGACCGGCCAGGAACTCCGCCTGCCGCTTGGCCACCGAACGCTGGATGCTCGCGGGTGGCGGCACGGCGCTGCGCTGGAAATCGCCGATGGCCAGCAGGGCCGGGTCAAAACGGGTGCTCAGCAAGACCGTGCCGGGCAAGGCATCGGGCAACGGCCAATGGGCATCAAGTGGGGTGCAGCAGGCGGGTAGGGAATTCATGCCGGGTATTTTGCCGAGTTGCAGGGCCGCTGGATAGCCTGCGGCCGGGGATACGTAAATAACTCTTTACACAGTAGCCGGCCTCGGTTCAGCCCAGGTTCAGAGAGTGTTCAGGGGGAGTTCAGGGGCGTCTGCGTAGTCTGGCCCCGTACCCAAAGCCCAAGCGTATGAGGTAGCACCATGACTGCGATCAAGAAGCTGATGTTGGCCTTAACCATGCTCAGCGCCACCGCTGGCGTCCAGGCCTCTGATTCGAGTTTCGCGGGTTTCTCCAAGGAGAAGAGCAAAAAGCCCTACAGCCTTCTCCAGCGGGTGAGCTTCGAGGATGCCGGTGAACAGGCGGCTCCATGGGGCCAGTCCCTGGGCCAGCACACCCCGCAGTCAGACTATCGCGTGGGCAACGAAAACCTGTCAGGTCACTTCAACGGCAGTAAATTGCGCCAGCAAGACCTGCAGGGCCGCTATGATATACCCCAGTTGGAAAGTTGATTTGCCTTGGAGAGCTTTATGAAATTGCTGGTTGTCGAAGATGAGGCGTTGCTGCGCCATCACCTGTTGACCCGCCTTACCGACAGCGGTCACGTGGTCGAGGCCGTCGCCAATGCCGAAGAGGCGCTGTACCAGACCGGGCAATTCAACCACGACCTGGCGATCATCGATTTGGGCCTGCCCGGCATGGGCGGCCTGGACCTGATCCGCCAATTGCGCGCCCAGGCCAAGACCTTCCCGATCCTGATCCTGACCGCCCGTGGCAACTGGCAGGACAAGGTTGAAGGCCTGGCAGCGGGTGCCGACGACTACGTGGTCAAGCCGTTCCAGTTCGAAGAGCTGGAAGCGCGGATGAACGCACTGTTGCGCCGCTCCAGCGGTTTCACCCAATCCACCATCGTCGCCGGGCCGTTGCTGCTGGACCTCAATCGCAAGCAGGCGTCCCTCGACGAACAGCCACTGGCGCTGACCGCCTACGAATACCGCATCCTCGAATACCTGATGCGGCATCACCAGCAAGTGGTCGCCAAGGACCGCCTGATGGAACAGCTCTACCCCGATGACGACGAGCGTGATCCGAACGTGATCGAAGTGCTGGTGGGCCGCCTGCGCCGCAAGCTGGAAGGCCCGGCGGGTTTCAAACCGATCGACACCGTGCGTGGCCTGGGCTACCTGTTCAATGAGCGCTGCCGTTGATTCGCTCGCTACGTGTACGTTTGATGCTCGCGGCCACCATCCTGGCCGTGCTGTTTATGCTGGCCTTGTTGCCGGCCATGCAGGGCGCCTTCAGCCTGGCCCTGCAGGACTCCATCGAGCAGCGCCTGGCGTCGGATGTCACGACGCTGATTTCGGCTGCCCGGGTTGAAAACAATCGCCTGCTGATGCCCGCGCAGCTGCCGGACGAGCGTTTCAACCTCACCGACAGCCGCCTGCTGGGCTACATCTATGACCGCGAAGGCCATCTGGTCTGGCGGTCGCGCGCCACACAGGAAGAGAACATCAACTACAAGCCGCGCTATGACGGGCGCGGCAACGAATTTGCGCGGATCCGCGAGGCCAACGGCCAGGAATTTTTTGTCTATGACGTCGAGGTCAAGCTGCTGGGCGGCAAGAGCGCGGCGTTCAGTATCGTCGCCCTGCAACCGGTGCGTGAATACCAACTGACCCTCGAAGGCCTGCGGGAAAACCTCTACCTGGGCTTCGGCGCCGCCTTGCTGGTGCTGCTGACCCTGTTGTGGCTGGGCCTGACCTGGGGCCTGCAGGCGCTGCGCCGGCTGAGCCAGGAACTGGATGAAATCGAAGGTGGTACCCGGGAAAGCCTCAGCGAGCAACACCCGCGCGAGCTGCTGCGCCTGACCGGCTCCCTGAACCGGTTGCTCCACAGCGAGCGGGAGCAACGCACCCGTTACCGCGATTCCCTGGATGACCTGGCCCACAGCCTGAAAACCCCGTTGGCGGTGCTGCAAGGCGTGAGTGAAGACATGGCCCAGCGCCCCGAAGATCGGGACCAGGCCTGGGTACTGCAATCGCAGATCGAACGCATGAGCCAGCAGATCAGCTACCAATTGCAGCGCGCCAGCCTGCGTAAAAGCGGCCTGGTGCGCCACCAGGTGCGGCTGGAGCCGGTGCTGCAAAGCCTGTGCGACACGCTGGACAAGGTTTATCGCGATAAGGGCGTGAAGGTCGCCTTTGAACTGCCGGACGAATGCGACGTGCCGATCGAGAAGGGCGCCTTGCTGGAACTGCTCGGCAACCTGCTGGAGAACGCCTATCGCCTGTGCCTGAGCGAAGTGCGCATCACCTTGCAGGAAAGCCTGGAGGGCACCGAGTTGTGCATCGAAGACGATGGCCCCGGCGTGCCGCCGGACCAGCGTGCGCGCATCCTGCAGCGGGGCGAGCGGCTCGACCGCCAGCATCCGGGGCAGGGGATTGGCCTGGCGGTGGTCAAGGACATCATTGAAAGCTATGGCGCCCGGCTGACCCTTGGGGATTCACCGCTGGGTGGGGCTGCGTTCAAGATTCACTTCCCGGCTGTTTGATCTTTATTGGCTGTGCCGGCCTCTTCGCGAGCAAGCCCGCTCCCACATTCGATGGCATTCCCAAGGTGGAACTCGGTCAAATGTGGGAGCGGGCTTGCTCGCGAAGAGGCCAGTCGCATCAATACACACCTAGGTTTCTTGTGCTCTATAGGCCCCCGGCGTCAACCCGGTCCACTTCTTGAACGCCCGATGAAACGCCGACGGTTCGGAAAACCCCAGCTGCTCGGCGATCTCCTGCAACGACAAATCCGCCCGCCCCAAATGATAGATCGCAATGTCCCGGCGCAACTCATCCTTGAGCGCCTGAAAGCTGGTGCCTTCCTCCCGCAAATGCCGACGCAGGGTCTGCGGGCTGATATGCAGGTGCTGGGCGACGGCTTCGAGGTCGGGCCAGGGCGTGCGGTCGCGGCTCAATAGGCGGCGCAATTGGCTGCTCAGGCTGTCGCCTTCATCCGGCCGCGACAGCAGGTCGGCCGGGGAGCGTTCGAGGAAATGCTTGAGGGTGCGCTCGTCCTGCAACAACGGCAGGCTCAGGTAGCGGCTGGGGAACACCAGGCTGCTGGTGGGCGCCGCGAATACCTGCGGGCAGGGGAACAGCAAGTCGTACTCACCGGCGTGGGGCGGCGTCGGGTAGCTGAAGGTGGCCTGGTGCAGGCGGATGCGCTGGCCAATCAGCCAACTGCCGAGGCGATGCCAGATCACCAGCAGGCATTCGCTGAGGAAGTGATCCGGGTCCCAGAGTTGCGAATCGTCCAGGCTCAGGCGGGCCATTTCTCCTTCACGTGTCAGACGCCAGCGCGGACCCTGCGGGAATAGGCTATAAAATAATAAGCCGCGTTCCAGAGCCTTCTCCAGGGTGCGGCAGTGAATCAGCGCGTGGCACATCATGGCGAAAGTGCCGCGCTTGCTCGGGCCTTCGGCGAAGCCCAGGTATTCGTCATCCAGCGCCAGCCACAGCATTTGCAACAACTGGGTGAATTGCTCGGGGGCGATGCGGGCGCGGGGCTCGCTCAGCAGTTCCGCAGTGATGCCGACCTGCTGCAGCAGGCCTGAATAATCGTAGCCGGCCCGGCGAGCACCGCCGAGGGCGGCTCGGGCGTAGTGACTAGCGATGGTTCGTTCACGCATGAGGGGCCTCGTCCATTGAGTGGCGGATGTTAGCCACCCCGGGCGGGTGCAACAAGGCGGATATCCGCCAAATTGTAGGACGAGATCAGGCGAGCAGGCGGAAATCCGCCACTGTCTGTAGGCATAACCTTAAGCTGGAAATCGCCCGAGCGCTGATGTCTAAAGGCCTTCAGGGAGTTTCAGCAGAAGTGGCACGACGCTTGCGATACAGAGCGCAGGGAGACCGCCTCGAGCAGGCTCTCAAACAACAAATCCCTCCAGTGCAGGAGGGTTCGCAATTCAAGTGTCGTGGGCAATGGCGGATATTTGCCACACGGGACGATTGAGGAACTTTGCAATGACGACTCGTCAGCCACTGTACAAATCCCTGTATTTCCAGGTGATCGTTGCAATCGTTATCGGTATTTTGCTCGGTCACTTCTACCCGCAGACCGGCGTGGCCCTCAAGCCACTGGGTGACGGCTTTATCAAGCTGATCAAAATGGTCATCGCCCCGATCATCTTCTGCACCGTTGTCAGCGGCATCGCTGGCATGCAAAGCATGAAATCGGTCGGCAAGACCGGCGGCTACGCGCTGCTGTACTTCGAAATCGTCTCCACCATCGCCCTGCTGATCGGCCTGGTCGTGGTCAACGTCGTGCAACCGGGCGCCGGCATGCATATCGACGTGGCTACCCTGGACGCCTCCAAAGTCGCGGCTTACGTGACTGCCGGTGCCGACCAGAGCATCGTTGGCTTCCTGCTGAACGTGATCCCGAACACCATCGTTGGCGCGTTCGCTACCGGTGACATCCTGCAAGTGCTGATGTTCTCGGTGATCTTCGGTTTCGCCCTGCACCGCCTGGGTGCCTACGGCAAGCCGGTGCTGGACTTCATCGATCGTTTCGCCCACGTGATGTTCAACATCATCAACATGATCATGAAGCTCGCGCCACTCGGTGCCCTGGGCGCCATGGCGTTCACCATCGGTGCCTACGGCGTAGGTTCGCTGGTGCAGCTCGGTCAGCTGATGATCTGCTTCTACATCACCTGCATCCTGTTCGTGGTGCTGGTGCTGGGCGCCATCTGCCGCGCACACGGCTTCAGCGTCCTGAAACTGATCCGCTACATCCGTGAAGAACTGCTGATCGTACTGGGTACTTCCTCGTCCGAATCCGCACTGCCACGCATGCTGATCAAGATGGAACGTCTGGGCGCCAAGAAGTCGGTAGTCGGCCTGGTTATCCCGACTGGCTACTCCTTCAACCTGGACGGTACTTCGATCTACCTGACCATGGCTGCCGTGTTCATCGCCCAGGCGACTGACACCCACATGGACATCACCCACCAGATCACCCTGTTGCTGGTACTGCTGCTGTCGTCCAAGGGCGCTGCTGGCGTGACCGGTAGTGGTTTCATCGTACTGGCCGCTACCCTGTCGGCTGTTGGCCACCTGCCGGTTGCCGGCCTGGCGCTGATCCTGGGTATCGACCGCTTCATGTCCGAAGCCCGCGCACTGACCAACCTGGTTGGCAACGCTGTTGCAACCCTGGTTGTGGCCAAGTGGGTCAAGGAACTGGACGAAGACAAGCTGAAAGTCGAACTGGCTTCCGGTGGTCGCGGTATCTCCGACACCCGTGAAGAAGACGACCTGGGCGTGGCCGAAGGCCCGGCTCCAACCGCCGTCAAGTAAGGCTGCAGCGTTTGTGAAAAACCCATCTTCGGATGGGTTTTTTTATGCCTTCGGGAAGCATCAGTCACTTCGGATGATGGTTTATGTGATTGCCGCCGACCGCCGGGTTTGCCTACTCTGTGGCCAATCGAATCGGAATCGGAGTCCGCATGTCAGGTCCCTTGGCGTCCCTCAAAGTACTGGATTTCTCCACCTTGCTGCCGGGGCCGTTCGCCTCGTTGCTGCTGGCCGACATGGGCGCCGAGGTGTTGCGCATCGAATCCCCCACACGCATGGACCTGCTGCGAGTACTGCCGCCCCATGACCAGGGCGTGTCGGCCAGCCATGCCTATCTGAACCGCAACAAACGCAGCCTGGCCCTGGACCTCAAGCAGGTCGAGGCGGTGGCGATTGTGCGGCAACTGGTGGCGGACTACGACATCGTCCTCGAGCAGTTCCGCCCCGGGGTCATGGAGCGCCTGGGCCTGGGTTACGAGGCGTTGAAGGCGATCAACCCAAAGCTGATCTACGTCTCCATCACCGGCTACGGCCAGACCGGCCCCTACAAGGATCGCGCCGGCCATGACATCAATTATCTGGCCCTGGCAGGCATTGCCAGCTACACCGGGCGCCAGGACAGCGGGCCGTTGCCCTTGGGTGTGCAGTTGGCGGATGTGGGGGGCGGCTCGTTGCACGCGGTGATCGGTTTGCTGGCGGCGGTGATTGCCCGGCAGCACAGTGGGGTGGGGCAATACCTGGACGTGAGCATGACCGACTGCGCCTTCAGCCTGCATGCCATGGCCGGCGCCGGTTACCTGGCGTGCGGCGTGGAGCCGGCGTGGGAGAACCAGGTGCTCAATGGCGGCAGTTTCTATGACTATTACCGATCGCGGGAAGGACGCTGGTTGTCGGTGGGCAGTCTGGAGCCGGCGTTTATGCAGCAGCTGTGTACGGCGCTTGGCCGCCCTGAATTGGCGGCAATGGGCCTATCGCCCAAACCCGAGCAGCAGAAAGCCCTCAAGCTGGCGCTGCAGGTCGAGTTCGAGAAACGCAGCTTTGATGAGCTGTGTGAGCTGTTTGCCGGGATTGATGCGTGTGTCGAGCCGGTGCTGAATCTGAGCGAGGCCGTTGAACACCCGCAGTTGAAAGCCCGGGAGCTGGTCAGCCAGGTGCCGCGGGGCGATGGTTCCAGCCAGGCGCAAATGGCCTGCCCGCTGAAGTTTTCCGAGGGCTTGCCGGCGGCCAGGCACATAGGCGCGGCGGTGGGCGCTCACAGCGATGAGGTGTTGGCGGAGTTGGGCTTCAGTGCTCAGCAGATAGATGATTTGCGGCGTGCCAAGGTAGTTCAGTAGCGCCTGGGCCGGCCCCTTCGCGAGCAAGCCCGCTCCCACATTCAACCGAGTTCCATCGTTGGAATGCGATCAAATGTGGGAGCGGGCTTGCTCGCGAAGGGGCCCTTAAATCCACCACAAACCTCACTCGACGCGGGTTTCCCCGGTAAACACCAAAGTCTGCCGGCACCTGCGGCACAAATACCGCCGCCCCTGGCCCACCAACCCGTGACGCTGGGGCGAAAACGGGAAGTCACTGTCGGCACACGGACAGCGGTAGATATACCGCGTCACGCGCCGCCGCTGGATTTCATAGGTGTGGCAGCGGTCCGGCGGCAGTTCGTAAACCCCACGCATGATCAACTGCCATTCCTCGCCATGGGGCTGGATGCGCTCGCCGAACAATTGGTGGGCAATCAGGTGGGCCACTTCATGGGCGACTGTCTGTTTAAGGAAGTGTTGGCTGTTTTCACGGTAGAGCTGCGGGTTGAAGCGCAGCAGGTTCTCGTGCAAATGCGCGACACCGGCCTTCTGGCCCCGCAGCTTGAGGCTGACCTGGGGGCGTTTGAAGCTTCGTTTGAAAAAGGATTCGGCTTGCAGGAAACAATCTTCGACGCGGGTATTGAGTTGCTCGGGCATGCTGTACATATCTCCAGAGACGTCCAGTATGCCGCAAACAAGGGTGTATCCGAATCTGTCAGGCGCCGAATGGTCATGCATAACGCACAAAGCCACCTTGCGGTGGCTTTTCCTGCGGGTAAACCGCGTCAGTTGGTGTAGATCGGGCCTACGCCCAGCCCCCAGACGATCACGGTAAAGGCCATGATCGCCACCAGCACCACCAGGCCTACCGCCAGTACCGAGCTGGAAAACAGGAAGCCCTCGTCCGGGTGGATGTTCATGAAGGTCGGCAGCCCCACGTACAGCAGATACACCGTGTAGCAAATGGCCGCCGTGCCCACCACCATGCCCAGCCACATATGCGGGTACAGCGCCGCCAGCCCGCCGATAAACAGCGGTGTCGCGGTGTAGGTGGCAAACGCCACGCAGCGCGCCATGCTGGGGTTGGCGTCATAGGTGCGGGCCATCCAGTGAATGAACGCGCCCATCACCGCCACGCCGCCGAGCATCGCCGCGTAGGACATGAGGGTCATCCACAACGCGCTTTCCACCGTCAGCATCACCGGGGCGCGGCTGCCGATGACCCAACCCACCTGAGTGGTACCGATAAAGGCTGAGACAGCGGGGATGGCCGCGAGAATCAGCGTGTGGGTGAGGTACATGTGGCCGATGCTTTCTTCTTTATCGCCACGAATTTCCCGCCATTCCTGATCGGGGTGGGTGAAAAGTCCCACGACGTGATGGATCATGCCAGTCACTCCTGTCGTTATTACCATCGCCCCCCAGCGGAGCGCCCACGGGCCAATTGGCCTGAAAGGTCTGGATATATGTGCGACCTTATGTCGCAGTATAGGAAGTGATGACCGGAAAAAGTGTGGGGCTTTAGAGCAAATTGCGCTGTAAACATTGGGCTTAATCGCGGCGGGGTCTGTTGATTGGAATGCGGTCAACTGTGGAAGCGGGCTTGCTCGCGAATGCGGTGGGTCAGCTAAACACCTGGCGAATGACACTTCGCGTTCGCGAGCAAGCCCGCTCCCACATTGGAACTCGGTCGTCCATCCCGGTAAAATACCCGGCTTTTCGTCACACACCTTTCGCGGATCCAAGCGCCATGGGCACTCTTACGGTCAACCAGAACAAACTGCAAAAACGCCTGCGTCGCCTGGCCGGCGAGGCAGTCGCCGATTTCAATATGATCGAAGAGGGCGACAAGGTCATGGTCTGCCTGTCCGGCGGCAAGGACAGCTACACCATGCTCGACGTGCTGATGCACCTGCAAAAGGTCGCGCCGATCAAGTTCGACATCGTTGCCGTGAACATGGACCAGAAGCAGCCGGGTTTTCCCGAGCATGTGCTGCCGGCCTACCTCAAGGAATTGGGGATCGAGTACCACATCGTCGAGAAAGACACCTATTCGGTGGTCAAGGAGCTGGTCCCGGAAGGCAAGACCACCTGCTCGCTGTGCTCGCGCCTGCGCCGTGGCACGCTCTATACGTTTGCCGACGAAATCGGCGCGACCAAGATGGCCCTCGGTCATCACCGCGATGACATCGTCGAAACCTTCTTCCTCAACATGTTCTTCAACGGCAGCCTCAAGGCCATGCCGCCCAAGCTGCGGGCCGATGACGGGCGCAACGTGGTGATCCGCCCACTGGCGTACTGCCATGAGAAGGACATCCAGGCCTACTCCGACCTCAAGCAATTCCCGATCATCCCGTGCAACCTCTGCGGCTCCCAGGAAAACCTGCAGCGCCAGGTGGTCAAGGACATGCTCCAGGATTGGGACCGCAAGACCCCGGGCCGCGTCGACAGCATCTTCCGCAGCTTGCAGAACGTGCAGCCGTCGCAGTTGGCTGACCGTAACCTGTTCGACTTCACCAGCCTGCGTATCGACGAAAGTGCGGCGTCGCGCTTCGTCAACGTAGTGAACCTCTGAGTGTTTTCACCGCTCTGACAGACGGCGCTCCTGGGCGCCGTTTTCATTTCAATCCTTAGGAGAGGGCATGCGCGATTACAAGTGGCTGCACGAATATTGTCTGAACCGGTTTGGTTCGGCGGCCGAGCTGGAAGCCCACCTGCCTGTGCCCCTGACCCCGGCGAAACTGCGCAAGATCAGCGATGACCGCTACCTGTCGACCCTGTCGCTGCGGGTGTTTCGTGCCGGCCTGAAGCACAGCGTGGTGGACGCCAAGTGGCCGGCCTTCGAGCAGGTGTTCTTTGGGTTTGACCCGGAAAAAGTCGTACTCATGGGCGCCGAGCACCTGGAGCGGCTGATGCAGGACACGCGCATCATCCGTCACCTGGGCAAGCTCAAGAGCGTGCCGCGCAATGCGCAGATGATTCTGGATATCGAGAAGGAAAAAGGCAGCTTCGGCGGGTTTATTGCCGACTGGCCGGTGACCGATATCGTCGGCCTGTGGAAGTACCTGAGCAAGCACGGCCACCAGTTGGGCGGGCTGTCGGCGCCGCGCTTTTTGCGGATGGTGGGCAAGGACACGTTCGTGCCGAGCTATGACGTGGTGGCGGCGCTGAATGCGCAGAAGATCGTCGACAAGGTGCCCACCAGCCTGCGGGACCTGGCCACGGTGCAGGGCGCATTCAACCAGTGGCATGCCGAGAGCGGGCGGCCGATGTGCCAGTTGTCGATGATGCTGGCTTACACCGTGAATCATTGATACCGGGTTGATGCCATCGCAGGCAAGCCAGCTCCCACACTTGGAATGCATTCCTCTGTGGGAGCTGGCTTGCCTGCGATAGCGGCAGGTCAGGCACTACAAAAGCATCAGGCAGGCAATCCTTCCCCCGCCAACCGCCGATTCAGCTGATGCCGGTACCGCACATACATCAACGCCGTGCAGAACACCGCCAGGCTCGCCAGCATTTCCAACACACCAAACCACTGCCGGTTCGGGTCATACGCCGCCAGCGCGCCCTTGATGAAATACAGGTTCACCACAAAGCACATCCATGAATGCCCGCGCGCGCTGCCCAGGATCATCCCCGGCGCCAGCAACAGCAGCGGCACCAATTCGATCAGCAGAATCACCCACGGCCGCGCGCCATGCAGATCGGCGAACGCCAGGTAGTAGGCACACAGCAGCCCCACCAATCCCAGGAACGCCAGCAGGCTCAACGCCCGCATCGCCTTGACCCGTGGCTCCAGCCAGGCCTGGAGCGGCAGTAGCTTAGGCTTCCTGGCCACGGCCGTTCTCCAGTAGCGCAGCGGTCTTCGCCAGGCGCAGGCCGAGTGCGCGGCACAGGGCGATCTCGTGTTGATCCAGCGCACGCTTGCCGTCGGCACCGGAATGGTGGCTGGCGCCATAAGGCGTACCGCCGCCCTTGGTGTCGAGCAGCGCCTGTTCACTGTAGGGCAGTCCGGTGATCAGCATGCCGTGGTGCAGCAGCGGCAGCAGCATCGACATCAGCGTGGTCTCCTGGCCGCCGTGCAGGCTGGCGGTGGAGGTGAACACACCCGCCGGCTTGCCGACCAGGGCGCCGGTCAGCCACAGGTTGCTGGTGCCGTCGAGAAAGTACTTGAGCGGCGCGGCCATGTTGCCGAAACGGGTCGGGCTGCCCAGCGCCAGGCCTGCGCAGTTCTTCAGGTCGTCGAGGCTGCAGTACAGCGGGCCGTCGACCGGAATGTCCGGCGCCACGGCCTCGCATTCACTGGAGATGGCCGGCACGGTGCGCAGCCGCGCCTCAAGCCCGGCTTGCTCGATGCCCCGGGCAATCTGCCGGGCCATTTCGCTGACTGAACCGTTGCGGCTGTAATACAACACCAGCACATACGGCGCACTCACGAAACCAGCTCCAGGATGTTCTCCGGTGGGCGGCCGATCACGGCCTTGTCGGCGGTGGCGAGGATCGGGCGCTCCATCAGTTTCGGATGAGCGGCGATGGCAGCGATCAACTGTGCTTCGCTGAGGCTGGTGTCACCCAGGTTGAGGGTTTTATATTCGTCCTCGCCGGTACGCAGCAGTTGCCGCGCGCTGATGTTCAGCTTGCCCAGCAGGGCCTGCAATTGCGCGGCGTCGAGCGGGGTTTCCAGGTAGCGCACCACCGTCGGTGTGAGGCCACGGGCTTCCAGCAGTTCGAGCGCACCGCGGGATTTCGAGCAGCGCGGGTTGTGATAAAGCGTCAGATCGGTCATGTGCGGGTCGCATCTTGCGTAAGGTGGCGGGTATTCTACCCGCGCTGCGCCGCGTCCTTAAACCATGAGAGGCGATAGGCCGCAGCCAACGTTCATTTTTACGAAGGATTACCCCATGACGAGGCGACTGTTAGGCGCATTGGCAATCATCGGCACACTGCTGCTCAGCGGCTGTGGCAATGATTATGGCGTTGACCAATATGGTCAGAAAGTGGCCGCCGAACGCCTGGACAAGCAATGGCTGGTGGTTAACTACTGGGCCGAATGGTGTGGCCCGTGCCGTACCGAAATCCCGGAACTCAACGCTTTGGCCGAACAGCTCAAGGGCCAGTCGGTGGGGGTGTTCGGGGTGAATTTCGACAACGTCCAGGGTGAAGAGCTCAAGAGCGCCAGCGAGAAGCTGGGCATCAAGTTCACCGTACTGGCGCAGAACCCGGACGGGATCTTCGACATTCCCCGCAGTGAAGCCCTGCCGGTGACCTACATCATCGATGACAAGGGCAAGGTGCGCGAGCAACTGATGGGTGAGCAGACGGCGGAAGGGGTGTTGGCCAAGCTCAAGGCGTTGCGCGGATAAAAAATGTGGGAGCGGGCTTGCTCGCGAATGCGGTGTGGCAGTCACCGGATACATCGACTGATCCACCGCTTTCGCGAGCAAGCCCGCTCCCACATTTAGATGTGTTGCGCCTTCAGATCAGCCTTCTTCCAGCCACAACCGCAACGGCTTGCCATCCGCCGGCCAGAAGCGGGTCTGTTCGATCGGCGAAATGTCCCAGCGCTGCACGCCCTGCAGGGCCTGGAAGAAGCGGTGCTCCTGCTCCATCAGCGCTTCGGCGCAGAGTTTGCGGGTGCTGCCGACCTTGCCGAAGCTCAGCTTGTCGCCGTCCAGGGTGTAGGGCGCAAACCAATGGTTGCAGCCACCATTGCCATAGGCCCGGCCATCGGCGCCGAGGGTCACGGTCAGGTGGGCGTAATCCATCAGCGGCCGCTCACCGATCCATTCCACTACGTAGCTGTGATCCTGCTTGAGCTTGACCTCGTCGCTGGCGCAGCCCGCAAGGCCTGCGCCGAGCACGGCCAGCATCAGCAGGGCTTTCATTGCGCGGCCTGCTGGCATTTCGGGCAGCGGTGCTTGTCACCCAGGGTGGCCCAGCCCAACTCGGTAACCCGTGCAGTGGCGGCCGGTTGCAGCGGCTCCTTGGTCAGCTTGGTTTCCACCGCGAATTCAAACTCCAGCACGTTGTCGCAGCTGTCGCAGTTGACCTTCCAGGTGTGAATCTCCAGTTCGCCGAATTTCGGCCCCTGGGCCATGGCGACCCACTGGCCCGCCGGGCGGATGGAGTAGCGCGCATCGCCTTCGACGGTCAGGCGCATCGACAGGGTTTTGCTGCCGCGCAGGGTGACGATCAGAACGTCGCCGTTCTTGATCGAGCCACCGTTGCCGGTGACTTGATAACGGCCCGGCACCAGGGCCCGGCATTCGATCAGGGTGTGTTGCGGGCTCAGCAAGCTGAAGCGGAAATCGTGTTCGGCCATGGATCCTCCAAATAGGCGCGGCATCCTATCATGCGCCGCTACCCATCATGGCGCGGCTATGTGACCGCTGATCATCCTTCGACGAGGTTTTGCGCCTGCCCGCCAGCCCACGCCGCGATGTTGGCCAGGGTGGTGCCGGCAATCGCCCCCAGCGCCTCGCGGGTCAGGAAGGCCTGGTGCGCGGTGATGATCACATTGGGGAAGGTCAGCAGGCGCGCCAATACGTCGTCTTGCAGGGGCAGGTCCGAGCGGTCTTCGAAAAACAGCTGGGCCTCTTCTTCATACACATCCAGCCCCAGATAGCCGAGCTGGCCATCCTTGAGTGCGTCGATCAGCGCCGGGGTGTCCACCAGGCCGCCGCGCCCGGTGTTGATGAGCATCGCGCCGGGCTGCATATGGGCGAGGCTTTGGGCGTTGATCAGGTGTTTGCTGTCCGCCGTCAGCGGGCAATGCAGGCTGATGATCTGCGATTCGCCCAGCAACTGCGGCAGGCTCACATACCGGGCGCCAAGGGCCTCGACCTGCGGATTGGGGTAGGGATCGTACGCCAGCAGCCGGCAGCCGAACCCGGCCATGATCTTGGCGAATGTGGCGCCGATCTGCCCGGTGCCGACCACGCCGACGGTCTTGCCCACCAGGTCGAACCCGGTCAGGCCGTGCAGGCTGAAGTCACCGTCGCGGGTGCGGTTGTAGGCGCGGTGCAGGCGGCGATTGAGGGCCAGGATCAACGCGACCGCATGTTCGGCCACCGCATGGGGCGAGTAGGCCGGCACCCGCACGATGGTCAGGCCCAGGCGCTTGGCGGCGGGCAGGTCGACATGGTTGTAACCGGCGGAACGCAGGGCGATCAGGCGGGTGCCGCCGCTGGCCAACTGCTCCAGCACCGGGGCGCTGAGGTCATCGTTGATAAAGGCGCAGACCACTTCGTGGTGTTCGGCCAGGGCCACGGTGTCGAGGTTCAGCCGGGCCGGCTGGAATTGCAACTGCATGCCTTCGGGCAGCGGTTGGGCGAGAAAGCTGTCGCGGTCGTAGGTCTGGCTGCTGAAGAGGATGATGCGCATCAAATATTCCTTCTTGATGATGGAAAGCTGCTTTTGTGGCGAGGGGGCTTGTCTGTGGTGAGGAAGCTTACTGTGGCGAGGGAGCTTGCTCCCGCTGGGCTGCGCAGCGGCCCCCAAAAACAGGGGGGGGGACGCACAAAAACGGGTGCAAACACCCCAACCACAACAACCCACACACAAC
>NZ_JBIUVK010000059.1:0-16941 GCF_044742865.1 Pseudomonas sp. NPDC087814 | reverse complement strand
TACGTTTAGTGGGGGGTGGGTGTTTGCCCCGGGGGGGGGGCCCCGGGCCCCAAAAACCCGGGGCGCGCCCCCCCCCCCCGGGGCACCACCCCCCCCCGCCACAGCAAGCCTCCCTGTCCGCATTGCCCCGAAAGTTTACGCGCTGACCCGCGCCTCGCTGGCCAGCCGGGCAATCGCCATGTCCAGTTCATCCAGGGCCGGCATGGCCTTGGCGTCGTCCTGCTTGAGCAGGGTCTCGGCCCGTTGGCAGGCCGCACGCAGTTGCGGCACGCCGCAATACCGGGTGGCGCCGTGCAGGCGGTGCACCCGTTCGATCAGGGCGTTGCGGTCATTGGCGTCACGGGCGACGCGAATCGCTTCACGGTCCGCTTCCAGCGAGGCCAGCAGCATCGCGAGCATGTCTGCCGCCAGATCCGCCTTGCCGGCCGCCAGGCGCAAACCTTCTTCATGGTCCAGCACCGGCAATTGCGTGGCATTCCCGAAACTTTCGGTGCCGCGTTCCGGGCCCTGGTTGCGCAGGGCCAGCCCGGTCCATTTCAACACCACCTGGGCCAGTTGCCGTTCGCTGATGGGTTTGGTCAGGTAATCATCCATGCCGCTTTGCAGCAGGGCGCGTTTTTCGTTGGCCATCGCATGGGCCGTCAGCGCGACGATGGGTAGCGGTGTGCCATGGCGTTCGCTTTCCCACGTGCGGATTGCCTCGGTGCTCTGGCGACCGTCCATCCCCGGCATCTGCACGTCCATCAGCACCAGGTCGAAGGCTTCCTGCTTCACTGCCTCGATGGCCGAGTAACCGCTTTCCACCGCCTGGACCTTGGCGCCCATGTCTTCCAGCAGGGTTTGCACCAGCAGCAGGTTGGCCGGGTTGTCGTCGACACACAGCACCCGCGGCGCGCGGCTGGACAGGGGCTCGCCGGGTTCGCTGCGCAGCGGGCGCGGGCTGATCAGGTCGGCCAGGGCGCGACGCAGTTTGCGGGTGCACGCGGGCTTGGCCTGCAACTGGCTGTTGGGGTTGGGCACCGAGGGGTTGAACAGCAGCTGTTCGGTGGTCGGGCACAACACCAGTACCTTGCAGCCCAGGTGTTCGAGGTCCCACAGGTGCTGGTTCAAACGCTCCGGCGGAATGTCATTGGCGGTGATGCCCAGCACGGCCAGGTCAATCGCCTGTTCGGTCTGGTGGGCGCTGGTGATGCCGTTGGTCAGGCTTTCCAGGCTGTTGAACGGGGTGACTTCCAGGCCGCAGTCTTCCAGCTGATGTTGCAGGGCCTGGCGCGCCAGCTCGTGGTTTTCCAGCACCGCCACGCGCCGGCCCAGCAGCGGCGCGGAGGGCAGGTCTTCGATATCGTCACGGGTTTTCGGCAGGTTCAGGCTGATCCAGAATTCCGAGCCTTCTCCCGGCGTGCTGTCGACGCCAATTTCACCGCCCATCTGTTCGATCAGGCGCTTGGAAATCACCAGCCCAAGGCCGGTCCCGCCGGGTTGGCGTGACAGCGAATTGTCCGCCTGGCTGAACGCCTGGAACAGCGCCCGCACATCCTGGTTCGACAGGCCGATGCCGGTGTCCTGCACGCTGATGCGCAGTTGCACGCTGTCTTCCTGTTCGTCTTCAATCATGGCGCGGGCAACGATGGTGCCTTCGCGGGTGAACTTGATCGCGTTGCTCACCAGGTTCGTGAGGATCTGCTTGAGCCGCAACGGGTCACCCACCAAGGCGAGCGGCGTGTCGCGGTAGACCAGGCTCACCAGCTCCAGCTGTTTGGCGTGGGCGGCCGGGGCGAGGATGGTCAGGGTGTCTTGCAGCAAGTCCCGCAGGTTGAACGGGATGCTGTCGAGTACCAGCTTGCCGGCCTCGATTTTCGAGAAGTCGAGGATTTCGTTGATGATGCCCAGCAGGTTGTCGGCGGATTTTTCGATGGTGCCCAGGTAATCCAGCTGGCGCGGTGACAGTTCGCTTTTCTGCAACAAATGGGTGAAACCAAGGATGCCGTTCAACGGCGTGCGGATTTCATGGCTCATGTTGGCCAGAAACTCCGACTTGATGCGGCTGGCTTCCAGGGCTTCCTTGCGGGCCAGGTCCAACTCGATGTTCTGGATCTCGATGGTTTCGAGGTTTTGCCGCACGTCTTCGGTGGCCTGGTCGATGCTGTGTTGCAATTCTTCCTGGGCGTTTTGCAGGGTCTCGGCCATGCGGTTGATGCCCGAGGCCAGGTGATCCAGCTCCTGGCTGCCCAGGGGTGGCAAGCGGGTTTCGAGATTGCCGTCCTTGAGTTGCGCGACGGCCTGTTTGATCAGGCCGATCGGTGAGTTGATCGTACGGCTGATGCGCAAGGCGAGGGCCGCCGTGCAGATCAGGCCGATGGCGATCAGCAGCAGGCTCGCGAACAGGCTGCGGTAGCCACGCAGCAACATGCCGTTGTGGGACAGTTCCAGCTCGACCCAGCCCAGCAAGCGGTCGGATTCATCCGGGATCAGTTCACCGGCGAGGTTGCGATGGCGGCCGAACACCGGCAGCAGATAACGGGTGGCGTCATTGCCGGTGCGCTGCAGCAGGTGCGAACTGTTGCCGATGGGCGGCTGGTTGAGCATGGTCGGCCCGGCGTGGGCCAGGGGCGTGCGGTCGGGCCCGAGGAACGACACGGCGCGCACATCGGTTTGTTCCAGGGACTGGGTGGCGATGCGTTCCAGCAGGTCGGTGTTCCTGGTGCCGAGGGCCGGGGCCACCAGCGGCGCCAGTTGCTCGGCGATCATCTCGCCGCGTTGCAGCAACTGCGACTGCAACTCCGAAAGCTGCATCCAGGTGAAGTACCCGCCCAGCAGCAACGCCATCAGGCTGGTAGGCAATAAGGTCAGCAACAGTACGCGGCCTTTTATCCCCATTCTTTTAAGCACGCCACTCTCCTGCTACCACACTGTTGTCGAATTCCACGCAGGCATCCGGCCCGCGCCACCTGCGCAGTGTAGCCATTTGCGCGGCGGGGAATCTTGCAAAATTAATGACCTGAGGCAAACCTTGGGCCGCCGGACGCCCGGCGGCGGTTGCTCATGGGGGGGCAATCTTGAATAATCAGTCATTGAGAATGACTTGCAGACGCTAATGAATCCCGCAGCACTTGGCTTACCCAGTATCCTGGCGATTGAAGACGATCCTGTGCTTGGCGCCTATGTCCATGAGCAATTGGGCCTCTGTGGCTTCCAGGTGACCTGGTGCCAGAACGGCCAGCAGGGCCTGCAAATGGCCCGCGATCAGCGCTTCGACGTGGTGTTGATGGACATCCTGCTGCCGGGCATGGACGGTTTGTCGGTGCTCACGCATTTGCGCCAGAGCCATTCGATGCCGGTGATCCTGATGTCGGCCCTGGGGGCCGAAGCCGATCGCATCAGCGGTTTTCGCCTGGGGGCCGACGATTACCTGCCCAAGCCGTTCAGCATGGCCGAGTTGCGGGTGCGCATCGAAGCGATCCTGCGCCGGGTCGCCCTGGACCGGCGGCCGTTGCCGGCCCTGGCGGCGGTGCGCGGCGATGCCCGTAGCCTGCGTTTCGATGACGAGCTGTGTGATGTGTTTCACCGGGAGCAGTGGGCCGGCCTGACCCGCAGCGAATATCGCCTGTTGGAAACCCTGCACCGCAACGCCGAAGAAGTCCTCAGCAAAGCCTTCCTCTACCAGCATGTGTTCCAGCGCGGCTATGCGCCCCATGACCGCAGCCTGGACATGCACATCAGCCAGATTCGTCGCAAGCTCAAGGCTGTCGGCTACAGCGAGCGGGAAGTGCGCACGGTGTGGGGCAAGGGCTATGTGTTGAGCGGTCACGATGACGGGCTTTAAAGCCGCGTTCAAACGGCTGCCGGGCAAGCATTCGTTATTCTGGAAACTGGCCTGCCTGCTGATCGCATTCTGCTTGCTGATGATCTGGCTTAGTTGGTCATGGGGCCGGTATATGGAAGAGCAGAATGCCTTTCTGTCCAGCGAGGCCCGCGCCACCCTGAGCGGTTATGCCGCTGGCGCGGAACTGGCCTGGAACAAGGGCGGCAACGCCGGTGTGGACGAATGGTTGCACACCCTGGGCCAGCGCGAGCGCACCTGGGTGGGGGTCATCGGCAACGACCTGCAATCCCTGAGCAGCTACCCACTGACGGACAAGGAGAGCCAGCGCCTGACCTTCCTGCGCGGCCTGGACTGGCCCGTCAGCCGGCATGCCAAGGGCCTGCCGTGGTTGAAAATCCCGTTCCCGCTCGACCCGGGTGCGGGCTCCCTGGTGATCGAGTTGCCGCGGCGTTTCATGCCCGGGCAAAACCAGCTGTTCTGGCGGATCGTCACCAATGGCGTGATTCCCGGCCTGTTCACCCTGCTGCTGTGCATCGGCCTCTACCGGCTGTTGATCATGCCTCTCAACCACCTGCGAGAGCAGGCCAACGCCTGGCGTGCCGATCAACTGGGCACCCGGCTTTCCCGCGACACCACCAGCCGCCAGGATGAACTGGGGGAATTGGGCCGCGCGTTTGACCAGATGTCTGAACGCCTGCAAGGCACCGTGGCCCTGCAACAGCAACTGCTGCGGGATTTGTCCCATGAGTTGCGCACACCGTTGAGCCGCCTGCGTGTGGCCAGTGACAGCGAGCAGGACCTGACCCAGCTGCGCGAGCGCCTGGGGAGGGAAATCGACGGCATGCAGCGCCTGGTGGACGACACCCTGCAACTGGCCTGGCTCGACACCGAACGCGCGCCGTTGCCCAAGGAAGACATCCAGGTGCAGGCGCTGTGGGACATGCTCCGGGAAAACGCCTGTTTTGAAAGTGGCTGGCCGGCTTCACGCTTGCAGTGCGAGTTGGGGGCCGACTGCTGGGTGCGCGGTCATCTGAACCTGCTGGCCCAGGCATTGGAGAACATCCTGCGCAATGCCATCCGGCACTCTGCGCAAGACGGAACGGTGCAATTGGGCGGGCAGCGTGAGGGGGATCACTGGCACTTGTGGCTGGAAGACCAGGGCGGCGGGATCGATGAGGTGGAGTTGGAGCGAATCTTTGCGCCATTCACCCGGCTGGACGGTTCACGGCCCGGCGACGGCGGCTTTGGCCTGGGCTTGAGTATTGCGCGCAACGCCGTGCAGCGTCAGGACGGCAGCCTGTGGGCGGAAAATACCGGCCAGGGTTTACGTGTGCACATGCGCTTGCTGGCGCGCTAACGGTTACAACCTGCGCTGTTTGCGTTTTTTCCACTGGCGGGCCACCCACCAGCGCCAATAGCCCATGGTCAGGCAATAACCCAGCACCGCCATCACCAGCCCCAGTACTACCGAGCCCAGCAGGAACGGTTGCCACAGCGTCGACAACTGCCCGCTGATCCATTCCCAGGTCAGCTCGTCGGGCATGCTGCGGGGTGGCACATTCATCAGCCAGGCCCCGGTCATGTAGGTGCAGAAAAACACCGGCGGCATGGTAATCGGGTTGGTCAGCCAGACCAGGCTCACGGCAATCGGCATGTTGCCGCGCACGCTGATGGCGAGGACCGCTGCCAGCAGCATCTGCAAGGGAATGGGGATGAATGCCGCGAACAGGCCAACGGCCATGGCCCGCGCGACCGAGTGCCGATTGAGGTGCCAGAGATTCGGGTCATGCAGCAACTTGCCGAGAAAGCGTAAGGACTTGTGTTCCCGAATGCTGGTCGGATCGGGCATGTACCGTTTGAATAAGCGCCGTGGCATAAGGGGTCCAGGTCAGTTCGAGGGGCAAGTATGCCCGCATTCCACGAACGTGAAATTCAGACTTTGTGACAAATAATAATAGGCCACACCGCTAGCCCGGCTAAGACTCAATGGGTCGCTTTCAAGGAAAGATCCATGAGAACAGGGATGTTCGCACTCGCGCTGGGGCTGCTCGCCTTGCGTTTTTTACCCGCGTTGCCGTCCGGCGGCTGGCTGTTGCTGATGCCGGTGCTGGCCCTGATGCTGTTGCCTTTTCGTACCTATCCGCTGGGGTTTTTCCTGCTTGGCCTGGGCTGGGCATGCCTCAGCGCGCAGTGGGCGCTGGATGACCGGTTGGCCCCGCATCTGGATGGCCAGACCCGCTGGGTGGAAGGGCGTGTCAGCGGGTTACCGCAGCAGATGGGCGACGGTGTGCGCTTCGAACTGACCGACAGCCGGTCACGCAAGGACCTGCTTCCCAAGCGCATTCGCGTGTCCTGGCGCGGCGGTCCACCGGTTAAGAGCGGTGAGCGCTGGCGACTGGCGGTGACTCTCAAGCGTCCTTCCGGATTGCTCAATGCCGATGGCTTTGACTATGAAGCCTGGCTGCTGGCCCAGCGGATTGGCGCCACCGGCTCGGTCAAGGACGGCCAACTGCTGGCACCGGCACGACATGCCTGGCGCGACGGGATTCGCCAGCGGCTGCTGGCAGTGGATGCCCAGGGGCGAGAGGCAGGCCTGGCGGCGCTGGTGCTCGGCGATGGTTCCGGGTTGGCCGCCGAGGATTGGCGGGTCCTGCAAGCCACTGGCACCGTGCATTTACTGGTGATATCCGGGCAGCACATCGGCCTGCTGGCGGGGTTGATCTATGGCCTGGTCGCCGGTCTTGCGCGCTACGGGGGTTGGCCGAAACCTTTGCCGTGGCTGCCCTGGGCCTGCGGCCTGGCGTTTGCTGCAGCGCTGGGCTACGGCCTGCTGGCCGGTTTCGAGGTGCCGGTGCAACGGGCCTGTGTGATGGTGGGCCTGGTATTGCTGTGGCGTCTGCGGTTTCGTCACCTGGGAATCTGGTGGCCGCTGTTGCTGGCGCTGGACGCGGTGCTGATCCTCGAACCGTTGGCCAGCCTGCAGCCGGGGTTCTGGCTGTCTTTTGCGGCTGTTGCGGTGCTGATTTTGGCGTTCAGTGGCCGATTGGGCCCCTGGCCCTTGTGGCAAGCCTGGACCCGCGCCCAATGGTTGATTGCCATCGGCCTGTTTCCGCTGCTGCTGGTGCTCGGCCTGCCCATCAGCCTGAGCGGGCCGCTGGCCAACCTGGTTGCGGTGCCGTGGATCAGTCTGGTGGTGCTGCCCCTGGCCTTGCTGGGTACGGTGTTATTGCCGCTGCCTTATATAGGAGAGGGGTTGTTATGGCTGGCGGGCGGCACGCTGGACGGGCTGTTCAAGGCACTGGCGCTGCTGGCGCAGTACTTGCCGGCCTGGATACCGGCGCAAGTGCCCATTGGCTATTGGCTGGTGAGCCTGCTGGGGGCAGTGCTGTTATTGCTGCCCAAGGGCGTCCCGTTTCGGCTGCTGGGTTGGCCGATGTTGCTGCTGGCGGTGTTTCCGCCGCGGGAGTCGATACCTCATGGGCTGGTCGAGGTGGTGCAACTGGACGTCGGCCAGGGGTTGGCGATCATCCTGCGTACCCGCAACCATGCACTGCTGTATGACGCCGGGCCGCGCTCCGGTGAGTTCGATCTTGGCGCGCGTGTCGTATTGCCTGCGTTGCGCAAGCTGGGGGTCGCAGAGCTGGACGTGATGCTGCTCAGTCATGCCGATGCCGATCATGCCGGCGGCGCGTTGGCCGTCGCCCAAGGGTTGCCGGTCAAGCGTGTGGTGGGCGGTGAGACGGCACGGCTGCCGGCCTCGCTCGGTACCCAGGCGTGTGTCAGCGGCGAGCAGTGGGAGTGGGACGGCGTGAGGTTCGAGCTATGGCAATGGCCTGATGCGACGGACGGTAACCAGATGTCCTGCGTGTTGCGGGTGCAGGCCAATGGCGAGCGCTTGTTGCTGACCGGGGATATTGACCATGACGCCGAGCGGGCATTGCTGGCCACTCCCATGGGCGCTCCTGTCGATTGGCTGCAAGCGCCGCACCACGGCAGCCGCAGCTCGTCGTCATGGGCCTTTCTACAGCGCCTGGCACCCAAGGCCGTGTTAATTTCCCGGGGGCGCAGCAATGGGTTTGGCCACCCGCATCCACAGGTGCTGGAGCGTTACCAGGCCGTGGGCAGCGTGATTTATGACAGTGCCGAGCAAGGCGCACTCCGCCTGCGAGTGGGCACCTTCCAGCCGCCGCTGGCCGCGCGCAGCCAACGGCGTTTCTGGCGCGAGCGCACGCCGCAAAACAGCGTTACCAAAGACCGGCCCCTGCGACAGGATGCTCTGGGGCAGGCCAGCCCTTCCACCGGACCCTTATGGTAAAGTGGCGCACTTTTTCGAGGGGACATTCACTGTGTGGGAATTGGTCAAATCCGGCGGCTGGATGATGTTGCCGATCATTTTGAGTTCCATCGCCGCACTCGGCATCATCGCCGAACGCCTATGGACCCTGCGTGCCAGCCGTGTAACGCCTGACCACCTGCTGGGCCAGGTCTGGGGCTGGATCAAGAACAAGCAGCTCGACAAGACAAAGCTCAAGGAACTGCGCGCCAACTCGCCCCTGGGTGAAATCCTCGCCGCCGGCCTCGCCAACTCCAAGCACGGTCGCGAGATCATGAAGGAGTGCATCGAAGAGGCCGCCGCCCGGGTCATCCATGAGCTGGAGCGCTACATCAATGCCCTGGGCACCATCGCCGCCATGGCACCGTTGCTCGGCCTGCTCGGTACGGTGCTGGGCATGATCGATATTTTCAGCTCATTCATGGGGTCGGGCATGACCACCAACGCCGCAGTGCTGGCCGGTGGTATTTCCAAGGCCTTGATCACCACGGCGGCGGGCCTGATGGTCGGTATTCCTTCGGTATTCTTCCACCGTTTCCTGCAACGGCGCATCGACGAACTGGTGGTGGGCATGGAGCAGGAAGCCATCAAGCTGGTGGAAGTGGTACAGGGCGACCGTGACGTGGACCTGGTTGAGGGCAACGCGTGAAATTTCGTCGCAAGCAACGGGAAAACGTCGATATCAACCTGGCGTCGTTGATCGACGTGGTGTTTATCCTGCTGCTGTTTTTTGTCGTCACCACCACCTTTACCCGGGAAACCCAGCTGCGCGTCGACCTGCCGGAAGCCGTCAGCGGTTCGCCGGCGGAAGACCAGCAGGCCAAGCAACTGGACATCGCCATCAGCGCCGATGGCGTGTTCTCGGTGAATAACCAGTTGCTGGAGAAAAACGACCTGGCCAGCCTGATGGAAGCACTGCAGAAGGAGTCCGGTGGCGACACTAACTTGCCACTGTCCATCAGCGCCGATGGCAACACCAAGCACCAGGCCGTGATCACGGCGATGGACGCTGCCGGCAAGCTCGGCTTCAGCCATTTGCGCATGACCACCGTCGAGGCGGCGAGCCAACCCTGATGGCCATGACTGATCGTTTGCTCAAGGCCTGGTACGAAGGCCATCCTGCACTTACGTTATTGCAGCCGCTGGAATCCCTCTATCGCCGGGTGGTGCAGCGCAAGCGCGCACGGTTCCTGGCGGGCGAGGGCGAGATCTATCAGTCGCCGGTGCCGGTCGTGGTGGTAGGCAATATCACGGTGGGTGGCACCGGCAAGACGCCCATGATTCTCTGGCTGATCGACCATTGCCAGCGCAGCGGTTTGCGCGTCGGTGTGGTCAGCCGCGGTTATGGCGCCAAGCCGCCACAGTTTCCATGGCGCGTAGAGGCTGATCAAACCGCTGCGGTGGCGGGGGACGAACCCCTGCTGATCGTGCAGCGCAGCGGCGTGCCGCTGATGATCGACCCCGACCGCAGCCGCGCCGTGAAGGCGCTGTTGGCCAGCGAAACCCTCGACCTGATCCTCTCCGACGACGGCCTGCAACATTACCGCCTGGCCCGTGACCTGGAACTGGTGTTGATTGACGCCGCCCGCGGGCTGGGTAACCGTCGCTGCCTGCCGGCGGGGCCGTTGCGTGAGCCGGTCGAGCGTTTGCAGAGCGTCGATGCGCTGCTTTACAACGGCGCAGGTTCTGACCGTGACGACGGCTATGCCTTCCGTCTGTTGCCTGCCGCGCTGGTCAACCTGCATACCGGCGAGCGTAAACCCGTCGAACACTTCCCGGTGGGGCAGCAGGTACATGCGGTGGCCGGCATCGGCAACCCGCAACGTTTCTTCAATACCCTTGAAACGCTACACTGGCGCCCAATACCCCATGCTTTTGCCGACCACGCGCCGTACAGCGCCGAGGTCTTGAATTTCACACCGGCACTGCCGTTGGTCATGACTGAAAAGGACGCGGTGAAGTGCCGCGCCTTTGCCAGGCCCGACTGGTGGTACCTTGCGGTGGACGCGGCACCGTCACCGGCGTTTATCGCCTGGTTCGACACGCAGTTGATGCGCTTGCTGCCCGCTCGCCTTTTGCCTTAAAACGCTGCTCTCCAGGACATACTCATGGACACCAAACTGCTCGATATCCTCGCTTGCCCGATCTGCAAGGGGCCGCTCAAGCTCAGCGCCGACAAAACCGAGCTGATCAGCAAGGGCGCCGGCCTGGCGTACCCGATTCGTGATGGCATTCCGGTAATGCTCGAAAGCGAAGCCCGCACCCTGACCACCGACGAGCGCCTGGATAAATGACCACCGCCTTCACCGTTGTCATCCCGTCCCGCTACGCCTCCACCCGCCTGCCCGGCAAGCCGCTGCAACTGATCGGCAACAAGCCGATGATCCAGCTGGTGTGGGAACAGGCCTGCAAAAGCAGCGCCGAAAGGGTAGTGGTGGCCACCGACGATCCGCGCATCATCGAGGCCTGCAAAGGCTTTGGTGCCGAAGCGGTGCTGACCCGTGAAGACCACAACTCCGGTACCGACCGCCTGGCCGAAGTGGCCACCAAGCTGGGCCTGGCGGCGGACGCCATCGTGGTCAACGTGCAAGGTGACGAGCCGTTGATTCCGCCCAGCGTGATCGATCAGGTGGCGGCCAACCTGGCAGCCCATGGCGAAGCGCGCATGGCGACCCTGGCCGAGCCGATTGAAGACATCGAGACCCTGTTCAACCCCAACGTGGTGAAAGTGGTCAGCGACATCAATGGCCTGGCGCTGACCTTCAGCCGCTCCACCTTGCCGTGGGCGCGGGATGCGTTCGCCAAACAGCCTGACGTGCTGCCGGCTGGCGTGCCTTACCGTCGCCACATCGGCATCTACGCCTACCGCGCCGGTTTCCTGCACGACTTCGTGAGCTGGGGCCCGTGCTGGCTGGAAAATACCGAATCCCTGGAACAACTGCGTGCCCTGTGGCACGGCGTGCGCATTCATGTGGGCGATGCCCTGGAAGCGCCGCCGGCGGGCGTCGACACCCCTGAAGACCTCGAGCGCGTCCGTCGCCTGCTGGGGGCCTGATGCAGGTTCTGTTCGTCTGCCTGGGCAACATCTGCCGTTCGCCCACGGCCGAAGGCGTTCTGCGCCACAAATTGCGCGAAGCCGGCCTGGCCGATCAGGTTGAAGTGGCCTCTGCCGGTACCGGTGATTGGCACGTCGGCAATCCACCGGACAAGCGCAGCCAGCGTGCCGCGCTGCAACGCGGCTACGACCTGTCGGCCCAGCGTGCACAACAGGTGTCGCGTGCCGACTTTTCCCGCTACGACCTGATCCTCGCCATGGACCAGAGCAACCTGCGCAACCTCAAGGCCATGCAGCCGGCTCAGGGCAAGGCGGACCTGGACCTGTTCCTGCGCCGCTACGACTCGCTGGTGGATGAAGTGCCGGACCCGTACTACGAAGGTGACCAGGGCTTTGAAACTGTCCTCGACCTGATCGAGCGCGCCTGTGACCTGTTGGTGATTGAATTGAAGGGCCGGTTATGACTTTGCAGGTACGGGCACAGGTTTCGCTCAAGCCGTTCAACAGCTTTGGTATCGACGTGCGTGCCCGGCTGTTTGCCGAGGCCCACAATGACGCCGACGTGCGTGAGGCCCTGGCCTGTGCCGCCGAGCAACAACTGCCGTTGCTGGTGATTGGCGGCGGCAGCAACTTGCTGTTGACCCAGGATATTGACGCACTGGTGCTGCGCATGGCCAGCCAGGGCATCCGGGTGTTGCACGACGATGGCGTGCAGGTCGTGGTTGAGGCCGAAGCGGGCGAAGCGTGGCATCCGTTTGTGCTGTGGACCCTGGCCCAGGGCTTTTCCGGCCTGGAAAACCTCAGCCTGATTCCCGGCACGGTCGGCGCCGCACCGATGCAGAACATCGGCGCCTACGGTGTAGAGATCAAGGATGTATTCAGCGGCCTGACCGCCCTTGATCGCCAGACCGGCGAACTGCGGGATTTCAGCCTGGCCGAGTGCAACTTTGCCTACCGCGACAGCCTGTTCAAGCACGAAGTGGGGCGCTGGCTGATCCTGCGGGTGCGTTTTGCCCTGAGCCGCGCCGTGCATCTGAAACTTGAATACGGGCCGGTGCGACAGCGCCTGACCGAGCAAGGCATCGCGCAGGCCACGCCCAGCGATGTCAGCCGCGCGATTTGCAGCATTCGTAGCGAGAAACTGCCCGACCCGGCGGTGCTCGGCAATGCGGGGAGTTTCTTCAAGAACCCGCTGGTGTCCCAGGCACTGGCTGCCGAGTTGCAGCGTCAATACCCGGACCTGGTGGCTTACCCCCAGGCCGACGGGCAGATGAAACTGGCCGCCGGCTGGCTGATCGACAAGGCCGGCTGGAAAGGCTTTCGCGATGGCGATGCCGGCGTGCATCGATTGCAGGCGCTGGTATTGGTGAACTACGGCGCGGCCAGCGGCCAGGACATTGCCGGGCTCGCGCTGCGTATCCAGCAGGACATCGAAAAGCGCTTCAAGGTGGTGCTGGAAATGGAGCCGAATCGCTATTGAACTAAGCTTGTTTTTTGACGCACCAAGCCCTGCATTGCAGGGCTTTTTTATTGCCGGTGAGTTAACTTGGCTGACTACCGATATTTTTGATCAACCCATAGATGCTGTTTATCAAAATCAGTTGCAAGGTTGGCGGGAGGCGAAAGCCTGATGGACAGTGTTGATCTGAATGTATTACGCAGCGTGCTGGAATGGCGCCTCGCCGGGCAGCGAGTGGTGCTGTACAGCGTGGTCCAGACCTGGGGCAGCGCCCCGCGTCCGCCGGGGGCGATGCTGGCCTTGCGCGGCGACGGGGTGGTGATTGGCTCGGTGTCCGGCGGCTGTATCGAGGACGACTTGATCGCCCGGTTGCAGGACGGTCGGCTGCCTGACGACGGGCCGCCGGTGCAGCTTGTCACTTACGGTGTCACCCGGGACGAAGCGGCGCGTTTTGGCCTGCCGTGTGGCGGCACCCTGCGTCTCACCGAAGAGCGGGTGAGTGATCCGGGTTGGGTAGCTGAACTGCTGGCGCGCTGTGAGGCCCACGAGATTGTCGCCCGTGAGTTGGACCTGGCCACCGGCGAGGTGGTGTTGAGCGGTGCGAGCAAGACCGATGTGGTCAGCTTCAACGGCGAGCGTTTGCGCGCGATCTACGGTCCGCGCTGGCGCCTGCTGCTGATCGGCGCGGGCCAGCTGTCACGTTATGTGGCGGAAATGGCTCGGTTGCTGGATTTCGAAGTGCTGATCTGCGACCCGCGCCAGGAGTTTGTTTATGGCTGGGAGGAGCAGCACGGGCGCTTTGTGCCGGGTATGCCGGATGAAGCGGTGTTGAATATCCAGACCGATGAACGCACCGCCATTGTCGCGCTCACCCATGACCCGCGCCTGGATGACATGGCGTTGCTGACGGCCCTCAATTCCCGGGCGTTCTACATAGGCGCGCTGGGTTCGCGGGTCAACAGCCAGAAGCGCCGGGAAAACCTCGCGGCACTGGGGCTCAGTGCGGACGCCATTGCGCGGCTGCATGGGCCGATTGGCCTGCATATCGGCAGCCATACGCCGGCGGAAATCGCCTTGTCGTTGATGGCGGAAATCGTCGCCATCAAGAACGGGATCGATCTGCTGCAGAAAAAGCCGTTGCAGGCAGCGGTCAGTTGACGGGCATCGCCGTAATCATCCTGGCGGCGGGGCAGGGCAGTCGTTTTCGGGCCGAGGCGGGTGCCGATCAGGACAAGTTGCTGGCGCCCTGCGTGGGCCGGGATGGCATCACGCGGCCGGTGATCGAGCAGGTATTGGTGAATTTGCCGCCTGTGGCTACGAGACGTTGGCTGGTGACGTCACCGGATCGCACCGAAGTGATTCGGTTGGCTAAGGTGCACGGTTGCGAAGTATTGCTTTTGCGCTCGCCGGGCATGGGTGACAGCATCGCAGCAGCGGTGGCGGCCAGTGGGCCGTCGGCTGGTTGGCTGGTGGTGTTGGGGGATATGCCGTTTATCCTGCCGGCAAGTATCGAGCAAGTGATGGCAGGCCTGGAGGACGACGGTATCAGCGCCCCGGTGCATGCAGGTCAGTACGGGCACCCCGTGGGGTTTGGCCGTTCATTCGGCCCGGCCTTGATCGCGCTGACCGGAGACCGCGGGGCAAAACCGTTATTTGCCAAGGCTTCGGTGCAGGAAGTCGTAGTCGATGATCCCGGTGTGTTGTGGGACGTCGATGTGCCAGGGTTGTTGGACTACCGCTAACTGATGTAGCGGGCATAAAAAAGCCCCGCCTGATCACTCAGGCGGGGCTTTTTAGTGGCCGATGGAATCAGACGAGGGGTTTAGGCTCGTGCTCTTCTTCCAGCGCCTTAGGGTGGTGCTCTACCACTTCTTCAACGGAACGTACGTTCTCGTCGATGGCAGGGGCACTGTGCTCAACCACGGCTTCGGTGACCGGAGCAGGGGTTGCTTGGGCAACTTCAGCGACGGCTGGAGCAGCTTCGGCAGCGGCCTTGGCAGCAGCGGCGGCCGCTTCAGCTTCCTTGCGACGACGACGCACTTCGCGTGGGTCGTTCGGCGCACGGCCATTTTCGGTCAGGGCGCTGGCCGGAGCGGCTTCAACCACCGGGGCTGCCACTTCGGCAACCACTGGCGCTTCAACCACTGGCGCAGGCTCGGCAACAACGGCAACAGGTTCAGCAGCGACCACCACTTCAGCGACTGGCGCTGGAGCTTCTTCGACCACTGGCGCAGGCGCTGGAGCTTCGACCGCTTCAACCACCGGGGCAGGTTCGGCAGCCCACTGGAAGGCGGTCTGTTCTTCGCGAACTTCACGCACTTCAGGGGTTGGCTCGGCTACCGGTGCTTCAACGGCGGCTTCAACCACGGGCTGTTGTTCAACAACAGCGGCAGGCTCGGCAACCACTTCAGCTTCAGGCTTAGACTCGCGAACTTCACGAACTTCACGCACGTGACGAGCTGGCGCTACTTCCACTTCCGGAACAACCGGGGCTTCGACTGGCGTCGTCGCTTCAACCACAGGTGCTTCGACGGCTGGCGTCTCTACAACAGTGTTTTCCTGGATGGCAGCGGTGGCTGCTTCAGCTTGCTCGTTGGCCTGGGCTTCAGCAGGTGCGCTGATGACCGAGCTGGCGACAGCAGCGGTAACGGCCAGGCCGGCAGCCAGTTCGGCGCCAGTCGGTTCGCCGGTAGCGGCTGCGTTGGCTTCGCCGGTCTCTTCCGAACCTTCGATTTCGTTGCCGTTGGCATCACGTTGACGCTCACGACGGTTGCTGCGACGACGCTGGCCACGGGAGCGGCGGCGTGGACGATCGCCTTCGGCGTTGTCCTGGCCGTCTTCCTGTTGCTGGTCTTCGTTGGACAGCAGCTCTTCTTCTTCACCGGCTGGAGCCGCTTGCTCGGCACGTGGTTGACGCTCTTCACGAGGAGGGCGTGGCGCACGTTCTTCACGCGGCTGACGAGCTGGACGCTCTTCAGCAGTGGCAGCGGTGGCAGCAGCAGCGGCTACGGCTGGAGCGGCATCCAACGGCTCGCGCAGTTCACGCACGCGTTCTTCACGCTCGCCACGTGGCTTGCGGTCTTCACGTGGAGCGCGTGGAGCACGCGGTGCACGTTCTTCGCGTGGTGCACGCTCTTCACGGGCTACGGTTGGTGTTTCTTCACGGGCTTCGCGCGGTTGGCGTTCTTCACGTGGAGCGCGTTCTTCGCGGGGTGCACGTTCTTCACGAGGCTTGCGCTCTTCGTCACGGCGACCGTTGCGATTGCGGCTCTGCTGGCGACCGTTGCGACGCTCTTCATTGCGTGCAGGGCGTTCAGTCACAGGCTTCTCGACCACAACTGGAGCCACTGGCTCTTCCTTGGTGGCGAACAGGCTGACCAGCGACTTCACCAGGCCCTTGAACAGGCTTGGCTCAGGCAGGGCAGCTGGTGCGGCAACCGGCGCAGCTGCCTCGACCGGAACCGGTGCGTTGGCACGGGCTGGCGCGGTCTTGACGGCGGCTTCCTGGCGAACCAGGGTACGGGTCGCAGCGGCTGGCTGGACTTCTTCCACTTCGGCAGCGGCAGCAGCGATTTCGTAGCTGGACTGGTTGACGTGGGCTTCCGGGCTGTCATCACGCAGGCGCTGCACTTCGAAGTGCGGTGTCTCGAGGTGATCGTTCGGCAGGATGACGATGCGGGCACGGGTGCGCAGTTCGATCTTGGTGATCGAGTTGCGTTTTTCGTTGAGCAGGAACGCAGCGACCGGGATCGGCACCTGGGCGCGCACTTCGGCAGTGCGGTCTTTCAGGGCTTCTTCTTCGATCAGGCGCAGGATCGCCAGCGACAGCGATTCAACGTCACGGATGATGCCGGTGCCGTTGCAACGCGGGCAGACGATGCCGCTGCTTTCACCCAGGGATGGACGCAGGCGCTGACGGGACATTTCCAGCAGGCCGAAGCGCGAAATGCGGCCGACCTGTACGCGGGCACGGTCAGCTTCCAGGCATTCGCGGACTTTCTCTTCCACGGCGCGCTGGTTCTTGGCTGGGGTCATGTCGATGAAGTCGATCACGATCAGGCCGCCGATGTCACGCAGGCGCAGCTGGCGGGCGATTTCTTCAGCCGCTTCCAGGTTGGTCTGCAGGGCGGTTTCTTCGATGTCGCTACCCTTGGTGGCACGCGCCGAGTTGATGTCGATGGACACCAGGGCTTCGGTCGGGTCGATCACGATGGAGCCGCCGGAAGGCAGTTCGACGACGCGCTGGAAAGCGGTTTCGATCTGGCTTTCGA
>NZ_JBIUVK010000058.1:0-36550 GCF_044742865.1 Pseudomonas sp. NPDC087814 | reverse complement strand
TTTTTGTGTGCCATGAGTCATTTCTCCTAGTGAGTAATTATGCTGATATTTAGCCTGAATACCGGTGATTTTGATCTCGGTGTACCACTGGCGTTGGCCCATACGCTTGATGTGGTGCTTACGACGACGGAACTTGATGATGCGGACTTTATCGTGACGACCTTGGGAGATCACTTCAGCCACAACGGTAGCGCCTGCAACAACTGGAGCGCCGATGTTCACGTCATCGCCATTGGCGACCAACAGAACGCGATCAAAAGTAACGGATTCGCCAGTAGCGATTTCCAGCTTCTCGATCTTCAGGTATTCACCTGGGGCGACCTTGTATTGCTTGCCACCAGTAACAATTACTGCGTACGACATGGTATTTCTCCGATAATCCTGCTCACCCAGCGCTTTATAAGAAGAGGTATTGGCTGGCATGGCTGCATGGGATGGACGTCCCGAATGCAATTGCGTAAGGCAGGTGCTGCCCAGGAAGTTCAGGGTGCGCGATTGTACGCAAGCTATGGAGGTGTTGCAAGTAGCCGTCTATCGCGCCTTGACACTACGGGACGCGGGTCCTAGCATGCCGCGCAACCCTTCTGGAGCGACTGTCGCTGATGCAACCCCAAGCTTTCTACCGCGCGGTGGCGGACGATTTTAGCGCCGTCGACGGCATCATCAAGAAGCAGCTGACTTCTAAAGTGCCGCTGGTCTCCAAAATTGGCGACTACATTACGTCGGCCGGCGGTAAACGCCTGCGTCCTTTATTAGTGTTGCTGTGTGGCAAGGCCCTGGGCCGCGAAGGCGATGACCTGCGCCTGCTGGCCGCGACCATCGAGTTCCTGCACACCGCCACCCTGCTGCACGACGACGTGGTCGACATGTCCGGCATGCGCCGTGGTCGCGAGACGGCCAACGCGATGTGGGGCAATGCGCCGAGCGTGCTGGTGGGCGACTTCCTGTACTCGCGCTCGTTCGAAATGATGGTCGAGCTGGGCTCGATGCCGGTGATGAAGATTCTTTCACAGGCCACGCGCATCATCGCCGAAGGCGAAGTGTTGCAGCTGTCGAAGGTTCGCGACGCCAGCACCACCGAAGAAACCTACATGGAAGTGATTCGCGGCAAAACCGCGATGCTCTTCGAAGCCTCGACCCACAGCGCCGCCGCCCTGTGCGAAGCGACGCCCGAGCAGAGCGAAGCCCTGCGCACGTTCGGCGATCACCTGGGCGTGGCCTTCCAGCTCGTGGACGACCTGCTGGACTATCGCGGCGACGCCGAAACCCTGGGCAAGAACGTCGGTGACGACCTGGCCGAGGGCAAGCCGACCTTGCCACTGATCTACACCATGCGCGAAGGCACGCCGGAACAGGCCGCCCTGGTGCGCAAGGCGATCCAGAAAGGCGGGATCGAAGACCTGGAAAGCATCCGCGAAGCCGTGGAAGCCTCGGGCTCCCTCGAATACACCGCGCAACTGGCCCGTGACTACGTGGCTCGCGCGATCCAATGCCTGGAAGCCCTTCCAGCCAGCGAATACCGGGACGCCCTGGTTGAGCTGAGTGAGTTCGCGGTCGCCCGTACTCACTGATTCTGCTCTGCTCCATGCAGGAGCTGGCTTGCCTGCGATTGCATCACCGCGGTGTACAGACAAACCGAGGTGCCTGCATCGCAGGCAAGCCAGCTCCCACAGCGTTCTCTGGCGTTGCTGCCCCCTGCCCGGCTAAAACCCTATACAATGTGCGCTTTTTAGCCATCCTGAAACCAAAGGAGCTTTAGTGAGCACGTTGCCACCCTGCCCGAAATGCAATTCCGAATACACCTACGAAGATGGCGCCCAGCTGATTTGCCCGGAATGCGCCCATGAGTGGGCCGTCGGCGGCGAAGCCGAGGCGACCAGCGATGAATCCGTGAAAAAAGACTCTGTGGGCAACGTCCTGCAGGACGGCGACACCATCACCGTGATCAAGGACCTCAAGGTCAAGGGCACGTCCCTGGTGGTCAAGGTCGGCACCAAGGTCAAGAACATCCGCCTGTGCGATGGCGACCACGATATCGACTGCAAGATCGACGGTATCGGCCCGATGAAACTCAAGTCCGAGTTCGTCCGCAAGGTCTGAATATGCTGCCTCCATCCCGTGCCCTGCACGGGATGGCGCTTCACCCTCCCCGCGTCAGTTCCGCACTGGCGGCAAAAGGCCAGGCCTTTTGATCAAAAACAATATCCACACAGAAAAGTCCGGAAATGGCCAATAGGGACTTGCTATTCTACGAATAAGAATTATTCTCATTGAAACCCATCAAGGAGATACTTCCCATGACTTATTTGATCGATGCCTGGCTGGACCGTCCACACCCTTACCTGCGAATCCTCCATCGGGAAACCGGGGAAGTCTGCGCGGTGCTGGAAGAAGAGGCGTTAAGCGAACTGCAGGATCAGGGCGACCTGGACGTCAATGGCCTGAGTTCCAGTGAGCCCGGGGTGCTGAAGGAAGTGGTGAGAAATCTGTTTCTGTTCTGCTATGCCCGAGCGTTGCGCCCGGTGACGGATCTCAATGGCAAGTTTCATCCATGAGCAACCGCGCAAAACACTGCAGGAGCGAGCAGGCTCGCTCCTGCAGGTAAGGTCTTACAGAACGTCGAGCAGCTCGACGTCAAACACCAGAACGCTGTGCGGCGGGATGCTGCCAACACCTTGAGCGCCGTAAGCCAGTTCGCTCGGCACGTACAGGCGCCATTTGCTGCCGGCATTCATCAGTTGCAGGGCTTCGGTCCAGCCGGCGATCACGCCGCCAACCGGGAATTCCGCAGGCTGGCCGCGCTCGTAGGAGCTGTCGAACACAGTGCCGTCGATCAGGGTGCCGTGGTAGTGAGTACGCACCTGGTCTTCACGGGTCGGCTTGGCGCCGCTACCTGCAGTCAGCACTTCAAATTGCAGGCCGGAAGCCAGGGTGGTGATGCCGTCACGCTTGGCGTTTTCAGCCAGGAAAGCCAGGCCTTCGCCAGCAGCAGCTTCAGCCTTTGCAGCGGCTTCGGCTTGCATGATTTCGCGGATGACCTTGAAGCTGGCGGCCATTTGCTCCTGGTCCACACGGCTAGGCTTGCCGGCAAAAGCGTCGGTCAGGCCAGCCAGGATCGCGTCCAGGCTCACGCCCGGTGGCGGGTTGTCGCGCAGCTGGTCGCCCAACTGACGGCCAATGCCGTAGCTCACGCGGGTTTCGTCGGTGGACAGATTAACTTCGGACATGGAAAGGCTCCGCTGTAGGACGACACAGGTGCCGTCCAAACTAAAAGGGCGAGCAGACTAGCACACAAGCCACACCCTTGATGAGCCCCGCGCAGGAGAGCGCCAGGGGCTGATTAATGCTTGGTAACCTTGTCCAGGTAGCCCATGGCAAACGCCGACACCACGAAGGTCATGTGAATGATCACGTACCATTTCAGGTGCTCGGGATCGACGTTCTTGGCGTCCATGAAGACCCGCAGCAGATGGATCGACGAAATCGCCACGATGGACGCCGCGACCTTCATCTTCAGCGACGAGGAGTCCATGGTCCCCAGCCAGTTGAGCTTCTCCTTGCTTTCGTCGATGTCCAGCTGGGAGACGAAGTTCTCGTAGCCGCTGATCATCACCATCACCAGCAGGCCGCCCACCAGGGCCATGTCGATCAACGACAGCAGCACCAGGATCACATCCGACTCGCTCATGGTGAACACGATGGGAATCACATGAAACACTTCCTGGAAGAACTTCAGGCCCAGCGCCAGCAGCCCCAGGGACAGCCCGAAATAGATCGGCGCCAACAGCCAGCGTGAGGCATACATTGCATTTTCGATAAAGCGTTCCATTGAATCTCACACAGCTTGGCTAAAAATGGCGGCGAGTATACCAGCCGCACCCAAACCCCAGAAACCGTCGAGAAAACTGATCTGTACGGCATCTGTTAAGGAATTTTTCTGCTAGTGTCGAGCTCATCAACTCGGCTCGATGATGTCGGACAGGAAAACTCAGATAATGGATGTGCGATCCCCTTTGGCCAGCCTTGGCCTGTGTGCGGCGTTGCTGATGGGCAGCGGTTGTTCCCCAAGCGATGAACACAAGCAAGCCAGTCTCGAAGAGAAAACCGCCAAGTTCGAACAATCCCTGGACGCCATCCAGGACCCCAAGCTCAAGGACGCCGTGTCCGAGCTCGGAGGCTCGCTGCTGTTGCTGGAACGGGCGCGCGCCAAGCTCGCCACCAAGCCCATCGAGGCCGAGTACAGCGAAGACGCCCTGGCGCTGCTCAAGCATTACCCTACGCCGCAGGCCCTGGTCGATACCTACATCAATGGCCTGTTTGTCCTGCGCAAGGCGTCCCATTCGGACTACCTGACGGACCTGCAGCCGATCTTCCCGTTCAACTTCAACATGCCCGACCAGTTCCCCTTCCCACACGGCCTGGAATGGCAGTCGGTGACCCTGAGCAACAACAAGGTCATCCCGTTCCAGCCGGAATGGTCGGAAACCGATCCGGGCATCCAGTTGAGCCCCACCAGTTCCAACCTGACCAACCCCGATGACCTGACGGTGACCTACCCGTTCGTCGAAGGCGTCGAGACGGAGAACAAAAGCCAGCCGCAGCCCGTCACCCTCAAGGGCAAGGTGGAAGTGATTGCCCCGCGTAAAGTCTTCACCTTCGACTTGTCGAAAAAGGACGTGGGCCGCAAGCGCACCGAAGAAAACGTCACCGTCACCCTGCTGGCCCTGGAAAAGAACTACGCCGAGATCGAACTGACCAACAGCGCCCCGCTGGCGCCGGAAGTCGCGGACGAATCGCCGAACCCGTTGCTGGTGCAGGCTCGTGACACCACCGGGCAATTTCTCTCGCGCTCGGGCTCGATCAACGAAAACGCCGCGCAACTGGCGTTCTACGAGAAGCAACTGGCCGAAATGCAGAAGCAGAAGGGCTGGTCCGACGCCTTCGAGAAACAGCTGGAAGACGAGCAGAAAGCCTTCGAGCTCAAGCAGAACAGCCACTACACCAAGGTGTACTTCAATGGCCTGATCGACAATGTGCAAGTCAGCGTGCTCGACTTTTCCCAGGCCACGGTGACCCGCAAGGACCTGGACCTGCCCGTACGGCGCTTCGACAAGAACAGCCTGGAAAAAACCGTACAGCCGTTGCCGATGCCCGTCACGGTGTATGACGACCAGGCTGCGGATTGGCTCAAGGACGCCACCCTGTCCGAAGACCAACTGAAGAAAAGCGTCACCATCAACCAGTCGGTGGATGACGCCAGTGCGGCGCACGTTGAGTTCGATCACCCCTACACCTTCAACGACGACCTGCTGGGCGAGGACCGCGGCGGCGGCGATGCCCCGGTGACGTTCCTCACCGCCAACGACGAAGGCAAGCTTGGCGAGCCGATCGAACTGCCCGCCGAAGCCTACGAGGTCGACCCGGGGCGCGGCACCATCACCTATGACCTGAACCTGTTCCCTGAAAACCCGGGGTTTGCCGTCGGATCAATGCCGCTGTTCCTGGCGACCATCGAGAAAGGCAGCCTCACTGCCGGGCAACTGCCCAAGGGCCTGGAGCTGAAGGACAACGCGCTGATTGTCGACCAGAAGCTGTTCCCCTCTGACAGCTGGCGGTTCTATGCCAAGGACGCCAGCGGCAACTACCTGAAGGAAATTCTCGGCGTCAGCCACCGCGCCGAGGAATACGGCACGGCGCTGTTCGACGTGCATTACTTCTACGGCCAGCCGACGACATTGGAAACCTACCAGCGCACCGGCCTGGACACGGTGCAGTATGGGTTTGAGGTGAAGCTGGACAAACCCGAGGCGGCCCCTGCCCCCAAGCCATAGCCCCTCCCCCGCCCCCGTAGCAGCTGTCGAGCGCCAGCTGCTACGGGGGGAGTGCGGTCAGCGGATATCGCTTAGCACCGTCTGCCGCCCACCATTGAGTTGTCGCAAGTGCGCCTGCAGGTGCAGGCACCAGATCTGCGGGTCGTCAGCCAGCTCGTAGCCGTGCAGGGTCAGGCTTTCAACAATCGAATCGAGGATGGTTTGTGCCACGAAAGGTCCGTGGAACGGGCCTTGGGACTTGATGGTGGAGGGTTGTTCGCCGGTCATTCCGGCGGCAAACAACAAGGTCCACATCCCGGTATCCCCCGCGAGAGGGCGAATGGAACATTCGATACGGGTGACCAGGCCCAGGCACTGGCGGGTGAGGCAGAGGTTGCGCGACATGGCGGCGACCCTCGGTAGATCCGGTATTCAGCCTCGCAAGGCAAGACTGTTTCTATCCAGCGACTCCTGTGGCTATCCCTTGAGCTGAGAATAGAAGAAACCCGGTACAAACCAAGGCTGGGGGACCAACGGATGACTGCCGTCACGACGGCGTCAAAAATATGCCGAAGGGACCTGGAACCAGGCCCCTTCGGAATTGATTACACCGGCTTGGTCTCAGCCAGTGCTTCCTGCGCCAACTCCTTCTCGGCTTCCTTCAGGTCATCTTCACTGATCATCTCGGCGATCGCCCGCAGACGCTCCACCACCCGCGCATTGACGCTGCCTTCGGGGAACTGCCCCTCCTCGTCGGGCGAACCCGCAGGCTCACCCACCAGCAGGCTCAAGGCCTCGTCGGCCTGACGCACGGCATAGACGTGGAATTGCCCCTGCCGCACGGCCTGCAACACCTTCTCATCGAGCATCAGTGTCGCGACGTTGGCCTGGGGAATGATCGCCCCCTGCTCGCCGGTCAGCCCGCGGGCCTCGCAAAGACGGAAGAAACCTTCGATCTTCTCGTTGACCCCGCCGACCGCCTGCACCTCACCAAACTGGTTGATCGAGCCGGTGATGGCAAAGCACTGCTTGAGCGGCGTCTTCGACAGGGCCGAGATCAAGGTGCAGGCTTCGCCCAGGGACGCGCTGTCGCCGTCGACATAGCCGTAGGACTGCTCAAGGGCGATACTCGCCGAGATCGCCAACGGGAATTCCTGGGCATAACGGCTGCCCAGGTAACCGGTGAGGATCATCACGCCCTTGGAGTGAATCGGCTGGCCGAGGTTAACTTCACGCTCGATATCGACGATGCCGCTGCCGCCCGGGTACACCGTGGCAGAAATCCGCGCCGGCACACCAAACGCCGAGTCACCCACCTCCAGCACCGTCAGCCCGTTGCACTTGCCCACCGCCGCGCCGGCGGTGTCGATCAGGATCACCCCGGCGAGCATGTCGTCGAGAATCCGCGCCGACACCCGCCCGGTGCGCGTGGCCTTGGCCTTGAGTGCGCGCTCGATGTGCCCGGAGTCGGTGCGCTCATCACCGGCCAAGTGACGAATGAAGTCCGCCTCGCTGACCAGCTGGAACAAATCACCGATACGCGCCGACAAGCGGCCCTGGTTCTCCGCCAACCGCGCGCTGTAGGTCGCCAGCCGCGCCACCGCATCGGAGGTCAACGGCGCCATGCCTTCTTCCGAGGTGCGGGTTTTCAGCAACTGGGCGAACTGCTCCAGGCTTTCATCCACCATCGGGATGTCTTCGTCAAAATCCACCAGTACCCGGAACATCTCCTGGAAGTCCGGATCCGCGTCCTGCAACGCGTAGTACAACTGGCGGGAGCCGATGATGATCACCTTGAGCTGCAACGGGATCACTTGCGGGTTGAGGGTCACCGTGGCCAGGCGGCCCAGTTCGCCCAGCGGTGATTCCATCTTCAGCTTGCGCGATTGCAAGGCACGCTTGAGGGCGTCCCATACAAACGGCTCGCTGAGCATCTTCTCGGCTTCAAGGATCAGGAAACCACCGTTGGCACGGTGCAGCGCACCCGGGCGCAATTGGCGATAGGTGGTGTAGAGCGCGCCCTGGTCGGTGCTGTATTCAATACGACCGAACAGGTTGTCGTAGGTCGGATGCGGCTCGAAGACCACCGGGGCGCCACCGTTGATCGGATGCCCCACCACCAGGCTCGGGCAGTACTGTTCTTCCAGCAACTTGCGGGCCTGGGCGTCGGTTTTCGCATCGTCCACCAGTTGCTCGACCACGGTTTTCAGCAGGTAGACCTGCATCGCCTGCAAGTAGCCGCAGACGGCCGCGTTCTCCGCATATTTTTCGGACAACGGCGCCAGCAGTGGCTGCAAGGCCAGCGTGATGGTTTCTTCGTTGAACTGGCGCATCTGGTTATTGGACTCGCGCTTCCACTGGGGCAGGCTGGCGAGTTCTTCGTTGAGGCGTTCTTCCAGTTCGGAAATATCGGTGTGGAAACGCTCGCGGTCGGCTTCGGGCAACTGCGAGAACTCGGCCTCGTCCAGGGCCTTGCCGTCGAGCATCGGGGTAAACGCAATGTTGGTGCTGTCACGGTACAGCGCCACGTCTTTTTCCAGGGCCAGGCGCTCGATGACGTCCAGGGCACGGTCGTAACGCTGGTTGAAGGCACGGTCGATGGCGCTTTTGCGCTGTTGATACGTCGGGTGTTCAAACACCGCCGGGAAGGTCGCGACCAGGTTGTCGATCAGGCCGTTGATATCGGAGATGAACGCGGCAGCACCGCCCGCAGGCAGTTCCAGCGCGCGGGGTTCGCGAGGCTCATCGAAATTATTGACGTAGACCCAGTCGGCCGGGGTCTGCAGGCGCTTGCCTTCGGCCTTGAGGTAGCGTTTGACGAACGAAAAGCGCCCGGTACCGGGCTCACCCATCACAAATACGTTGTAACCGGGGCGTGGCATGGCCACACCAAACTGCAAGGCTTCGACCGCACGTTCCTGGCCAAGCACACCGCGAAAGGGCTCCAAATCATTGGTGGTCGAGAAGCTGAACTGTTCAGCGGAAAAAGGACGAGTCAGCGCTTCGGGCGCTAGACGCAAGCTGGCAGCAACAGGATCAGGCATCGGGCTTCCTTACATCAGGCGGGGCAGATGACGGCATTCTGGCGCCGGGTTGGGCCGGCTGGCAAGGACGGCTTGGGGAAAGCATAGACCCGTGTTCGGGGCTGTAAAAAAACCGAGTGTTTCCGGCTTGTTTCATAAAAAGTCACGGAACCCTTGGATCATGCCTAAACTCCAACCTGCTGCGGGTTGGACTAATAACCGACCCCTAGGGTGCTGTCAGGCACCTGAACCCTTGTCCATTGGTTTGCACACAAAGAGAACAAAGCTATGAAACGGATCCTTCTCGGTACTCTCTTCACCGTCGTCTCCCTCAATGCAATGGCAGAAGCGCCAGGTGGCCCGAACTGCGGTTGGGGCAACATGTTGTTCGAAGGCCAACGCGGCACTCCGGCTCACTTCCTGGCCTCCACCACCAACGGTACCTCGGGTAACGCCACGTTCGGCATGACCTCGGGCACCAACGGCTGCAGCACCAACAGCGCACTGACCTACGGTGGCAAATCGTGGATTGCCATGAATGGCATGATGAACGAGCTGTCCGAAGACATGGCCAAGGGTAACGGCGAAGCGCTGACTACCTACGCTGTAGTACTGGGCGTTGCTCCTGAAGATCGCGAGCACTTTGCCGCTGTGACTCACGAGCACTTCCAGCAAATCTTCAGCAAGGCTGACGTAACCGCTGATGACGTGCACAACAACACCCTGGCTGTACTGAAAAGCGACACCCGTCTGGCGAAATACGCTACCCAGGCTTAAGCTCGACCCGCCCGTGCCTTTCGAGGCACGGGTTTTATTATTTTTGGACCTGCCTCCCCTTTGGGTCTTTTTATCTCGACTTAAGTTGCCCACATGCTCAAACGCCTTGCCTACCTGGCACTCTTCGCCTGCGCCCCGCTGTATGCGGCGCCGCACCTTGATGATCAACGTTTGCAGCAACTGGCCAACGACCCGTTCTGGCTTTCGCTGGGGCACTACGAATCCGGCAAGTTCAAAGGCTGGCGTAGCTATGTCAGCGACAAGAAATTCTTCCTCGCTCCCGATGGCGCCCACCATCCGGACCAGGAGCTGAAGGCCACTGTCGAGGCGCTGTATGCCCCGGCCAGCCTCGGCGAAAAGCACGCCCAATGCGTTTACCCGGCACGTACACGCTGGCTCAAGGACCAGTTGCACCTGAGCGACTTGCCGGCGCTGGACTGCAAGGAGTTCAAGCAATGGTTCAAGGACGTCGCCCCCCACAGCGCGGTGATGATCTTCCCGGCGGCCTACCTCAACAGCCCATCATCAATGTTCGGCCATACCCTGCTGCGCATCGACCAGGCTGACGTGCAGAGCAACAACACCGCCCTGCTCAGCTACGCGATCAACTTTGGCGCCTATATCGAAGGCTCGGACAACAGCATCCTCTACGCCTGGAAGGGCCTGATGGGCGGCTACCCGGGCCTGTTCGCGCTGGTGCCCTACCAGGAAAAACTCTCGGAATACCGTAGCCTGGAGAACCGCGACCTGTGGGAATACCGCCTGAACCTGACCCAGGTCGAGACCGAGCGCATGGTCGAGCACGTGTGGGAACTCAAGCAGATCCAGTTCGACTACTTCTTCTTCGACGAAAACTGCTCCTATCGCCTGCTGGAACTGCTGCAAGTGGCCCGCCCAAGCCTGCGGTTGACCGAACAATTCCCGCTGACCGCGATCCCTACCGACACGGTAAAAGCCGTGAAAGAAGCCGGCTTGGTGGAGAAAATCGATTACCGCCCTTCCCGTGAACGGGAGCTGCTGGAACGCGCCAAGCCGCTGGACAGCGACGAGCAGCAATGGGTGCTGAAGATCAGCGACGACCAGAAACAACTGCAGGACCCGGCGTTCAAGGCCATCGCCAAAGACCGCCAGGCCCTGATCATCGACGCCGCCTACCGCCTTGGCCGCTACCGCGCCAACGGCCTGGAGCGCGACACCGAACGTTCCCAGCGCAGCTTCGAACTGCTGCGGGCGATCAACCAGAACCCGGCGCCGGACCTGAAGATCGAACGCCCCGGCCTGCCCGAAGACGGCCACGAATCCCGCACCTGGCAAGCCGGCATCGGCACCCGGGGCGACAAGGCCTTCGGCGAATACGGCCTGCGCATGGCCTACCACGACCTGAACGACAACGCCGAAGGCTTCCCCTTGGGCGCGCAGATTGAAATCCTGCAAATGAAACTGCGCCAGTACGAAGGCAACCACTGGCAATTGCAGCAACTGGATCTGGCAACCATCCGCTCACTGACCCCACGCAACGAGCTGCTGCAGCCGTGGTCGTGGCAAGTCACCGGCGGCCTGGAGCGCGTACCGGGCAAGCATGACGACGAGACACTCGTCAGCCACGTCAACGGTGGCGCGGGCGGCACCTGGCAACTGCGCGACGACATGCTTGGCTTCGCCCTCGGCACGGTGCGCGTGGAGCACAACAGCGACTTCGGTGAAGCCATCTCCCCGGCTGCCGGGTTCAATACAGGTGTGTTGTGGCGCAACCCGCTGGGCAACCTGAGCCTGGAAGCCAAGGGTGACTTCTTCACCAATGGCGAGGTGCGGCGCAGTATCAGCCTGAATCAACAGTGGGAATTGTCGCGCAACCTGGGGCTGAGACTGAGTGCGCAGCGGGAATACAGCCACCTCGCGACACCGGTGAACGAAGTGATGCTGGAAGTGAAGTGGTATCACTATTAATCCCTGAGCCGTAGATCGTTCCCACGCTCCGCGTGGGAATGCATCCTGTGACGCTCTGCGTCACGACCTTTAAAAGCGGACGCAGAGCGTCCAGAGCGGCATGCCCACGCAGAGCGTGGGAACGATCTCTAATTAGTCCATAAGGAGCTTGCTCCCTCGCCACAGGGGCGCGTGATCGCCCGAAGCCGCAGCGTCACACGGATTTCTCACATCCGTTTCACATACCCCGAACGAATCCACTCCTACACTTCCCCCATCAGCCGTTCAACGGCCAGGGAGCAAGCGATGTGGCGGTACGCTGGAGTGCTGGGCCTGTTGGCCCTGCTGTCGGGTTGCCAATCAACCCATGAGGATTTGCTGGCCAAGGGTTATCCACCCGCCTTCGCCGATGGCTATGACGACGGTTGCAGCAGCGGCCGCCAGGCTGCCGGGGTGATCACCGGGGAATTTCGCAAGAACGTCCCGCGCTACCTGAAAGACCGCACCTACGCCGAAGGCTGGGATGATGGCTTTCGCCAATGCAAGGCCATGCGCGAGAACGAAGACCTGAACGACTACAAGAATCGCCACTGGGACGACCGCGAACGCGCCTGGCAACAGGAAAAAGACCGCGACGCTGCCAGGGCCTTTCGCTCGCAATAGGTCGCTTCCAGACATCCAGCGAAACTTAACCCCTGCGACCATGGCCCAAACTCCATAGCAGGAGAACGTCATGAGTCGAGCTTTCGTCAACGAAGACAGCGCCGCTGCCCAGGCCAGCCAACCGGTGGAACGCCAGGTCAGCGCGCAACCCAATCACCTCACTGCCCGCGGACTTGCACAATTGCAGGCCAGGGTCGCGCAGTTGCAGCATGAGCACAGCGAAGAATCCGCCAAGGGCGAGCAGGCCGATAAACAGCGCCAGGCCGACCTTGAGCGGGATTTGCGTTACTTCAACCAGCGCCTGCAAAGCGCACAGGTGGTGGCGCCGGCAACCTCCACCGACAAGGTGCAAATCGGCAGCTGGGTGACCTTTGCCAACGAACAGGACGAAGAGCAGCGCATTCAGTTAGTGGGCGAAGACCAGGCCGACGCCACGGTGGGCCTGATCAACTGGGGTTCGCCCCTGGGCCGCGCGCTGCTGGGTGCACAGGTGGGCGACGAGGTGCTGTGGAGGCGCCCCGTCGGTGATCAGTTGATCGAAATCCTGCGCATCGAACCCGAGGGTTAAACGATGCCCTGGGCCAGCATTGCATCCGCAACCTTCACGAAGCCTGCAATGTTGGCGCCCTTCACGTAGTTGACCCGGCCGTTCTCTTCGCCGTAGTGCACGCACGCATGGTGGATCGACTGCATGATGTTGTGCAGCTTGCTGTCCACTTCACCGGCGGTCCACAGCAGGCGCATGGCGTTCTGCGACATCTCCAGCCCGCTCACCGCCACCCCGCCGGCATTGGACGCCTTGCCCGGCGCGAACAGGATGCCGGCCTCGATAAAGATATCCACCGCCTCCAGGGTGGTCGGCATGTTGGCGCCTTCGGCCACGCAGACGCAGCCATTGCGCAACAGGGTGCGCGCCGCTTCGGCGTCCAGTTCATTCTGGGTGGCGCAGGGCAACGCGATGTCGCAGGCCAGTTCCCATGGTGCTTTGCCGGCGCGGAATTCCAGGCCGAAACGCGATGCCAGCTCGCTGATGCGCCCGCGCTGTACGTTTTTCAGTTCAAGCAGTGCCGACCATTGTTCTTCGGTCAAACCGCTTTCGCAGTACAGGGTGCCTTCGGAGTCGGACAAGGAAATCACCTTGCCGCCCAGGTCCATGACCTTGCGCGCCGCGTACTGGGCGACGTTGCCGGAGCCGGAGATGGCCACGCGCTTGCCTTCGACCCGCTCGCCGTTGCGCTTGAGCATTTCTTCAGCGAAGTACACGCAGCCAAAACCGGTGGCCTCCGGGCGAATCAGGCTGCCGCCGTAGCTCATGCCCTTGCCGGTCAGCACCGAGGTGAACTGGTTGCTCAGGCGCTTGTACTGGCCGAACAGGAAGCCGATCTCCCGGGCGCCCACGCCAATATCACCGGCGGGCACGTCCACGTCCGAGCCGATATGGCGATACAGCTCGCTCATGAACGCCTGGCAGAAACGCATCACCTCGGCGTCGCTCTTGCCCTTGGGATCGAAGTCCGAGCCGCCCTTGCCGCCGCCCATGGGCAGCGAGGTCAGGGAGTTCTTGAAGGTTTGTTCGAAGGCGAGAAATTTCAGCACGCCCAGGTTCACCGACGGGTGGAAGCGCAGGCCACCTTTATAAGGGCCGATGGCGCTGTTCATCTGGATCCGGAACCCGCGGTTGACCCGTACTTTGCCCTGGTCATCTTCCCACGACACCCGGAACACAATTGCACGTTCCGGCTCGCAGATGCGCTCCAGGATGCCCGAGTTCAAGTAGTGGGGATTGGCTTCAAGAAACGGCCACAAACTGCGCAGGACTTCTTCCACGGCCTGGTGGAATTCCGGCTGGTCGGGGTCGCGTTTCTTGAGGCGGGCAAGGAAGGATTCAACGGATTCGATCATGAAAAGTCTCGGCAAATTTATTGTCGTTAAAGGAGATTTGTCCCGGACTTTATCAATTCATGTCGCACCGCGACAGGGCAAAATGTCGCTTTTGTGAATTTAAATGGTGCATTAGATATAAATACAGGCGTTTTTTGCACCTTAATGAGGATTTCAATCCAGGCCTTGCACCAACAGTTAATCCGCTATCGCAGGCAAGCCAGCTCCTACATTTGATCCAGTGCATCCATGACAATGCGGTCAACTGTGGGGGCTGGCTTGCCTGCGATGCAGACGACGCGGTCCACCTGAAAACACGCAAAAAAAAGCGGAACCCGAAGGCTCCGCTTGTTCAAACCACCAACCCGGATCAGGCCAGTTTCTTGTGCCGTACACGATGCGGCTGGGCAGCAGCTTCGCCGAGGCGTTTCTTGCGATCGGCTTCGTATTCGGTGTAGTTGCCTTCGAAGAACACCGCCTGGGAGTCGTCTTCGTACGCCAGGATGTGAGTGGCCACGCGGTCAAGGAACCACCGATCGTGAGAGATCACAATGGCGGCGCCCGGGAAGTCCAGCAGGGCTTCTTCCAGGGAACGCAGGGTTTCAACGTCGAGGTCGTTTGACGGTTCGTCGAGCAGCAATACGTTGCCGCCTTCTTTCAGGGTCAGGGCCAGGTGCAAGCGACCGCGCTCACCACCGGACAGGTCCTTGACGAACTTCTGCTGGTCGCCGCCCTTGAAGTTGAAGCGACCCACGTAGGTGCGCGACGGGATTTCGTAGTTGCCGATACGGATCTGGTCGGAACCGTCGGAAATCTGCTGGAACACCGTCTTGCTGCCGTCGAGGTCGTCGCGGCTCTGGTCAACGCAAGCCAGTTGCACGGTTTCGCCGACTTCGATGGTGCCCGAGTCCGGTTGCTCCTTGCCCATCAGCATGCGGAACAGTGTGGATTTACCCGCACCGTTACCGCCGATCACGCCAACGATGGCGCCTTTTGGCATGGAGAACGACAGGTTGTCGATCAACACGCGGTCGCCGTAGCCCTTGCAGACGTTCTTGAACTCGATGACCTTGTCACCCAGGCGCGGACCGGCCGGGATGTAGATTTCGTTGGTCTCGGAACGCTTCTGGAATTCCTGGGACTGCATCTCTTCGAAACGCGCCAGACGGGCCTTGGATTTCGACTGACGCGCCTTGGCGCCTTTACGCACCCATTCCAGCTCGTCTTTCATGGCCTTTTCATGGGCCGACTGTTGCTTGGATTCGGCGGCCAGACGGTCGGACTTGGCTTCCAGCCAACCGGAGTAGTTGCCCTCGTAAGGGATACCGGCGCCACGGTCGAGCTCGAGGATCCAGCCAGCAACGTTGTCCAGGAAGTACCGGTCGTGCGTGATCGCAACCACGGTGCCCGGGAAGTCGTGCAGGAAATGCTCCAGCCAGGCGACGGAATCGGCGTCCAGGTGGTTGGTCGGTTCGTCGAGCAGCAGCATGTCGGGGGCCGACAGCAGCAGGCGGCACAGGGCCACACGACGCTTTTCACCACCGGACAGGTGTTCAACCTTGGCGTCCCACGCCGGCAGGCGCAGCGCGTCGGCGGCGACTTCCAGCTGGCGGTCCAGGTTGTGACCGTCGGCGGCTTGCAGGATGGCTTCGAGCTTGGCCTGTTCTGCCGCCAGTTTGTCGAAGTCGGCGTCTTCTTCAGCGTAGGCCGCGTAGACCTCGTCCAGGCGGGCCTGGGCGTTCTTGATCACGCTGACCGCTTCCTCGACCACTTCACGCACGGTCTTGGTCGGGTCCAGGATAGGTTCCTGTGGCAGGTAGCCGATGTTCAGGTCGGGCATCGGGCGGGCTTCGCCGTCGAACTCGGTGTCGACGCCGGCCATGATTTTCAACAGGGTGGATTTACCCGAACCGTTGAGGCCGAGCACGCCGATCTTGGCGCCCGGGAAGAAGGACAGAGAAATGTTTTTCAGGATTTCCCGCTTCGGCGGAACAACTTTTCCCAGCCGATGCATGGTGAAGACGTATTGAGCCATGGTGAACCTAGCGTCAGTGACTGATGAATTAAGCGGGCGAAACCCGTGCCAGGCCATGCGCCGCGCGGGCCGTTGATGTCTATCAATGCCTGCGTGCGGTAGATGCCTGATTGTCTGGGGCTGGAACGCCCTCGCGTAACCGGCAAAGCTACCTGAATGCGGGTGGGCAGTCCAGCCAGGCGGGGCTGGCACTTTGCCACAACACAAGGCATGCTAGCCGCCCTCCGGGCGTCCGGCTTATAGTGCACGTCGCGCGCCAGTCCAGCCAAACCGCAGGATCACAGTTTGTCCAACGTAACGCCGCCAACTCCCCTGCGCGCCGCTCATATAGCGCCGGGAGCGCCCCTGCACGGAACCCTGAAGGGCGCATTGGCGACGCTGGTCCTGTTGCTGCTCGCGTTATTGTTCTGGCAACTGCTGGACCAGTTGCAGCAAAACCAGAAAAACCAGCAGCAATACACCATCGACTACAGCGCCGACCTGGCCGAACAGATCAGCCTGAACATGGCCCTCAGTGCGCAGATTGCGCTGAACCTGCTGCCGATCGTCGAACCGCCGCGGGACGCCGAACAGCAACAAATCCTGATGCGCACCTTGCAACGCTCCTTGCCGGAGTTGCGCAGCGTCGCCCTGCTCGCCCCCAGCGGCGCGATGATCAGTGACAGCGCCAGCGACAGCCAGGACAGCGCCTGGCTCGAAGAACTGGTCAAGCGCAGCCACGCCCAGTCCTATTACCTGAGCAACAACAACGACGGCACCGTCATCTACCTGCTGCTGCACCAGCCCAGCGGCGGCACCAAGATGTACTGGGCCTTGCGCCTGGCCCCCAATTACCTGGCCAACCTGACCCGCCAGGATGGCCAGGGCCAGCGCCCGATGTGGGTCATCGAAAACCGCCTGAACCACCGGGTGGTCAGCCGTGACAGCGGGATGCCGGCCCAATGGGCCACCGCGTTGACCCCGGACGAATTGAACAAAAGTGTACTGGTCACGCCCCTGAGCAAGAGCGACTGGCAACTGCGCGGCCTGTTCGACCGCGCCGCCGTGCTGGAGCAACTGCTGCCGGCCTTTATCGGCAAATGCTTGCTGGGCCTGGCCTTCTCGCTGATCCCGGTGATCGTGCTGCTGAACATGCGCCGCCGCCAGCGCCAGGTGCACGAGGGCCGCCGGCGCTACCAGGATATTTTCGAAGGCACCGGCGTGGCCCTGTGCGTGCTCGACCTGTCGGGCCTGCGCGCGTTCTTCGATAGAGCCCGACTGCAAACCCGCGAGCAGTTGCAACAGTTGCTGCAAGACAACCCGGAACAGCGCCAGCAACTGCTCAAGGAACTGCGCATCACCGAGGTCAACCAGGTGGCGGTGCGCTTGCTGAATGTTGCCTCTTGCGAGCAGGCCTGGGAACGCCTGATCGACGCCTGCCCGTCGAGCCCGACCGCCATCGGCAACCAGGTGATCGACGCGGTGCTGACCCAGCAGAAGCAGCTTGAACTGGAAATCCAGCTCAGCGATATCGAAGGCAACGACCAATACCTGTGGCTGGTGATGCGCCTGCCGGAACAACAGGACGACTTCAAGGCCGTGATCCTGAGCATCAGCGACATCACCAGCCGCAAGCTGATCGAGTTGTCACTGGTGGAGCGCGAGGGTTTCTGGTCGGACGTGGTGCGCACCGTGCCCGATCACCTGTATGTGCAGGACGTGATCAGCCAGCGGATGATTTTCAGCAACCACCACCTGGGCCACACCCTGGGCTACAACAAGCCCGAGCTGCAGCAGATGGGCGAGTACTTCTGGGAGATCCTGCTGCACCCCGAAGACGCCGAGCGTTACCACGACCTGCGCCTGCAACAGCGCCAGGCCGGCTACCTGAGCCAGTTGCAGTGCCAGTTGCGCTTTCGCCACCGCAACAACCAATGGCGGCGCTTCGACATCCGCGAACAGGCCCTGGCCCGTGACAAGACTGACCAGGTGACGCGCATCATCGGCGTGGCCAAGGACATCACCGACCAGATCGAAGCCAGTGAATCCCTGCGTGACAGCGAACAGCGCTACCGCATGCTGGCGGAAAGCATCAGCGACGTAATCTTCTCCACCGACAGCAAGCTGGCCCTCAACTACGTCAGCCCTTCGGTGAACGCGGTGCTGGGCTATGACGTCGACTGGATCTTCGAAAACGGCTGGCAATCGACCATCGCCAACCCGCAGCAACTGACCGGTATCTACTCCCTGGTGGAGCAAGTCAGCCGCGCCCTGGACCAACCCGAATCCCTCGCGGCCTTGCGCAACGACGTGCAGACCCAACTGTTCCTGTTCGACTGCCTGCGGGCCGACGGGCGCAAGATCCCCATCGAACTGCGCCTGGTGCTGGTGTGGGACGAACACGGCGCGTTCGAGGGCATCCTTGGCGTGGGTCGCGATATCAGCCAGCAGCGCCGTGCGGAAAAAGACCTGCGCATGGCGGCCACGGTATTCGAACACTCCACCTCGGCGATCCTGATCACCGACCCGGCCGGCTACATCGTGCAGGCCAACGAGGCGTTCAGCCGGGTCAGCGGTTATGCGGTGGCGGACGTGCTCGACCAGTTGCCGAACATGCTCACCGTCGACGAACAGCAGGAAGCCCACCTGCGCTACGTGCTCAAGCAATTGCACCAGCACAGCACCTGGGAAGGCGAAGTGTGGCTCAAGCGCCGCAACGGCGAGCATTACCCGGCCTGGGTCGGAATTACTGCCGTGTTCGATGACGAAGGCGACCTGGCCAGCTACGTGTGCTTCTTCAGCGACATCAGCGAACGCAAGGCCAGCGAGCAGCGCATCCACCGCCTGGCCTACTACGACGCCCTGACCCACCTGCCCAACCGCACGCTGTTCCAGGACCGCCTGCACACCGCGCTGCAATCGGCGGAACGGCAGAAGTCGTGGGTGGTGTTGATGTTCCTCGACCTAGACCGCTTCAAGCCGATCAACGACTCCCTGGGCCACGCCGCCGGCGACCGCATGCTCAAGGAAATGGCCACCCGCCTGCTGGGCTGCGTCGCCGAAGACGACACCGTGGCGCGCATGGGTGGCGACGAGTTCACCTTGCTGCTGCAACCGCGGGTCAACCGTGAGATGGCGCTGAACCGGGCGATTCACGTGGCCGAGCAGATTCTGGCCAGCCTGGTGAAGCCGTTTGTGCTGGAGGGCCGCGAGTTCTTCGTCACCGCCAGTATCGGCATCGCCCTGAGCCCGCAGGACGGCAACGAACTCAGCCAGTTGATGAAAAACGCCGACACGGCGATGTACCACGCCAAGGAGCGGGGCAAGAACAACTTCCAGTTCTACCAGGCCGACATGAACGCCAGCGCCCTGGAACGCCTGGAGCTGGAAAGCGACCTGCGCCACGCCCTGGAACAGAACGAATTCGTGCTGTATTACCAGCCGCAGTTCAGCGGCGACGGCAAACGTTTGACCGGCGCCGAAGCCCTGCTGCGCTGGCGCCATCCGCGTCGCGGGCTAGTGCCGCCGGGGGACTTCATCCCGGTGTTGGAGGAGTTGGGGCTGGTGGTGGACGTGGGTGACTGGGTGATCAGCGAAGCCTGCCGCCAACTCAAGACCTGGCACCAGAACAAGGTGCGGGTACCCAAGGTCTCGGTCAACATTTCGGCCCGGCAGTTCTCCGACGGGCAACTGGGCGAGCGCATCGCCACCATCCTCAAGGACACCGGCCTGCCGCCGGCGTGCCTGGAGCTGGAGCTGACCGAAAGTATCCTGATGCGCGAGGTCAACGAAGCGATGCAGATCCTCGCCAGCCTGAAAAACCTCGGCCTGAGCATCGCGGTAGATGACTTCGGCACCGGTTATTCATCGCTGAACTACCTCAAGCAGTTCCCCATCGACGTGCTGAAGATCGACCGCACCTTTGTCGACGGCCTGCCGTCGGGTGAGCAGGATGCGCAGATTGCCCGGGCGATTATCGCCATGGCCCACAGCCTGAACCTGGCGGTGATCGCCGAGGGTGTGGAAACCCATGAGCAGCTGGACTTCCTGCGGGAGCACGGTTGCGATGAGGTGCAGGGCTACCTGTTCGGGCGACCGATGCCGGCGAACCGGTTTGAGGCGCAGTTCAGCAATGATGCGCTGTTCATGTTCGATTGAAATCCTCAGGTGATGCTGATGGCCTCATCGCGAGCAAGCCCGCTCCCACATTCGACCGTATTCCACCTGAAGGAACCCGATTGAATGTGGGAGCGGGCTTGCTCGCGAAGGGGCCCGAACAAACACCACCTATCCCCAGATGAGCCCCGCTTGTCCGCGACATGATGTCCTTTCATATGCCATCTAAAACCCATTGGGTTAGAATGCGCTTCTTTTCTGCCCCCGATCCTTGAGGACCGCCATGTTCAGCCGTGATTTGACTATTGCCAAGTACGACGCCGATCTCTTTGCCGCCATGGAGCAAGAAGCTCAGCGCCAGGAAGAGCACATTGAGCTGATCGCTTCGGAAAACTACACCAGCCCCGCCGTGATGGAGGCTCAAGGTTCGGTTCTGACCAACAAGTACGCCGAAGGCTATCCGGGCAAGCGCTACTACGGCGGTTGCGAGTTCGTCGACATCGTTGAGCAACTGGCCATCGACCGCGCCAAGGAACTGTTCGGCGCCGATTACGCCAACGTCCAGCCACACGCCGGCTCCCAAGCCAACAGCGCCGTGTACCTGGCCCTGCTGCAAGCGGGCGACACCATCCTGGGCATGAGCCTGGCCCACGGCGGTCACCTGACCCACGGCGCCAGCGTTTCCTCCTCCGGCAAGCTGTACAACGCCGTTCAGTACGGCATCGACGGCAACGGCCTGATCGACTACGACGAAGTCGAGCGCCTGGCCGTTGAGCACAAGCCAAAAATGATCGTGGCCGGTTTCTCTGCCTACTCGCAGATCCTGGATTTCCCACGCTTCCGCGAAATCGCTGACAAGGTCGGCGCCTACCTGTTCGTCGACATGGCCCACGTGGCCGGTCTGGTCGCCGCTGGCGTCTACCCGAACCCGGTGCCGTTCGCTGACGTCGTGACCACCACCACCCACAAGACCCTGCGCGGTCCACGTGGCGGCCTGATCCTGGCTCGCGCCAACGCCGAGATCGAGAAGAAGCTGAACTCCGCGGTATTCCCGGGCGGCCAGGGTGGCCCGCTGGAGCACGTGATCGCCGCCAAAGCGATCTGCTTCAAGGAAGCCCTGCAGCCTGAGTTCAAGACCTACCAGCAGCAAGTGGTGAAAAACGCCAAGGCCATGGCCGGCGTGTTCATCGAGCGCGGTTTTGACGTGGTGTCCGGCGGTACTGAGAACCACCTGTTCCTGCTGTCGCTGATCAAGCAGGACATCTCCGGTAAAGACGCTGACGCCGCTCTGGGCAAAGCCTTCATCACCGTGAACAAGAACTCGGTACCGAACGACCCACGTTCGCCGTTCGTCACCTCCGGCCTGCGCTTCGGCACCCCGGCTGTGACCACTCGTGGCTTCAAGGAAGCAGAGTGCAAGGAACTGGCTGGCTGGATCTGCGACATCCTGGCTGACCTGAACAACGAAGCAGTGATTGATTCTGTTCGTGAGAAGGTCAAGGCCATCTGCAAGAAGCTGCCGGTATATGGCGCTTGATTGCAGTTGCTTGAATGAAAAGCCCGGCTCTTGAGCCGGGCTTTTTTATGCCTGAAAACGCTGCTTTCTCAATTTGAAATGACATCAAATGTGGGAGCGGGCTTGCTCGCGAAAGCGCTGTGTCAGTTGATGCATGGGCTGACTGATACACCGCTTTCGCGAGCAAGCCCGCTCCCACATTTTGACTGCATTTCAAGTCAGGATTGGTAAACCCGCGCAAAGCCTTCGCGAATCTTCTCTTCCGGCAACTCGTCAGCAATAAACACAATCACACTTTCCCGCGCTTCGCCTTCGGCCCATTCGGTGTCCCAATCGAACCCGTAGAGCTTCAGCACGCCCTGGAACACCATGCGCCGGTCTTCCCCGGCAATGTTCAGCACGCCTTTGTAGCGCAGCAATTGCTTGCCGTGGTCTTCCAGCAGCTCGTTCATGAACTCGCTGAGTTTGTCGATATCCAGCGGCTGGTCAGTGCGCAACACCAGGCTGGAAATACGATCGATGGACGGCGCCTGGCTCACCGGGCGCAAGCTCATGCCGGCGTTGAGGTTGAAGCCGCGCACATCCAGCAGTTCGGCGAGGTCGATCTTGCCGTGTTCCACCACACGAATCGGCGCCCGGCGGTTGATACGAGTCAGGCGCTCGCTGAGGGCGTCGAAGGTGGCATCGTCCACCAGGTCGCGCTTGCTCACCAGCAGGCGGTCGGCAAACCCGATCTGCGCCTGGGCGATGGTCTGGGTCAGGTGGTGCTCGGCGTGGGCCGCGTCCACCAGGGTGATGATGCCGTCGAGGATGTAGCGCTCGCGCAGTTCTTCATCGATGAAAAAGGTCTGGGCCACGGGGGCCGGGTCGGCCAGGCCGGTGCACTCGATCACCAGGCGGTCGAAGGCGATCTCGCCGCTGTCCAGGCGCTCCAGCAACAGGTATAGGGCCTTGGTCAGGTCAGTGTGGATGGTGCAACACACACAGCCATTGGACAGGGTCATGACTTGCACCGGCTCGCTGCCCAGCAGTTGGGTGTCGATACCGGCGTCGCTGAATTCATTTTCGATCACGGCGATTTTCAAGCCGTGCTCGGCCTTGAGCAGGTGACGCAACAAGGTGGTCTTGCCAGCGCCGAGGAAGCCGCTGAGGACGGTGACGGGAATGGGAGAGGACAAAGAATTCTCCTTGAAGAAACACAAAACAAATGTGGGAGCGGGCTTGCTCGCGAAGGCGGCGTGTCAGTCAGCACATGCATCACTGAAAGACCGCCTTCGCGAGCAAGCCCGCTCCCACAAGGGATCACCGCAGCCCGAACTACCGGGTTAGCAGCACTTGGGCCCACCCTTGCCGCCGTAACGGGCCTCCTGGCGTTCCCGGAAGAACGCCTTGTAGTCCATCATCGGTTTGTCCGGGTGTTTGGTTTGCATATGCTCGACGTAGGTGTCGTAGTCGGGCATGCCGACCATCAGGCGCGCGGCCTGACCGAGGTATTTACCGAGGCGACTGATGTCATTGAACATGATTGCAATCCTCTATCAAGCGTCCGGGATGGCCTGGTATGGCGCTTCTTTATCCGTACGTTCCTTTTTGCCCCAGGCAGCAATGCCGACCTTGAGCGCATAGAACAGGATGCTGAAGACCACGAACAGGAACAGCGCCGTCAGCGTTGCGTTGGTGTAGGCGTTCCAGATCACGTGTTGCATCTGGTCGATGCTCTTGGCCGGTGCGAGGATCTGGCCGCCGGCCAGGGCATCGCTGTATTTCTTGGCCAGCGACAGGAAGCCGATCGCCGGGTTGGCGTCGAACAGCTTGATGAAGCCTGCGGTCACGGTGCAGATCAGCAGCCATACGGCTGGCAGCATGGTCACCCAGATGTAGCGCTGGCGTTTCATTTTGATCAGCACAACCGTGGCGAGCATCAGCGCGATACCGGCCAGCATCTGGTTGGAGATACCGAACAGCGGCCACAAGGTGTTGATGCCGCCCAGTGGGTCGATCACGCCCTGGTACAGCAGGTAACCCCACATCGCCACGCAACCTGCGGTGGCGATCAGGTTGGCCGTCCAGGACTCGGTACGCTTGAGCGCCGGCACGAAGGAGCCGAGCAAATCCTGAAGCATGAAGCGACCGGCACGGGTACCGGCGTCGACTGCGGTCAGGATGAACAGCGCTTCGAACAGGATCGCAAAGTGGTACCAGAACGCCATGGTGTTTTCACCCGGCAGGACGCTGTGCAGGATCTGCGCGATACCCACCGCCAGGGTCGGCGCACCACCGGCACGGGCCAGGATGGTGGACTCACCAATGTCATGGGCCACCGCCTGCAACGCTTCCGGGGTAATTGCAAAACCCCAGCTGCTGACGGTTTGCGCCACAGCCACCACGTCACCGCCGACAATCGCGGCCGGGCTGTTCATGGCGAAGTACACCCCTGGCTCGATCACCGAAGCGGCAACCATCGCCATGATGGCCACGAACGACTCCATCAACATGCCGCCGTAGCCGATGTAACGGGCGTGCCCTTCACTGGCCAGCAACTTGGGCGTGGTGCCCGAGGAGATCAGTGCGTGGAAACCCGAGACCGCGCCACAGGCGATGGTGATGAACAGGAACGGGAACAGGCCGCCCTTCCACACCGGGCCGGTGCCATCGATGAACTGGGTCAGCGCCGGCATTTTCAGGTCGGGCATGGTCACCAGGATGCCAATCGCCAGGGCGATGATGGTGCCGATTTTCAGGAACGTAGACAGGTAGTCCCGTGGTGCGAGGATCAGCCACACTGGCAGCACGGCAGCCACGAAGCCATAACCCACCAGCATCCAGGTGATCTGGATGCCGGTGAAGCTGAAGGCCTTGGCCCACACCGGGTCAGCGGCAATCTGCCCGCCCAGCCAGATCGAACCCAGCAGCAACAGCACGCCGACAATCGAGATTTCACCGATGCGGCCCGGGCGGATGTAGCGCATGTAGATGCCCATGAACATCGCGATCGGGATGGTTGCCATCACCGTGAAGATGCCCCACGGGCTTTCGGCCAGGGCCTTGACCACGATCAGCGCCAGCACCGCGAGGATGATGATCATGATCAGGAAGCAGCCGAACAGCGCGATGGTCCCGGGCACACGGCCCATTTCTTCGCGGACCATGTCCCCCAGGGAACGGCCGTTGCGACGAGTGGACAGGAACAGGACCATGAAGTCCTGCACCGCCCCGGCCAGCACCACGCCGGCGATCAGCCACAACGTGCCGGGCAGGTAGCCCATCTGCGCCGCCAGTACCGGGCCGACCAAAGGCCCTGCGCCGGCGATTGCCGCGAAGTGGTGACCAAAAAGGATGTGTTTGTTGGTCGGCACATAGTCCAGACCGTCGTTGTTCAGCACAGCGGGGGTAGCCCGCAGTGGATCGAGCTGCATCACATGGTTAGCGATGAACAGACTGTAGTAACGGTAAGCAACCAGATAAATGGCCACTGCTGCGACCACGATCCACAAGGCGTTGATCGCCTCGCCGCGGCGCAAGGCCACTACGCCCAGGGCGCACGCTCCTACGATTGCCAGCAGCAGCCAGGGTAGATGGCGTAGCAGGCTATTATTATTTTTCATTTTTATATTCCAGCCAGGGTGGACAGAAAGACAGCCATCCCGAGTTTAGCGCTACTGGCCTTAAAGGCCACCCCCCTACGTTGGTCTAGAGCCTTGCCGGGGCAAAAAAAGCAGAAAAAACCGCCCCATGATGGCGCACGGCTACAATTCCTTTATCCACAGAGGGTTTCACCATGAGCGAACAGCCTTCAGACCGACGCCGTTTCCGACGCATTGCCTTCGACGCCAGGACCGAGCTCACGCAAGACGGCCGTGTCTGGCCGGTGCAATTGGTAGATTTGTCGCTCAAGGGCTTGCTGGTGCAACGGCCGCAAGAATGGCACGGCCATCGCTACGAATCGTTCGATGTGGACATTCATCTCGACGCCGAGACCGACGTGAAGATGCAGGTGCGGCTGACCCACGACGATCATGGGCAGCTCGGCTTTGTGTGCGAACACATCGACCTCGACTCCATCAGCCACCTGCGGCGGATAATCGAGCTGAACCTGGGCGATCAGGAAGAACTGGAGCGGGAATTCGCCGCCTTGCTGGAGACCTGAGCATGTGGGAGCTGGCTTGCCTGTGATGGCGGTGTGTCAGTTTGCATATCAATCAGCTGATACACCGCCATCGCGGGCAAGCCCGGCTCCCACAAGGGGGATGTGTGGCTGGCGACTATTCGAACAGGGCATCCAGCGCCTGCTCCAGGCGCGTTACCCCGATCACTTGCAGCCCCGGTGGCATTTCTTTCGGCGCATTGCCCTTGGGCACGATGGCGCGCTTGAAGCCATGCTTGGCCGCTTCCTTCAGGCGCTCCTGGCCGCTGGGCACCGGGCGCACTTCACCCGACAGGCCCACTTCGCCAAACACCAGCAAGTCATGGGGCAACGGCCGGTTGCGCAGGCTGGACATCACCGCCGCCATCAACGCCAGGTCAGACGCGGTTTCCAGCACCTTGACCCCGCCCACCACGTTGAGGAACACGTCCTGGTCATGGGTGGGAATGCCGCCGTGGCGGTGCAATACCGCCAGCAACATCGCCAGCCGGTTCTGGTCCAGGCCCAGGGTGACACGACGCGGGTTGGCCAAGTGGCTGTCGTCCACCAGCGCCTGGACTTCCACCAGCATCGGTCGGGTCCCTTCCCACGTTGCCATCACCACACTGCCCGGGACTTCTTCCTGGGCGCGGGTAAGAAAAATCGCTGACGGGTTGGAGACTTCTTTCAAGCCCCGGTCAGTCATGGCGAACACACCCAGCTCGTTGACTGCGCCAAAACGGTTCTTCACCGCCCGCAACAAACGCAACCGCCCGTCGGACTCGCCTTCGAAATACAGCACGGTGTCGACCATGTGTTCCAGCACCCGCGGGCCGGCCAGTGCGCCTTCTTTCGTCACGTGGCCCACCAGGAAAATCGCCGTGCCGCTCTGTTTCGCATAGCGCACCAGCAGCGCGGCACTTTCCCGCACCTGGGACACGCCACCCGGTGCCGATTGCAGTTGCTCGGTGAAAATCGTCTGGATCGAATCGATCACCATCACCTTGGGCTTTTCCAGGCGCGCGGTGGCGATGATGCTTTCGATGCAGGTTTCGGTCATCACCCGCAGTTGGTCCTGAGGCAAGCCCAGGCGGCGCGCACGCATGGCCACCTGCTGCTGGGATTCTTCGCCGGTGACATACAACGCCGGCATGCGGCTGGCGATGCTGCACAGGGTTTGCAGCAGGATCGTGGATTTACCGATGCCCGGGTCACCGCCGATCAGTACCACCGAACCATCCACCAGGCCGCCGCCCAGCACCCGGTCCAGTTCACCGGAAGCGGTGGAGAAACGCGGGATTTCTTCGACGCTGACTTCGGCCAGGGTCTTGATCTGGGTTTGTTGCCCGGTCCAGCCGGAACGGCCACTGGGGGCCACGGCGCCGCCGCTCTCGATCATGGTTTCGGTCAGGGTGTTCCACGCACCGCATTCCGTGCACTGGCCGGCCCACTTGGGAAAGGTCGCGCCGCACTCCGTGCAGCCATACATGCGCTTGGCCTTTGCCATTTGAGAACCTCCAACCGAAAAACCGCGATGATAGCTCAGCGCGGCGCCGGGGTACGGATTTCACCGCTGGCCAAACGTGAAGCGCTGTTACCGATCGGGTCTTCGGCATTCAGATCGGCGCCCTTGGCTTTCAGTTCATCCAGCAGTTCCACGCGTTTGAACAGCCCGGCATACATGGCCGCCGTTTGTCCGGCGCCGTTGCGCTGGTCGGGGTTGCAGTCGGTGGCGAGCAGGCGCTGGGCGATTTTCAGCTCACCCTTGAAGATCGCGCCCATCAACGCGGTGTTGCCGCGTTTGTCCTGCACGCAGGCATCGGCGCCGGCGGCGAGCAATCGGTCCACGTAGGCACTTTCACCGTGATAGGCGGCGAGAATCAGCGCCGTGTAGCCTTTTTCATCCTGGGTGTTCAGCGAATAGCCGGATTCGATGAAGGTGTTGAGCATTTCCACGTCGCCACGGCGGGCGGCGTCGAAGTAGTAATCCTGCAGTTGTGCCTTAAGCGCGGCCGGGGCAGCTTGTTCGGCCAATACGCTGAACGACAAACACGCAAGGACAGCGCCTATAAAGATTCGCATGGCAAATTCTCAGTGATGTGCCACCTGTAGGAGCCGGCTTGCCGGCGATGGCGTACTTGTGGGCGTTATCGCCGGCAAGCCGGCTCCTACAGGGAGCGTGGGCGGTTAGTCGGTCAGCTTTTCGGCCAATGCCTTGACGCGGGCCAGGTCGCCCTTGGCCACTTTGGTCACGCCGGTGCCGTACTCCGGATCCGCCTTGTAGAGGAACGACAGGATGATGTGCTTGCTCTCGTCATCGGTGGTGGCCAGGGAGCCGCCGAAGTTGTCGATCAAGTCCTGACGCTCTTTCTTGTTGAACGAACGGTACAGGTCGCCGGCCTGCTTGAAGTTCTGCTCACGCTGGATCTTCGCTTGCTGCGTACTGCCCGACAGGGCCGACTGGCTGTACCGCGCGGTTTGCGGCTCTTCCCGTGGCAGCAGGCGGCTTGGCTGGTAGTTCACGCCAGTGGTGGTCTTGCCGAAATTCATCGCGCCGTCCTGGTTACCGTTGTTGACGGTCACCCGGGGTGCGTTGATCGGCAGTTGCAGGGCGTTTGGCCCCAGGCGGTACATTTGCGTATCGGCATAGGAGAACACCCGGCCTTGCAGCAGGCGGTCTTCCGACGGCTCGATGCCCGGCACCAGGTTGGCCGGCGCCATGGCGACTTGCTCGGTTTCCTGGAAGACGTTGGCCGGGTTGCGGTTCAGCACCATCTGCCCGACTTTGCGCTCCGGCACGTCCGGCCAGATCTTGGTGGCATCCAACGGGTCGAAATCAAACTTGGCCAGGTCTTCCGGTTTCAGCACTTGCACATACAGGTCCCACTTGGGGAAGTCGCCCTTATTGATGTGCGTGACCAAATCATTGGTCATATGGCTGTAGTCACGGCCCTGTACTTCAGTCACTTGTTTAGGATCGAGGTTCTTGATGCCTTGCAGGCTCTTCCAGTGGAACTTGACGTAGTGCACTTCGCCCTTGGCGTTAATCAACTTGTAGGCATGTACACCGTTACCGTCCATTTCCCGGTAACTGGCTGGAGTGCCGGAGTCCGAGTACAACTCGGTTAACGTACGAGTGGACTCCGGAACATGGGAGAAGAAGTCAAAGCGACGGGAATCATCGTCCAGGTTAGTGCGCGGATCTGGTTTAAAGGCGTGAACCATGTCCGGAAACTTGATCGCATCGCGAATAAAGAACGTCGGGAAGTTATTACCGACCAGGTCCCAATTACCTTCGGCGGTGTAGAACTTGGTGGCGAAGCCGCGCGGGTCACGCAGGGTTTCCGGCGAATGGTTGCCGTGAACGACCGCAGAGAAGCGCACAAATACCGGCGTGGCTTCGCCGGCGGCAAACACCTTGGCCTTGGTCAGGTCGCTGAGGTTATCGGTGACGGTGAAAGTACCGTGAGCGCCGGTGCCACGGGCGTGCACAACGCGCTCCGGAATACGCTCGCGATCAAAGCGCTGCAACTTCTGGATCAGTTGCACGTCTTGCAACAGGACCGGGCCATTCGCACCGGCGGTTTGCGAGTTCTGATTGTCACCGACCGCCGCGCCACTATCGCGCGTGAGGTTGGCGGCGTGTACGGACAGCGAAAGAAGACTGGCGCTCACTGCAAACAGCACCTGTCGCGCAGAAATAGGCCCGCGGCTAATAGGGTTTTTCATCGAGGTATCCTCTGGTTTTTTTAGTGCACATTGAGTTGTGCTTGCCAGAGGCTAGTGAGCCGCGAGTCAGAAGATAAGTAGAAAAGTCTTACCATGGCGATTGAAAAAATAGTGTGGTAACCCACTGAAATAGCGGGTATTCCGCGCGCGATTGGTGGCACTTTGCAAACTATTTGCGATTTAATGTGTCGATAAAAACGGACACTGTTAGCAGTTGTGTCGAGCAAGCCTCGCCACACTGTCTTACACTGGCTTCTACCTCCTCATCTGTAACAAGGAATAACCTATGGGCGTGTTAAGTGAGTTCAAGGCCTTCGCGGTCAAAGGTAATGTGGTCGACATGGCGGTCGGTATTATCATCGGCGCCGCCTTCGGCAAAATTGTTTCATCCTTTGTAGGCGACGTGGTGATGCCACCTATCGGCCTGTTGATCGGGGGTGTCGACTTCGGCGACCTGGCCGTAACGCTTAAAGCCGCCCAGGGCGATGCGCCGGCCGTCGTACTGGCGTACGGCAAGTTCATCCAGAGCGTGATCGACTTTGTGATCGTTGCGTTTGCGATCTTCATGGGCGTGAAGGCCATCAACCGCCTGAAGCGTGAAGAGGCCGTGGCACCTAGCCTGCCGCCGGTCCCGACCAAGGAAGAAGTGCTGCTGGGGGAGATCCGCGATCTGCTCAAGGCACAGAACAGCAAGCCCGAGTAAGCTCGGCAAAAAGTAAAGGCGCCTGCAGGGCGCCTTTGTTTTACCAGTAGTTTTCTACCGCGACCTGCCCCGGACGGCGGGTCAGGCTCAGTTGCATGTCGCGCTGTTTCAGCAACTGACGCGTGTCGTCGATCATCTGCGGGTTACCGCAAATCATCACCCTGGAATGCTCGGGGGTCAGCTCCACACCGGCGGCGCGTTCCAATTCACCGTTCTCGATCAAGGTGGTAATCCGACCGTTCAGCGCGCCCGGATGTTGCTCGCGGGTGACAATGGGAATGTAGGTGAGCTTGTGGGCGTATTCTGCCAGGTACTCACGTTCGCCCAGTTCTTGGATCAACGACTGGTAAGCCAACTCCCTTGCTTCGCGGGCACTATAGACGAGGATAATCCGCTCGAATTTCTCCCACACTTCGAAGTCCTGCAGGATCGAGAGAAACGGCGCAATACCGGTCCCGGTGCCCAACAGCCACAGATCACGACCATCCACAAACCGGTCCAGGGTCAGAAAGCCCGTGGCCTGACGTTCCACCAGCAGGGTATCGCCCTCGCGCAGGCGGCTCAGCTCACTGGTGAACTCGCCACCCGGCACGACGATAGAGAAGAAATCCAGGTGCTCGTCAAAGGGCGAGGACACCACCGAATAAGCACGCCACACAATGCTGCCATCGGCCTTGGTTACCCCCAGGCGCACGAATTGCCCGGCGCGAAAGCGAAAACCAGGGTCTCGGGTAGTGCGCAGGGTAAACAGGCTGGGAGTCAGCGATTTCACGTCGAGCAGGGTCTGGCGGGTGTATTTTTCAGCACTGGCCGTCATGGGAAACTCCATTTGCAGAGGCCCCTAGTGTCCCCCAAAGCGCCGCCTGGAAACACCGATGGTTTGTGCTGGCATTGCCGCTGCCCATTGTGGCAACCGCTGGGCGGTACTAAATATTTGGCTATTAGTCGCCTTCCAACAAGCCATTAGATGAGGGAGTGTAACTAAATACTAACAAGGCGCATTTAGAGCAAGTTCTTAAAACTAATGGAAAAAAATCTTATCGAACGCCTGAAACCTGTACACCGTAGCCAGGTTGTACAAATGTTATTGGCCTAACGCCCGCTTGAACATAACCAAATTTTCATTTCGAGCTGTAGCCGTTGTCCTACACTATTTTTCACGCTGTAAACGGGGGCCTTGGAAGTACCCCATGTAAGAACCGTTCACATGGAGAGTTACCGATGGTCAACTGGCACAACACTCGCCTGCCCAAACTCGAAGGGGAAAGCGAAATAACCAGTATGTACGAAGCTGCCCTCAACCTTACCTACGAGCTTGGCTTCCAATACTGCGCATTCACCCTTAGTTCCCATCTACCCAACAACCAAACGAAAACTATCAACCTCAACAACTATTCCAATGAATGGAATACGCTGTACAGACAAGAGCACTACTTTGATCTCGACCCTGTGGTTGCGCATTGCAAACGCTCGGTTCTACCGATCGTATGGGACGAGAAAACCTTTTCTTCGGTACCGGACTTATGGGCCCATGCCCAGTCCAACGGACTGAATTTCGGATGGACCCAATCGGTTCATGACTTCCAGGGTGTTTTCAGCATGTTGAGCCTGGGGCGTGCCACCGGCCCAGTGGGCCCTGAAGAACTCTATGAAAAAGCCGGGCAAGTGCTCTGGATTTGCCACGCCATGCACGCGGTGGTGGCCAAAAAATACGCAGACAATCCCAGCCCGCAAGCGCCCAGCAAATTGACCCCGCGGGAAACCGAAATCCTGCAATGGTCGGCCTTGGGCAAGACCGCCTCGGACATCGCCACCATCCTGTGCCTGTCCGAACGCACGGTCGGCTTCCATATCAGCAGTGCGATGAAGAAACTGGGGGTCAGTAACAAGATTGCCGCAGTGATCACGGCAGTCAAATGCGGGTTGTTTTAAACACCGCATGTAATCCAGGGGAAAAAAACGTAACATTTGCGGCCAGTTCCGGGTGATGACGCGAGCCCCTGATGCGCCTCGCGTCGCCGCTCACCCCGATGGTTCGCTTACCCAGAGTCTCCCCCGTCATGCCCCTGCTCGACAGCCCCTTCGCCCAACTCGACCTGATCCGTCAGCCAGAACAGCACAACGACCCGCTGCAAGCGTTTGATGCAGCCGATGAGTATTTGCTCAGCTACCTGGCGGAACAACAGCTGACGACGGCGACCCGCGTCCTGGTGCTCAACGACAGTTTCGGCGCGCTGGCGGCCAGCCTCGAAGGGCATGTGCAGGTCTCCTCCAGTGGTGACTCGTTCCTCGGCGCCCTGGGCCTGGAGAAAAACCTGGCGCGCAACGGCAAGGCTTTCGACGCGGTAACGTTCCTGCCTGCCAGCCAGACACCTGCCGGGCCGTTCGACCGCGTACTGATCCGCGTGCCGAAAACCCTGGCCCTGCTCGAAGAACAATTGATTCGCCTGCAAGGTCAACTGGCACCCGGCGCCGAAGTGATTGCCGGGGCGATGGTCAAGCACCTGCCACGGGCTGCCGGCGAACTGCTGGAGCGCTACATCGGCCCGATGCACGCCTCACTGGCGGTAAAAAAGGCCCGACTGCTGATCGCCACCCTGGCCGATCGGCCACACGCCGTATCGCCCTACCCGACGCGCTACAGCCTGGAAACCCCGGCCATCGAACTGCTCAACCACGCCAACGTGTTCTGCCGCGAAGGCCTGGATATCGGCACCCGGGCCTTCCTGCCGCACCTTCCGGCAAACCTGGGGGACGCCCGGGTAGCAGACCTGGGCTGTGGCAACGGCGTACTGGCAATTGCCAGCGCGCTGCAGAATCCGCAGGCGCAGTACACGCTGGTCGACGAGTCTTATATGGCTGTGCAATCGGCCGCCGAGAATTGGCGCGCGGCACTGGGTGAGCGCGACGTGCTGATTCGCCCCGGCGACGGCCTGGCCGATCAGGAAGCGCAGTCACTGGATGTGGTGCTGTGCAACCCGCCGTTCCACCAGCAGCAAGTGGTGGGAGACTTCCTCGCCTGGCGCATGTTCCAGCAAGCGCGGGAAGCGTTGGTGGTGGGCGGCGCCCTGTACATCGTCGGCAACCGTCACTTGGGTTATCACACCAAGTTGGCGCGGTTGTTCCGTGGCGTCGAGCAAGTGGCGACCACGCCGAAGTTCGTGGTCCTCAAGGCGCGCAAATAAAAAAGCCCTCCATGAAGGAGGGCAATAGTTACAACGGGATGTCAGTGGGTGGTCAGGCCCGCGGCATTCATGAACATGCGCATCAGGCTGGCCACTACGAACAGGGCCAGGACGCTGCCGGTCCAGATCATCGCCAGCCAGCCCAGGCGCTGCCAGAGCGGCTTTTTCTCGGCCTGTTCGATGTCGTGCAACGAAGGTTTGCCGGACATGAGTCAATCCTCCTAGTGATAACCGTCTTCGTGGGTGACCTTGCCGCGGAACACGTAGTAGCTCCAGAAGGTGTAGCCCAGGATGAACGGAATGATGAACAAGGTGCCCACCAGCATGAAGCCCTGGCTTTGCGGCGGTGCGGCGGCGTCCCAGATCGAGACTGACGGCGGGATGATGTTCGGCCACAGGCTGATCCCCAAGCCACTGTAGCCAAGGAAGATCAGCACCAGCGTCAGCAGGAACGGCGTGTAGTGCGCATTCCGGGCCACGGCGCGAATCAGGCCGTACATGGTCACCAGCACCAGGATCGGCACCGGCAGGAACCAGAACAGGTTCGGCAGGGTGAACCAGCGCGAGGCGATTTCCGGGTGGGCCAGCGGCGTCCAGAGGCTGACGATACCGATCACCGCCAGCACCACGAATGCCAGGGGCCGGGCCAGGTTGTGCATCTTCTCCTGCAAGCTGCCTTCGGTCTTCATGATCAGCCAGGTGCAGCCCAGCAGCGCATACGCCACGATCAAGGCCACGCCGCAGAACATCGTGAACGGCGTCAGCCAGTCCAGGGAGCCACCGGCAAACTGCCGGTCGACCACCGGGATGCCATCAATGAACGCCCCCAGCGCCACGCCCTGGAAGAACGTCGCTGCCAGCGAGCCGCCGATGAAGGCCTTGTCCCACAGGTGACGCTTGTCGTCCTTGGCCTTGAAGCGGAATTCAAACGCCACGCCGCGAAAGATCAGCCCGATCAGCATCAGCATCAGTGGCAGGTACAGCGCCGAGAGCACTACCGAATAGGCCAGCGGGAACGCGCCAAACAACGCCGCGCCGCCGAGTACCAGCCAGGTTTCGTTGCCGTCCCACACGGGGGCGACGGTGTTCATCATCACGTCACGGTCGGTCTTGCCCGGGATGAACGGGAAGAGAATGCCGATCCCCAGGTCAAAGCCGTCCATGACCACGTACATCATGATGCCGAAGATGATGATCACGGCCCAGATCAGCGGAAGATCAATACCCATGGCTCAGTTCCCCTTGTTCAAGGTGTCGCCGTGATCGGCATCGGCACTGTCATCAGCCGCCGACAACGGACGGGCCGGTGTGCGTTTCTGCCCAGGACCACCGTGAGTAGGCTCGGTGCTTTCGTGCGTCACAGGCCCTTTGCGCACCAGGCGCATCATGTAGCCCAGGCCCGCGCCGAACAGCGCGAAGTACACCACCACAAACAACACCAACGTAATGCTCATCTGCGCAAAGCTGTGGTTGGACGAGGCGTCTGCCGTGCGCATCAGCCCGTAGACTACCCACGGCTGTCGGCCGATCTCGGTGGTGAACCAGCCGGCGAGAATCGCGATCAGGCCGGACGGGCCCATCCACAGCGCCAGGTACAGGAACGGCTTGGACGTGTACATTTTGTCGCCACGGCGCAGCCAAAGGCTGAACAGGCCGGTGAAGATCATCAGGAAGCCCAGGCCCACCATGACCCGGAACGACCAGAACACGATGGTCGAGTTGGGACGGTCCTCAGGCGGAAACTCCTTGAGGGCCGGCACCTGCTTGTCCAGGGAGTGGGTCAGGATCAGGCTGCCCAGGTACGGAATTTCTACTGCGAACTTGGTTTTTTCAGCCTTCATGTCCGGCCAGCCGAACAGGATCAGCGGCGTGGGCTCGTTGCCGATATTTTCCCAGTGGCCTTCAATCGCGGCGATCTTCGCCGGTTGATGCTTGAGGGTATTCAGGCCGTGGAAGTCACCGATGACCGCCTGGATCGGCGCAACGATCAGCGCCATCCACATTGCCATCGACAGCATGGTGCGGATCGCCGGGTTGTCCTTGCCGCGCAGCAAGTGCCAGGCCGCCGAGGAGCCGACGAAGAACGCGGTAGCGACGAACGCGGCCGTGGCCATGTGCATCAGGCGGTAGGGGAACGACGGGTTGAAGATCACGGCCAGCCAGTCGGTGGGAATCACCCGGCCATCAATGATTTCAAAGCCCTGTGGCGTCTGCATCCAGCTGTTGGAGGCAAGAATCCAGAAAGTCGAGATCAGCGTGCCGACGGCCACCATCACCGTGGCAAAGAAGTGCAGCTTGCGCCCGACCTTGTTCCAGCCGAACAGCATGACCCCAAGGAAGCCGGCTTCGAGGAAGAACGCCGTGAGCACCTCATAAGTCAGCAACGGCCCGGTGACGGCACCGGCGAAGTCCGAGAAGCGGCTCCAGTTGGTGCCGAACTGATAGGCCATGACCAGACCGGAGACCACGCCCATGCCGAAGTTGACGGCAAAGATCTTCGACCAGAAATGGTAGAGGTCACGGTAGGTGTCGTTGTGGGTCTTGAGCCACAGGCCTTCCAGCACCGCAAGGTAACTGGCCAGGCCGATGGTGATGGCCGGGAACAGGATATGGAATGAGATGGTGAACGCGAATTGAATTCGGGCGAGATCTAGCGCCTCCAAACCGAACATAAGTCTTCCTCTGTCAGGTAATACCGAATGCTGGCTGGAGGCCTGCACCCACTGCCCCCACGGATATGGAGTGTGGCGAATTCAAATTCGTTTCTTTTTATAACCAACCACGCAGGGATTCTGGCCTTGCGGCCGCCAGAGCAATCCCGGCGAAGGTTTTGATCTGGATCAAGCATTGCTGAAAGAGTAGTCCCATTTTCGCGAGAGCAAGGCGTGGTCTTTTGCCGCGTGACAGGTTGCCTCAGTGGTCACTGGGTGTTGTCTTTGGTGAGATTGGGCGTGTTTTGGGTGTATATCCGTTATTTGGGTGATGGCTGGTATTGGTTCCGCTCTTACAGCGGCTCACTTTTGAAAAGCGCAAAAGTAAGCAAAACGCTCTTGCCCCACCACTCGGCACCTCGCCTAGGCTCGG
>NZ_JBIUVK010000057.1:0-37171 GCF_044742865.1 Pseudomonas sp. NPDC087814 | reverse complement strand
CATAATGTGTCAACCATGTCCCCGTACATGTGTCCACCATGTGTCCGGTCCGTACACGCTTTTGCAAAGTGACTCGCTGTAAGAGCGAAACCATAAGCCGCCGTTACCTAAATAACGGATAAACACCCCTCACCCCCCTTCAACTCTTCAATCATAATTTCCCGCATCCGAAATTTCTGGATCTTCCCCGTCACCGTCATCGGAAACTCATCCACAAATTTGAAATGCTTGGGCATCTTGAAGTGCGCAATCCGCCCCTTGCACCACGTCTGCAGCTCAAGCTCATTAGCCACATGCCCCGGATGAAACTTGATCCACGCCACAATCGCCTCACCATAGCGCTCATCCGGAATCCCGATCACCTGCACATCCGCCACCGCCGGATGAGTAAAGAAAAACTCCTCCAACTCCCGCGGGTACACGTTCTCACCTCCGCGAATGATCATGTCCTTGTTACGCCCGGCGATGCACACATACCCATGTTCATCCATGGTCGCCAGGTCGCCGGTGTGCATCCAGCCCGCCTCGTCGATAGCCTCACGAGTGCTGTCAGGATTATTCCAGTAACCGAGCATCACGCTGTAGCCACGGGTACACAGCTCCCCTACCTGGCCCCGAGCAACCGTGTTACCGGCGTCATCGATAATCTTGCTTTCCAGCTGTGGCTGGGTCCGGCCAACCGTCGTAACACGCCGCTCAAGGTCATCATCCGGCCCGGTCTGCAACGACACCGGGCTGGTTTCCGTCATGCCATAGGCAATCTGCACCTCACTCATGTGCATCTCGCCGATAACCCGGCGCATCACCTCGATCGGACAAGTGGCGCCCGCCATGATCCCGGTGCGCAGGCGCGACAGGTCGAACTCGGCGCGGCGCGGGTGATCAAGCATGGCGATAAACATGGTAGGCACCCCGTATAGCCCGGTGGCCTGTTCTTCGGCGACGGCAGCCAGGGTCAGCAATGGGTCGAAACCGTCACTCGGGTAGATCATCGTGGTGCCATGGGTGATGCAGCCCAGGTTACCCATCACCATGCCAAAGCAGTGATACAGCGGCACCGGGATCACCAGGCGATCTTGCGCCGTCAGGCCCAGGCTTTCGCCAACCATGTAGCCGTTATTGAGGATGTTGTGGTGACTGAGGGTGGCGCCCTTGGGGAAGCCGGTGGTGCCGGAGGTGTACTGGATATTGACGGGTTGATCGAAGTGCAGGCCGGCCTGGCGGATCTGCAATTGCTCGGGCGGGACGCCTGCCCCGAGGGCCGCCAATTGCGACCAGGGCGTAAACCCCGGGGGCGGGCTGGGATCAAGGCTGATGATGCCGCGCAGGTCAGGTTGAAGCTCCTGCAACATGCCGTGGTAATCGGAGGTCTTGAACGACCCGGCGCACACCAACCACTGGCAACCGGATTGCTTGAGTACGTACTCCAATTCACTGCTGCGATACGCCGGGTTGATATTGACCAGAATCACGCCGATTTTGGCGCTGGCGACCTGGCTGATGCACCACTCGGCGCAGTTGGGGGCCCAGATGCCCAAGCGGTCGCCGGCCTGCATCCCCAAGGCCAGGAACGCACGTGCATGCAAGTCAACCGTCTCTGCCAGTTGCCGCCAGGTGTAGCGACGCTGTTGATGGCCCACGACCAAGGCTTCGCCGTCGGAGTAGCGCGAAACCGTTTGATCAAAGGCCTGGCCGATAGTCATGGCCAGCAAGGCCTTATCCTGACAGCCGCGGCTGTAGCTCTGATTCGATTGATCCATAACGACCCCTGTTGTCTTTTTTGTAGGTTGACGTAAACGTAAACTACGATTGACAGGCCCGCAACGCAAGTTTACGTTAACGTAAAGGTGATCGCCCTCCCCGGCGTATTGGCCATACAAAAACAACGCTAGAAGGTGCCCGTCCATGAGTTACCCCTCCCTGAACTTCGCCCTCGGTGAAACCATCGACATGCTGCGCGACCAGGTGCAGTCCTTCGTGGCCAAGGAACTGGCGCCGCGCGCTGCGCAGATCGATATCGACAACCTGTTCCCCGCCGATATGTGGCGCAAGTTCGGCGATATGGGCCTGCTGGGCATCACCGTGCCGGAAGAATACGGCGGCGCCGGCCTGGGCTACCTGGCCCACGTGGTGGCCATGGAAGAAATCAGCCGGGGCTCGGCTTCGGTGGCGTTGTCCTACGGCGCGCACTCCAACCTCTGCGTCAACCAGATCAACCGCAACGGCACCCATGAGCAAAAACTCAAATACCTGCCCAAGCTGATCAGCGGCGAACACATCGGCGCACTCGCCATGAGCGAGCCGAACGCCGGCTCCGACGTGGTCTCCATGAAGCTGCGCGCCGATAAACGCGGCAGTGTGTATGTGCTCAACGGCAGCAAGACCTGGATCACCAACGGCCCTGATGCCAATACCTACGTGATCTACGCCAAGACCGACCTGGAAAAGGGTGCCCACGGCATCACCGCGTTTATCGTCGAGCGCGACTCGAAGGGCTTCAGCCGCAGCAACAAGTTCGACAAGCTCGGCATGCGCGGCTCCAACACCTGCGAGTTGTTTTTCGATGACGTCGAAGTGCCGGAAGAAAACATCCTCGGCGCACTCAATGGCGGCGTGAAAGTGCTGATGAGCGGCCTCGATTACGAACGCGTTGTGCTGTCCGGCGGCCCGACCGGGATCATGCAGGCCTGCATGGACCTGATCGTGCCCTACATCCATGACCGCAAGCAGTTCGGCCAGAGCATCGGCGAGTTCCAGTTGATCCAGGGCAAGGTCGCCGACATGTACACCCAGCTCAACGCCAGCCGCGCCTACCTGTACGCCGTGGCCCAGGCCTGCGAGCGCGGCGAAACCACGCGCAAGGACGCCGCCGGCGTGATCCTCTACAGCGCCGAACGCGCTACCCAGATGGCCCTCGACGCGATCCAGATTCTCGGCGGCAATGGCTATATCAATGAATTCCCGGCTGGTCGTCTATTGCGTGACGCCAAGCTGTATGAAATCGGTGCCGGCACCAGTGAGATCCGGCGCATGTTGATCGGTCGCGAACTGTTTAACGAAACCCGCTGAACGGAGCGCGCACCATGGCTACCCTGCACACCCAGCTCAACCCGCGCTCGGCGGAATTCGCCGCCAACAGCGCGGCGATGCTCCAACAGGTCGACGCCCTGCATACCCTGCTCGCCCAGGTGCAGCAAGGCGGCGGCGCCAAGGCCCAGGAGCGGCATACGTCGCGGGGCAAGCTGTTGCCCCGCGAGCGGATCAATCGCTTGCTCGACCCTGGCTCGCCGTTCCTTGAACTCAGCCAGCTGGCGGCTTATCAGGTGTACGGCGAAGACGTGCCCGCTGCCGGGGTGATTGCCGGGATTGGCCGGGTGGAAGGCGTCGAATGCATGATCGTCGCCAACGACGCCACGGTGAAAGGCGGCTCGTACTACCCGCTGACCGTCAAGAAACACCTGCGCGCCCAGACCATCGCCGAGCAGAACCGCCTGCCTTGCATCTACCTGGTGGACTCCGGCGGCGCCAACCTGCCGCGTCAGGATGAAGTATTTCCGGACCGCGAGCACTTCGGACGGATCTTCTTCAACCAGGCGAACATGAGCGCCCAGGGCATCCCGCAGATCGCGGTGGTGATGGGCTCCTGCACTGCCGGTGGTGCCTATGTGCCGGCGATGGCGGACGAAGCAATCATGGTCCGCCAGCAAGCCACCATCTTCCTCGCCGGCCCGCCGCTGGTGAAGGCGGCGACCGGAGAAGTGGTCAGCGCCGAAGACCTGGGCGGTGCCGATGTGCACTGCAAGATTTCCGGGGTGGCCGACCACTATGCCGACAGCGACGAACATGCGCTGGCCCTGGCTCGGCGCAGTGTGGCCAACCTCAACTGGCGCAAGCTGGGGCAATTGCAACAACGCACGCCGCTGGCGCCGCTTTATAGCAGCGAAGAGCTGTACGGCGTGATTCCGGCCGACGCCAAGCAACCGTTCGACGTGCGCGAAGTGATCGCGCGATTGGTGGACGGCTCGGTGTTCGATGAATTCAAGGCGTTGTTTGGCACCACACTGGTGTGCGGCTTTGCGCACCTGCACGGCTATCCGATTGCGATCCTGGCCAACAACGGCATTCTCTTCGCCGAGGCCGCGCAAAAAGGCGCGCACTTTATCGAACTGGCCTGCCAGCGCGGGATTCCGCTGTTGTTCCTGCAAAACATCACCGGCTTCATGGTCGGCCAGAAATACGAAGCCGGCGGCATCGCCAAGCACGGCGCCAAACTGGTGACAGCGGTAGCCTGTGCCAAGGTGCCGAAGTTCACCGTGATCATCGGCGGCAGCTTCGGCGCCGGTAACTACGGCATGTGTGGACGCGCCTACGACCCGCGCTTCTTGTGGATGTGGCCCAACGCACGCATCGGCGTGATGGGCGCCGAACAGGCCGCCGGCGTGCTGGTGCAGGTCAAGCGTGAGCAGGCCGAGCGCGCCGGCCAGGGTTTCAGCAGCGATGAGGAAGCGGCGATCAAGCAGCCGATCCTCGACCAGTACGAAACCCAGGGCCACCCCTACTACTCCAGCGCACGGCTGTGGGATGACGGCGTCATCGACCCGCTGCAGACCCGCGACGTGCTCGCCCTGGCCCTGTCCGCCGCGCTGAACGCCCCCATCGAGCCGAGCCGCTTCGGCGTGTTCCGCATGTAAATGGAGCTGCACCCCATGAGCGATTTCAACACCCTCGAACTGATCACCGACCCCCGTGGCTTTGCCACGCTGTGGCTCAGTCGTGAAGCCAAGAACAACGCGTTCAATGCCGAAATGATCCGCGAACTGATCATTGCCCTGGACCGGGTGCAAGGCGATCCGGCCCTGCGTTTTCTGGTACTGCGCGGGCGCGGCAAACACTTCAGCGCCGGCGCCGACCTGGCCTGGATGCAGCAGTCGGCCGAACTGGATTACCACACCAACCTGGACGATGCCCGAGAACTGGCGGAGCTGATGTACAACCTCGCCAAGCTGAAGATCCCGACGCTGGCGGTAGTCCAGGGCGCGGCCTACGGCGGTGCCCTGGGATTGATCAGTTGCTGCGACATGGCGATTGGCGCCGACGATGCGCAGTTCTGCCTGTCGGAAGTGCGCATTGGCCTGGCGCCGGCGGTGATCAGCCCGTTCGTGGTGCAGGCGATCGGTGAGCGGGCTGCCCGACGCTATGCCCTCACGGCAGATCGCTTCGGCGGCCAGCGGGCGCGGGAAATCGGGTTGTTGGCGGAGAGTTATCCCGCTGATGAGTTGGACGTACACGTCCAATTGTGGATTGCCAATCTGCTGCTCAACAGTCCGGCGGCCATGCGTGCCAGCAAGGACCTGCTACGGGAAGTCGGCCACGGTGCCCTGACGCCAGCGTTGCGTCGCTACTGCGAAAACTCCATCGCCCGGATCCGTGTCAGCGCCGAAGGCCAGGAAGGCCTGCGTGCCTTTCTGCAAAAACGCGCGCCCAACTGGCAGCCTCAGGAGCCGCGTTCATGAAGACGCTTACTACCGTATTGGTAGCCAACCGTGGCGAAATCGCCTGTCGGGTGATGCGTACCGCCAAGGCCATGGGCCTGACCACCGTGGCCGTGCACAGCGCCACCGACCGTGACGCGCGGCACACCCGCGAGGCTGATATTCGTGTGGACCTGGGCGGCAGCAAGGCCGCCGACAGTTACCTGCAAATCGACAAACTGATCGCCGCGGCCCAGGCCAGCGGCGCCCAGGCGATTCACCCGGGTTATGGGTTTCTTTCGGAGAACGCAGGGTTTGCCCGCGCCATTGAAGCCGCCGGGTTGATCTTCCTCGGCCCGCCCGCCTCGGCCATTGATGCCATGGGCAGCAAATCGGCCGCCAAGGCGTTGATGGAAACCGCCGGCGTGCCGCTGGTGCCGGGTTACCACGGCGACGCCCAGGATCTGGAGACCTTCCGCCAGGCAGCCGAGCGTATCGGTTACCCGGTGCTGCTCAAGGCAACGGCAGGCGGTGGCGGCAAGGGCATGAAGGTGGTCGAGGACGTCAGCCAACTGGCCGAAGCGTTGGCCTCGGCACAGCGTGAAGCACTGTCCTCCTTTGGCAATGCGCAGATGCTGGTGGAAAAGTATTTGCTCAAGCCGCGTCACGTGGAGATCCAGGTGTTCGCCGACCAGCACGGTCACTGCCTGTACCTCAATGAGCGCGATTGTTCGATCCAGCGCCGCCATCAAAAAGTCGTCGAAGAAGCCCCGGCACCGGGCCTGAGTGCCGAACAGCGCAAGGCCATGGGCGAAGCGGCCGTGCGTGCGGCCCAGGCCATCGGCTACGTGGGCGCGGGCACCGTGGAGTTTCTGCTGGACGCCCGGGGCGAGTTTTTCTTCATGGAGATGAACACCCGGCTGCAGGTGGAACACCCGGTGACCGAGGCCATCACCGGCCTGGACCTGGTGGCCTGGCAGATTCGCGTGGCCCAGGGCGAGCCGCTGCCGATGACTCAGGAGCAAGTGCCACTGCTGGGGCATGCGATTGAAGTGCGCCTGTACGCCGAGGACCCGGCCAACGATTTTCTGCCGGCCACCGGGCACCTGGCGCTGTACCGCGAATCCACGCCAGGGCCCGGGCGCCGGGTAGACAGCGGCGTCGAACAAGGCGACAACGTGTCGCCGTTCTACGACCCGATGCTGGGCAAGCTGATTGCCTGGGGCGAAGACCGCGAACAGGCGCGCCTGCGGCTGCTGGGCATGCTCGATGAATTTGCCGTGGGTGGACTGAAGACCAACCTGGGCTTCTTGCGGCGCATTATCGGCCATCCGGCGTTTGCCGCTGCCGAGCTCGATACCGGGTTTATCCCGCGTTATCAGGATGAGCTGCTGCCGGCGCCTGGCGAATTGAGTGAGGCATTCTGGCAGGCCGCCGGCCAAGCGTTCATGCAGACCCAACCGAGTACTGACACCCGTTCGCCCTGGGCCGACACCCGAGGTTTTCGCGCAGGCTTGCCGGGCGAGGTTTCCCTGCACCTGAGCTGCAACGGCCAGGATCGCCTGGTAATGCTGCAAGCCGGCGTCAACCCGCCCCAGTTGCACGGCGAACAATTGCTGATCGACCAGCACGGCGTGCGCCGCTCCCATCTGGCGGTACGCGAGGGCGGCAGTGTGTTTTTGTGCTGGGACGGCGAGGTGCACAGTGTCAGCCTGTTCGACCCCATTGCCGCCGTCGACGCCAGCCAGTCCCATCAGGGCGGCCTGACCGCACCGATGAACGGCAGCATCGTGCGAGTGCTGGTGGAAGTCGGGCAAACCGTTGAACCCGGTACGCAGTTGGTGGTGCTGGAGGCCATGAAGATGGAACACAGCATTCGCGCGCCCCATGCCGGCGTGGTCAAGGCGCTGTACTGCCAGGAAGGCGAAATGGTCGGTGAAGGCAGCGCACTGGTGGAGCTGGAAGCCGCGAGTTAAAACCTCGTGACCGCCTGCGCCACCACGCCGATGATCCGGCACTCTTCACTGAACAGCATCTTCGGGTACGTAGGGTTGAGCGGCACCAGGTAAAGCTGGCCGCTCTGCCTGACCCATTTGCGCAAGATCGCCTGGGAATCAAATGCCCATTGGGCCACCACCAGTTTGCCGGGCTCGGGCTGGATGGCCGGGTCCACCAGAATCATCGTGCCTTCATTGATACTCAAGCCGCTGGGGGCGGTCATGGCGTCGCCAGTCACGCGCATCCAGAACGCCTTGCCATGGGCGTGATAGTCGCTCATCTGAAAACGAGTAACGCCGTACGGCCGAGGTTCTTCCTGCAATGGGTAGCCTCCCTTCCCTTCGCTCACCGGGTAACGGTAATTCGGGTTGTAGTGCGGCGCCGGCTGCAGTTCCTCGGCAACCGCCGCGAGCGCTTTTTCGCGAACCACCAGCGCGACCTCGAGCCCATCCAGGCCCAGCTCCTGCATCACCCGGTTCATATCGGCAAGGCTCGGCACCCGACGCTTGTTCAGCCAGTGGCCGACCCCGCCCTGAGACATGCCCAGGCGCGACGCCAGTTGGTCCTGCGTGACCTTGCGGTCTTTCATGGTGGCCTTGACCAACGCTATCCATTTATCCATGGGCCCTGACAATACGTTGTGTACTCACCACGACAATAAACAGTTTGTAGTAATCAATAAAACGCCATAAATACGATTAGTACTAATATCGATTGCAGGCTTTCGACACCCACACAGAGCACTGCCCTTATGACGACCACCTCGTATACCCTGCCCGACACCTGCGATGAAGACGAGCGGCTGTTCCTGCGCAGCAGTGGCGCCGCCCAACGCGCGCTGGACTATTACCTGAAAGAGGATGCCGCACGGCCCTCCGTTGACGACACGTTGTTCGAGGTCAAGCCCGGCATCAGCGACGAGGAGGCCCTGGTCCACGCCTCCGACCTGCTGCGCAGCGCCGCGGCCACTGCGTACGAATCGGCAAACAGCGCCCACGGCAATAGCCGGGACCTGGCGTTTTCAGTGGTCTATTTGATCGATATGGCGAAGGTGATGGTGGAGCGGTCACTGCGGCTTTCGGCGAGGGGTGCCGAACAGCCGGCCAGCCTGTAACAGGCACGCGGGAAAAATATTTCTATCCGAGGGATAAAAACATTTGACTTGCAAATGATAATGATTATTATTGGACCTAGCTGATCGCGAGATCAGTCGATAGACCAAGAGACCTTAGGTCGGACTCTTGGAATATCTCCTCATCAGGCTAATCACGGTTTTTGACCCGGCTCTTTGGCCGGGTCTTTTTTTTGCCAGTTTTTCCCTGGCGTGACTTCAGGCTAATGAAGACTGTGTGTTGCTTGATGGCGCGCATGGTAGCAAAAGACCATCGTCAAAAGAAAGTCGATCGAGCGCTCTAGGCCGGTTCTTTCAAAAATAGCACTTGAGAATCAATCTCATAGATTCTAAGCTGCGGCGGCGTCATGGACGACGCCCCCCTCTTCACCCGCAAAAATTGCATCCAGGCTTTGCCCCGCTCCGGTGTAAAATGCCCGCCACAACACTCATATTCAGGCAACCAGACTATGACCGTGGCCTTGACCTCCATCAAGATCAGCACCGACTTCGACAGTGGCAATATCCAGGTGCTCGACGCCAGTGATGCTCACCAGTTGCTGCTGGCGATAAAGCCCGATACGCGCAGCCAGCACTTCCAGTGGTTCCACTTCAAGGCCGAAGGCATGCACGTGGGTCACACCCACACCTTCCGCCTGAGCAATGCCGGCCACTCGTCTTACAAGCACGCCTGGAGCGGCTACAACGCCGTGGCGTCCTACGACCATATCAACTGGTTCCGAGTGCCCACCCGCTTTGATGGCGAGACGCTGCACATCACCCTCGAAACCCGTGAAAAACAGGCCTGGTTCGCTTACTTCGAACCCTACAGCCGCGAACGCCACGACTGGCTGATCGACCAGGCGCTGAACCGCGCCGGCACGCAATTGCTGGCCACCGGCAAAAGTGTCGAAGGCCGTGATATCCAACTGCTGCGCCGTGGCAAGGGCGAGGCCAACAAGCGCAAGGTCTGGATCATCGCCCAGCAGCATCCCGGCGAGCACATGGCCGAATGGTTTATGGAAGGCATCATCGAGCGCCTGCAACAGGACGGTGACGCCGAGCTGAAAAAGCTCCTGGCCGCCGCCGACCTGTACCTGGTACCGAACATGAACCCCGATGGCGCGTTCCATGGGCATCTGCGCACCAACGCCATGGGCCAGGACCTCAACCGCGCCTGGCAGAGTGCGAGCCAGGAGATCAGCCCCGAAGTACTGTTCGTCCAGCAACAAATGGAAAAGTACGGCGTTGACCTGTTCCTGGATATCCACGGCGACGAGGAAATCCCCTATGTGTTCACCGCCGGTTGTGAAGGCAACCCGGGCTACACGCCACGTATCGAGCAGTTGGAAAAACACTTCCGCAGCCACCTGAGCAACCTCACCCGGGATTTTCAGACCGCGCATGGCTACACCCGCGATTTGCCGGGCGAAGCCAATATGACCCTGGCGTGCAACAGCGTCGGCGAGAAGTTCGATTGCCTGTCCCTGACCCTGGAAATGCCCTTCAAGGACAACGACGACGCGCCCAACCCGCACACTGGCTGGTCGGGCAAACGCTCGATGCAGTTGGGCAAGGACGTGTTGAGCAGCGTGGCGGATATCGTCGGCGTATTGCGCTAAACATCCACGATCCCGGCGACGGCTGCCTCACAGCAACCGTCGCCGGGGAAGGCTTCAGTCCTTGCTGCCGGTCATGCTTTGCAACACACCATCACGCCGGATCAAACCGTGGAACAGCGCCGCCGCCAGGTGCAACAACACCGTCAGAAACAGCAAATACGCCAGGTAACCGTGAGCCTTGCGCAACACGGCAAACAACGGCGCATTCGCCCCCACCAGCGCCGGCAACTGTACCGAACTGCTGAGCATCACCGGGTCGCCGGCCGCTGAAATCATCGCCCAGCCCAGCAGCGGCAACACCAGCATCAACGCATACAGCACCACGTGGGAGGCCTTGGCCGCCAGCACTTGCCACAGCGGCAAGTCGGCAGGCAGCGGCGGCTGGCGCGTGGAAAAACGCACCACCAGGCGCACGATTACCAGCGCCAGGATCGCAATGCCCAGCGGCTTGTGCAGGTGGATCAGCCACTCATGGCGTTCGGAAACCGAGGCCACCATGCCCGCGCCGATAAACAGCATGGCGATGATCATCAACGCCATCAGCCAATGCAGCAGCCGCGCCAGCGGGGCGAAAAACCGGGGTTGGGCATTCATGGCTTCGACTCCTGAGGGGCGCTGTGCAGCTGGCTGACTTCGCTGGTGCGACGCAGGTAGGAACTGGCGTACGCCGCCGAACGGGCGGCCAGCAATGGGTCAGTCGAGGCTTCGATACCGCTCGGCAGCACCAGTGGATCAAAGTTGATGTCACGGCAATCACCGTCCATTTGCGGCTGGCTGCTTTCCAGCACCAGGGTCCCGGCATTCAGCACCTTGTGCTCACCGGTCCAGGTCTTGCTGGCGTCATCTACCGGGTCGCCCGGGTTGGCCAGGGTGAGGTTCAACTGCCAGCGCAACGGCCCGGCTACCAGGCGCTGGGCCAGGTCTTTTTCGAGGAAGTCGCTGCCGGCGGGCGCCGTGGCCCCCGCAGCATCCTGGCTTTGCGGTACGACGCCCCAGCGCACGGCCTGGCGTTGGCCGCTGGCGTTTACCAGGTAAAACGCGTTGATGCCGTTATAGGTTTCAGTGGCATAGCTGGCAGACGGCTTGGCGGTCTTGACCCAGGCCAGGAACGGCGCGGTCTCGGGGTGCGCCGCGAAGAACGCCGGCATGCCTGCCGGGTTCGGCTTGCCGGTGGCCGGGTCAGGTGCGCCGGCCTTGAGCATCTCGAAGAAGGCCTCGGGCGTGCCCACCGGGAACACCGGCATGCTGTTCATCCCGGTGCGCCATTGCTGGCCGTTGGCCAAGTTGAACTGCAAGGCAAAACTGCGGATCGGCACGCTGCTGTCCGGCGCATACGGGTTGCCGCTGGGCAGCGCAAAACGCCCGATAACCGGGGTACGCGCCTCGCTGAATACCTGGGCACTGGAGTACTGGCGCGCTTCGGGGCTGCTCTCGAAATAACCGGCCACGCACACGCCCTTGGCATGGTTACGCCGGTAGCCAGGGTGCAAGCCGTTGTTGGTTTCCAAGGCATTGACCAGGGTTTTGGGACGCAACCGCTGTGGGTCGAGGCTCCCGTTAACGTAGGCAAACGCCCCGGCCACGACGGCAACCACCACGCCGATGCTGGCCAACCGAATTATCAGGCTTGCGGTGCTCAGCGGCGGACGGGGCGGTGATGAGTGATCTACCATGAAATAACTCCAGGGCCCAAGGCCTTGAGTGGGTGAAACATAAGGTCGGAACACTTGGGACGAACGCCAGCGCACTCTATTCCCTGGCCTGCTGTTTATTTTTATTGGCCTGGAATAACCTTCAACGCCGGACGTCTTCCTAGTCCCAGCGTAGTGACTAGCCAGAATCCCATGCACGAACTCGACGAACAGTTACGTGAACTCATCCCCAGGTTGCGGCGTTTTGCCGTGTCCCTGACGCGTAACACCAGCAGCGCCGACGACCTGGTGCAGGCGAGCCTTGAGCGCGCGATCATCAGTTGGGCCGACAAACGCCTCGAAGGCGACTTGCGCGCCTGGCTGTTCTCGATCCTCTACCGGCAGTTCCTCGACGCCCATCGGCGCTCCCGGCGGTACACACGCATGCTGGAATTTTTCACCGGCCGCGATGATTCGCAGCCGTCGGTCGAGCGCACCGTCATCGCGCAATCGACCCTGCAAGCCTTCGACAAATTGAACACCGAACAGCGCGCCCTGCTGCTGTGGGTCTCGGTGGAAGGCTTGAGCTACAAAGAAGTCGCCGACATCCTCGAGGTGCCCGTGGGCACCGTGATGTCTCGCCTGTCGCGCGCGCGCCAGGCCCTGCGCCAGCTCAGCGACGGCGAAATCACCAGCCCTGCCCTGCGGATACTCAAATGATCAGCCTGCCTCCCAGCGAACGCGATTTGCATGCCTACGTCGATCACCAGCTCCTGGACGCCGACCGCCGCCAGCTCGAAACCTGGCTGGCGGCCCACCCGGACGTCGCCGCCCAGGTGCACGCCTGGCAACAGGACGCGCAGCACCTGCGGGCATCGTTGAGCGGCGCACTGCAACAACCCGCCAACCCCGAGCTGGACCCGGCCCTGATTCGCCAGCGGGTCAAGCGCCAGTCACGCCGCCATCTCGCAACCGCCGCCATGCTGTTGATTGCCGTCAGTGTCGGCGGCCTCGGCGGCTGGCAGGCCCGCCAGGCTACGCTGCTCGAGAGCATGGCGCCCATGAGCGACGCGATGCAGGCCTACCGCCTGTTTGCCCAGGACGGCATCTTGCCCGCCGACTACCACGTGCAAAGCGGTGGCGACATGCAAGGCTGGCTCGACCGTTACTTCAACCAGGCCTACCGCCTGCCGGACCTGAGCCAGGCCGGGTTCAAGGCGGTCAGCGGGCGCCTGCTCAGTACCGAACAAGGCGCGGCGGCCATGGTGCTGTATGAAGACCCCCAAGGGCGACGCATCAGTTTCTATATCCGTCCGCCAGGCCCGGAAAACAAATTCCTGCCCCGTGGCAGCCGCAGTGCCGACGGGCTGCAGGCCGAATACTGGTCGGGCGCGGGCTACAACTATGCGATGGTCAGCCCGCAAGACCCGTCGACCACGCAGATGCTCAAGCAGACGATGCGGTTCTAGAAACCCACATCCAGTACCACGTTATCGACGTAGGTACCGGCTGGCGGCGTGGCCTGGTTGGTATAGATCGCGGCGTTGTAGTTGAACACCTGGCTACCGGTGCCCAGGCCATTCCCGGGGTTCACCTCAGCCGTGGAGCTGGCGCGCCGGGCAGTGGTCACGCTGCCCCAGCGAGTGGTGGTGGCGCTTTTGAAGATGTCGTAATTGAGGAAGTTGCTCCCCGAGATCATCCGCCGCTGCCCGCCCACACTCACCGGGTTCTGCCCGTCGCTGATGCCCACGGTGTAGGCACTGCCCTTGGTGCAGGCAATCGTGGCTTGCCCGCTCACGCTGGAAAAACCACTGATCACCGGGGCGCTGCCGAAGCTGATGTTGGGCGCGGTGATCGTGCAGTCATTGGCCACGGTCATGCTGACGGTCAACGTCGTGGTGCCACTGTTGATATCCCGCCCCAGACAAATCCCGCCGATACCAATGCCCGAGCAATAGTTCCAGTTCCAGAAAATACTCAGGGTTTCGCTATAGGTGCCGGCCGCCACGTTGCTGCCGATCGTCGTGCTCATGTAAAGCGGCAAGGTTTTCGTGCCCGGCCCGGAAATCAGCCCGGCGGTTTGCGCGATGCCGCCGGGCCCGCCAAAGTCGAACGCGGTGCCCCGGGTCATCGGAAAGCCGGTGGTGTTGTTGGCATAGACCGTGTAGCTGATCACATCACCGGTGGGCCCAACCATGCCGCCCTGGGAGGAACCGGTGATGGTGGCGTAAAAGTGGTCGGTGGAAGCCAGCAACGAAATCAGGGCAGAGGTACAGTTCAAGCCGCCGGAGGTGGTCGAACTGGTCTGGGCGGCAGTGCGCACGGTCATCGAACTCACCGACGTGCCAAAGCTGGCTGGCACGGTCGCCCCCACCGAACACAAGGCCTGCGCCTGCTGCACGCCCCCAAGGCTCGCCAACACCAGCATTCCCGACACCCATCCCTTGACCCGCACACCCACACTCCTTATCTCATTGGCAAACCAGCGGCCCGATCAGCGGCACCTGCTCCTCGTTGATATCCACGTCGAACGTTGCCTGGCAGGTACGGCCCTCTCCCACGGTGACTTGCAAGGTGTTGTGGGCCGCCAGGTTCTCCAGGTACACCAGGCCATCCCACCCCACCACCGCGCGCGCCCCGGTTTGCTCATGACGCACCTGGCTGCCCAGGGGCAGGTCCTGATGCCGGGCATCCACCAGGGTGATACTGGCCGCGATCACCCGGCGCACCGGGAACTCCAGCAGGTAGCCGCTGCCGCGCCGCACCGCCACGCGCTGCTCGACATTCGGGGTCTGCACGTTGACCGGCAGGTTCAGCGGGTCGATTTCATACTTGCCGCGGTAATAAGCGCTGCTCCACGGTACCAGCAGGTGCCCATTACGGTCGGTTTCCCCCACCAACTGGTTTTCATAGAGCACCGGCACACCGGAATAGCCGTCGGTGCTCACCACCACAAACGCGTCATTGACCTGGTTGGCGGTGAACACCTGATTGTCCATCCACACCAGCGAGCCACTGGCATCCGCCCAACGGGTCTCGGCGTCACTGCTACCGTACACGCCCGCCTGCAATTGCACCGACTGCATGCGCCAGGTCAGGTCGGCCTGGCGATATGTCGGGCCGTCGCCACTGGCATAACCCAGGTTGTAGCCCACGCCGCCCTCGGACGGCACCGCCCGGCTGTAGTTGACCCGCTGGCGACTTTCGCCGGCCTGGCTGCGCTCGTTGCTCAAGGCCAGGCTCCCGTAGACGTCGAACGGGATCACCAGTTGCGCCTGCATGGCCCAGTTGCTGTCACCGACCTCACGGTTGGCCGACAGATAGAAACTGGTGTTGCGCCACAACTGCTTGCTCCAGGTGAGGTTCATCAGCCGGGTGCGGGAGTCATCGGCCGCCTGTACATCGAAATAGCCGGCACCGATGCTGCCGAAATCGTTGAGGTTCAGGCTCAGGGTCACCTGCTCGCTGCGCTTGCTGAGGCTCGCATAAGGCGTGTCGACCAGGGTCAGGTCGGCGTACTGGTCGCGGCGTTCTACTCGCTGGTATGACAGGCTGTAGCGCTGGTTGCTGTATTGATAACCGAAGCTCAGTTGCTGGCCGGTCTCGCCATCAAAATGGCTTTGGCTGAGGGCGGTATTGAGCACCCCGAAGTTGCCCAGCCGCACGTTGCCGCCGAGCCCGCCCAGGGTCAGGTCGCCTGAGGCTTCGGCATGGCTTTCCAGGGTGAAGTAGTCCGACACCCCGTAACGAAACGTGCCGCTGGCCACGCCCGGCCCGTAGCCAAAATCCCGAATGGTGTAGTCGCGGCGCAAATTACCGGCCGCCACCGAAAAATCCGACAGCCCTTTTTGCAACAACGTACTGGTGACGTAGAACGGCACGGTGGTCGACACCTGCCGGCCCAGGGCATCGGTGGTGACCACCACCGCTTCGCCGGCGCCGTTGATAAACGGCACGTTGGTCAAGGTGTACGGGCCCGGCTGCAGATCTGCGCTGCTGGATTTGTAGCCATTGATGAACAGGTCCACCGACGACGGCACCGCCGCCTCCCCGGCAAATTGTGGCAAGGGGTAAGTCACCAGGTCCGGGCGTACGCCGAAATCCCGCGACACTTGCACCCCGCCCAGGCGTACCGAACTGCTCCACGGCAATGCGCTGCTGATCACGTCGCCCGCCTCGTAGGTCAGCAGGCGCTCATCGTCGGAAAAGCGCCAGGTGGTGTCATAGCGCCGGTAGCCATTGTTCAAAGTGCTGCCGCTGGCCTGGCCGCCAAAGGTGGTGCGGTATTGGCCGGTATTGGACAGCGTGCCCCACGTGTCGAACAGCCGCACTTCGTTGAAAATGCCCAGGTATGTGCCGGCGTCATCGGTGTCGTTCAGGTAAGCGTCATAGTTGAGCAACGCACCAAAACTGGTGAGTGCCTGGGCGCGCGGGTAGTTGTTGCGGCTGCCGATGAACTGCGCCGGCAACCACGCCGGCGGTACCGTCAACATGAGGCGCTGGCCCTGGCTGTCGTAATCGGTGTGCAGGCCCGGCAGGTGGTCCAGCGCGACCTCGGTGGTGATCTCGGCCGGCAGCTTCATGCCCACGTCCCGCAAGGTGGCCGCCGGCACAAACAGGCCGCCGGCGCGCTGATCCACGGCCACCACCCGGCCAGTGTCCATCTGGTTGACCACCAGTTCGAGGAACAACTGTGCATCGGCAACAGCCTCCATGTTGCTGGGCGGCGGCGGCAACGGCGCGGCCACGCCAAGCGGCGCAAGCACCAGGCCCGCCAGGCCGCCCACCACCCACACCGATCGCCATCGACTACGAGCCCAACCATGGCTCACCAAGGCTTTGTGTCCATCAATGGACATCTCCATCCGTTAAGACCAAGGGCTGCTCCATGCCCTATTCCATTGCGTTACCGTCCCGGCGCAAGGTTCTCCAGTTGCGTTGCGCCATTGACTCGCACCTGCAGCGGCTGATCGCCCGCGACACCTTGTGGCACCGGCCAGCGCATGGTTGCGCCCGGCAGTACATAGCCGAGCAGGCCGTCAACCAGCGGCCGGGTCTGCCCGCCCTGCTTGAACGCCACATCGGTGAGCCGCGCGTGCACCGCGCCCTGGTTGCGCATCTCCACATAGTTGCGCCCGCCGACGGTGACTTTTTTCCAGCTCAGGTCAGGCTTGCCCGCGCCCTTGGGGTCGCGCTGGCGCGTCGCGTCTTCCTTGCTCCACAGGCCTGCGCCGTAGGCGAACAACGGCACAGAATAACGCATCTGAAAGCGGATGGCTGCGGCCGTCTTGCCATCGGCTGCGGGGGTTTCAGGGGTGGCGGCGGGGATTTCGTCGATGATGATCCGATAGGCCAACTCCTGGCCCGGCGGCACTTCCCGGGTCCGGGTCAGGCGCACCAATTGCTTCTGCCCCGGTTCGATCTTCGCCACCGGCGGGCTGCCGATCACGTCGCGCTGGTTCTGGTACTGCTCGTCAAACCCGCCCTGGCTCCAGGCAAATACCCGGATCTGCAGGTTGGCAGTCTCTGTACCGCGGTTCTCCAACCACAAGGCGCTGGCCTGTTGATCGGCCTCCAGCACCGGGTCAATGGGCCAGATCAGCACCGAACTGGCAGCCTGGACCTGCCCGGCGCCCAACGCCACCAGACCGATAAAACCCGCAACCCAATACCGCCGGGAAGCTGCAAACATAGATTCCACTCCTCATGCCAATCGCCTTACCAGGACAGCTGCACCTGCAGCACGTCGCTGTACGTCCCCCCAGGCTGATTACCCGGTAACACCACCCGGCCGTAAATCGGCAGGGTTATATTGTTCGCGTTGCTGTAGGCCACGCTGACGCTTTGACTGATCCCCAGGCTCTGGCTCAGGGCCGCGTCCTGAAACAGCTGGTACGCCACTTGGGCACTGCCGCTATTGAGTTGCATGTGCCGGCCACTGGCGTTGTACAAGCCGCCGTTGACGCTCATGTTCAAGGTGACTCCCGGGGTGCATTGCAGCGTTACCCCGCTGCTCAGCGCCACCGACACCGTGCTGGTGGACAACGACGAATAGCTGCCGAACGCCAGGCTGCCGTAGTTCGTGCCGCCGCCCACCACCAGGCAGCCTGCGGCAATCGTCGCGCTGACCTGGATCGTCTGGCTGGTCACCGCCAGCAACGACAACGGCATTCCCCAACCCGTGATGACCGCCAGCGTCGCCCAGCAGGCCCGCTTCATGGCACTAGAACGTCAGTTGCACCGACACCGTGTCGGTGTAGGTACCCGCCGGCAAACCTGCCTTGCCCACGGCCTGGCCGTAGATGTTCACGGTTTGCGCAACGCCCGTGCTCGCACCTACGTTGATAGTTCCGTTGATCGCCAGGAGTGTCGAATGCCCGGTGTCGGTGTAGAAGTCATACGGCACATAATTGGCCACGCCGTCATACAGCGCCCGGGTGCCGCCCGTGGACTGGCCGTCATGGGAGCCCGCGCCCACGGTGATCACCGGCGAGGTGCCCGAGGAACACTGGATCGACAACGCGCCTCCACCGCCGCCCAGCACCTGGCCGGACTGCGTGGTGAACTGGCTGTTGGTGGTACCGAAATTGATCGTACCGAAGTTCAAACCGGTGGTGCCGCCCACGCCGTTGACCAGGCAACTGTTGGTCAGGATCAGCGTGGAGCTGATCTGCCCGGTGACCGTCGTGGCCGCCTGGGCACCCGATACCCAGGCCAGTGCGACCAATGGGAGAACTGCTTTAGATACAAGTGCATGCATGATGTCCATCCTCATGAATTACCAATCCAGAGTCACCGTCAGGGTGTCTGTGTAGATGCCGGCCGGTAGGGCCCTGGTATTCGCCACCACCGAGCCGAATACCGGGATCGGTACCTGTGCGCCCTTGGTCACGACGAAATTGCGTTGCTGGCCGATGCTGTAGGTGCTTCGGCCCGCAGGATCGGCCGACAGCCGATACGGTATGGTTTGCCGGCCATTGCTCAAGCGCCGGGTGATGCCGTCGCCATGGGCGCCGCCGTCGATGGTCACGGTGAAACTGCTCACCACCGACGGGTTGCAGGACACAGCGAGCGCGGCCTTGTCGCCATCACTGATGCCGGCACCCAGGCCCTTGTCCCAAGTGGGTCCGTGGCTGCCGAAATCCAGCAAGGCCGAGCCGCCATCCGGGCTCACCGGCGCGCTGTCGGTGCCTTTGCTCACCTGGCAACTGGCGGTAATCACCAGCCGTGCGTGAATCTGCCCGGCGACCGCCGCCTGGGCGTCCTCGGCCAGGAGCAACAGGCCGCCCAGCGCGATGCAGGCCAGGGCGCGGCTTACCATGTCACCGTCACTTTGAGCAGGTCGGAATAACGCCCCACGGCCGGTATTTCCTTGAGCGGCTCGATGCGTCCATAAAGTGGCAAGTCCACCGTGCCGGAATCGGGCACACGGCCGCTCAACGGTACGTCCACGGCCAAGGGGATGCGGCGTGCGGCATCGGCATAAATTCGATAGGGAATGGGTTTGATCGAGGGGGCAGCAGCGCCCAGGTAACGTACTTCGCCGATGCCGCCATGCAGGCCGCCGTCGACACGCATCTGATACGGCGTATCCGGGTTGCACTCCAGGCGTGGCTGGCGCTGGCTGATCAAGGCTGCACTCAACGGGCCTGCCGGGTCATCCAGCCGGGAGCCGCTGCCGAAATCCAGTACGCCGAGCTGCTCGATCCCTGCTTCACGCGTGGTGCCGACCAACTGGCACCCCCGCTGCACGTCGATACGCACCTCAACCTGGAGCTGTGCGCCATAAACCGTGTTGCAGAGCATCGCGCTCATGATTGCCAAGACTGCGTGTCCCTTCACTGCCCCAAATCCTTATACAGGGGTGACTGCTGTGTATGAGGTTAGTCACTTGAAGGGAATCCGCCAGTCAGGTCGGTGTTTTGGATCCATTGACCCATGCCTTTTCCAGATAGCTCGCGCCGTGCTTCTCTATTGGTCAAACCGCAACCGGCGCTCTAAAGTGAGCGACCACCGAAACACAGAGTGACTGACATTGGCTGCTTTACCGCCCCTGCTCAAACGGTTGCTGGGTAAACCCGCGGCGACCACCGCCGCCCCCGGTATCAGCGCATTCTTCCAGGGCAAGGCCCGGCAACAGGGCTATACCCTCAGCCCAAGCCAGCAACAGGTGATCGAGACCATGGCCCGGCAAACCGACCATCTGCTGGCCGGGCGCCCTACCCGCAGCCTGTACCTGCACGGCGCCGTCGGCCGGGGCAAGAGCTGGTTGCTGGACGGCTTTTTCCAGGCGTTGCCGATTGCCGAGAAACAGCGCGTGCACTTCCACGACTTTTTCGCCCGTCTGCACCAGGGAATGTTTGCCCATCGCCAGCAGCGCGATGCCTTGGCCGTGACCCTGGATGAGTTGCTCGATGGCTGCCGCGTGCTGTGCTTCGACGAGTTTCACGTACATGATATCGGCGATGCGATGCTGATCAGCCGCCTGTTCAAGGCCCTGTTCCGGCGCGGAGTCTGGGTGCTGGTAACCTCCAATTATCCGCCCGCCGGGTTGCTGCCGAACCCCTTGTACCATCAGCGGTTCAAGCCGGTGATCGAGCTGATCAGCGCGCGCATGGACGTCATGGAAGTCAGCGCCCCCCAGGATTTTCGCAGCCTGGCCCAGGCCCATGGCGATCAGCGGTTCAGCGCTGGCCAGTTCGTGTGGCCGGGGACTGCCGCGCAACGCCAAGCCCTGGGCCTGCCGTCAGCGGATCAGGCCCCGGTCAGCCTGACCGTCGGAGCCCGGCAATTGACTGCCCGCTGGCACCAGGACCGCAGCATTGCCTTCACCTTCAGCGACCTGTGCGAACAACCGACCGCCGTCATGGACTACCTGCAGCTGTGCCGCGACTATGAACGCTGGATCATCGACGGCCTGCCGCACCTGGCGGACTGTCCGATTGCCGCCCAGCAACGGTTCATCAACCTGGTGGACGTGCTCTACGACCAGGACAAGCAATTGGTGCTGATCGGCGAGCAGCCGCTGGAGCAATCCCTGAGCGGCCAGGCCATCGATTTGGCGCGCACCGCCAGCCGCCTGGGGCAGTTGCAGAAGATCGGGCCGCAACCCGCTATCATGAGCGCCATTCACGCCCCTATTGCCGAGTGACGCGCCGTTCATGGATACCCTTGCCCAACTCAAGGCCGGCCAATTGGCCGGCATCAAACGCCTGGACCTGCGCTGTGGGCTGACCGAGTTCCCTCGGGAAATCTTCGACCTGGCCGACTCCCTGGAAATCCTCAACCTGACCGGCAATGCCCTGAGCAGCCTGCCGGATGACCTGCACCGCCTGCCCCATTTGCGCGTGCTGTTCTGTTCGGAAAACGCCTTTACCGAACTGCCGCAATGCCTGGGCCAGTGCGCGCAGTTGAGCATGATCGGCTTCAAGTCGAACCAGATCAGCAGTGTCCCGGCGACGTCGCTGCCACCCTTGCTGCGCTGGCTGATCCTCACCGATAACCACATCAGCCAATTGCCGGACGAACTGGGTGAACGGCCTTTGCTGCAAAAACTGATGCTGGCCGGTAACCACCTGGAGCAGTTGCCGCAAAGCCTCGCCCAGTGCAAAAACCTCGAACTGATCCGCATCGCCTCCAACCGCATGACCCGCCTGCCGGACTGGTTGCTGGGTTTGCCGAGCCTGACCTGGCTGGCCTACGCCGGTAATCCGGTAGAGATGGCCGTGGAAGAGGCCCGCCATGACGCGACGCCGAATATTCCCTGGTCAGAGCTGGTGCTGGGCGAAGTGTTGGGCGAAGGCGCCTCCGGCATCATCCGCAAGGCGTCCTGGACCCCGCCAGGCGGGCCGGCCAAGGCGGTTGCGGTCAAACTGTACAAAGGCAGCATCACCAGCGATGGCTCGCCCCTGCACGAAATGCACGCCTGCATCGCCGCCGGACTGCATGCCAACCTGATCAAGGTAGAAGGCCGTGTCGTCGACCACCCGGAAGGCCAGGCGGCGCTGGTGATGCAACTGATCGAACCGAGCTACCGCAACCTCGCGGCCCTGCCGAGCCTGGCGTCGTGCACCCGGGATATCTACGAGCCCACCACCCGTTTCAGCGCGGATGTGGCGCTGCGCATGGCCCGGGGCATCGCCTCGGTGGCGGCGCACCTGCACGCGCAAGGCATCACCCACGGTGATCTGTACGGCCACAACATTCTGTGGAATGAAGCCGGTGAATGTCTGCTTGGGGACTTTGGTGCAGCGTCGTTTCACGCCACGGTCGACAGCCAGGAAACCCGCGCGTTGCAGCGCATCGAAGTCAGGGCGTTCGGGGTGTTGCTGGGGGAATTGCTGGAAAGGATTGATGCGGGGTTGAGCGAGGAAAAGCGCGTGGCGCTGGAAGCCTTGCGGGACAACTGCTGCCAGCCGGATGTGCTGGCCCGGCCCGGGTTCGAGGAAATCACAACCCTGTTGCAGTCTTCCAAACTCAGCTAAACCCAATGTGGGAGCGGGCTTGCTCGAGAATGCGGTGTGTCAGTCAATACATGCTTGGCTGGTACACCGTATTCGCGAGCAAGCCCGCTCCCACATTTGGACCGGGTTCACATCAAATCAGAATTAACCCGCCAACCCGACGAACATGTCCTGCACGTCATCATGGTTGTCCAGGCCTTCCAGGAAGGCTTCGACTTCAGCCATCTGCTCATCGCTCAAACCGCTCACCGGGTTCTTCGCGATGTAGCCGAGCTTGGCCGACAGCACGGTGAAACCTTGCTCCGGCAAGGCTTTCTGCACGGCGTCCAGGTCAGTGGTCTCGGTGATGAACAAGGTCGTGCCCTCTTCTTCGCCTGCTTCGAAATCCTGGGCACCGGCCTCAATCGCGGCCATTTCCGGATCGGCTTCCGGGCTGTCCGGCGAGGCTTCGATCAGGCCTACATGGTTGAAGTCCCAGGCCACGGAGCCGGACGCGCCGAGCTGCCCCTTGCGGAACGCCACGCGGATTTCCGCCACGGTGCGGTTGATGTTGTCGGTCACGCATTCAACGATCAGCGGCACCTGGTGCGGGGCAAAACCTTCGTAGGTCACGCGGTGGTATTGCACGGTCTCACCGAGCAGACCGGCGCCTTTCTTGATCGCGCGTTCCAGGGTTTCCTTGGGCATCGAGGCCTTTTTGGCCTGCTCCACCACCAGGCGCAAATGTGCGTTGGTAGCAGTGTCGGCACCGTTGCGGGCGGCAATGGTGATCTCTTTCACCAGCTTGCCGAAGATCTTGCCCTTGGCATTGGATGCCGCTTCTTTATGTTTGACTTTCCACTGTGCGCCCATGACTCACTCTCTTCTGTCCATCGCGCCGAAACGTCTACTGGCCGGCGCTTTGGGGGCAGAGTTTATAGCGCTGAAACACTCTAATCCACCAAAAAACCGGCCATGCCCCTCAGGTCCGCAAGGGGTTGATGGCGCGCTCACGGTCGGGCACGAAGTCACCCACCTGCGCCAGCACCGCCGGCCTGGCGTTCCAATAGGGCATCAACACCAGCGAGGAAAACAACGCGGCGCCGGCAAACACGATAAACACCGTGACCGTGTCGAAGTAGCCCGGCAGCAAGCCGCCAAGGATCGCCCCCACCGAACCGCAGCCGTTGACGAACCCCGCCGCCGTCGCGCCGGCCTTGGCGGTGCCGAAGTCGATGGCGGCGGTGCTGCTGATCATCGAGTCCGGCCCGTACAGGGTCAGGCCCATCACAAACAGCAGCGCCATCACCAGCGCCACACTGCCGGTGTGCAAGGCGCCCATGAACAACGCCAGGGCCACGGTCAGCGCCAGCAGGCTGAGGACACAGGCCGGCATGCGCCGGGCGCCGAACAGTTTGTCGGACGCCATGCCGATCATGATCGGCCCCAGCAACCCCGCCAGCTCGAACGCCGTCGGCACAATCGCTGCGCCGACCTTGCCCACCGATGGCATCTGCTCATACACAATCACCGGCCCCCACAACAGGATCGCGTAACGCGCCGGTTTCAACAGAAAGTACGCCAGCCCCAGGGTCAACACCGTGCGGTTGCGCAAGATCGCCCGCAGCGGCTCCAGCACACTGGCGTTCTTTTCAGCAGCCGTCTGTTCCGGTTCCGGTTCCACTGCCGGTAACCCCACATCCTGTGGCGTGTTGCGCTGGAAAATGAAAAACAGCACCGCGACCACGAAGACCACAGCCGCACTGGAGATAAATGCCGCATGCCAGGTGCCGATCAGCGTATACGCCCACCATCCGGCAAACGGCGACGCCACCAGGCCACCAAAGGCGTAGCACGAGCTCCATAAACCCAGCACCCGGCCACGCTGCTGCGCCGGGAAGAAACTGCCAAGGTTCTTGCACAGCCCGGACCAGCCGGTGGACTGGGCCAGGCCCTGGATCAACATGCACGTGACAAAGATCGGTAACGTGGCAAACGTGCCCATCACCAGGGCGGCGGCGGCTGAAATCAGCAACCCGCCGAGTACCACCACACGCGGCCCGAAACGGTCGGCGAGCATGCCCCAGGTGAATTGGCCAACGGCGTAGGCCGCCAGGTAAATGCCATCCAGGTTGGCCATCATCATCTTGTCCAGCGGGAAACTCGGGTCGTCGACGATCCCCAGCTTGGCCACCGAAAAAGCCTTGCGGGTGAAATAGAAGGCCGCGTACGCCAGCCAGGTGATGGCGAAAATCTGCACGCGCCAACGCTTGATGTGACTCAAGGGAGTATTCATGGTGGTTCTGACCTCGGGTGTGAGTGTGCCGGCAGAATGAAAAGCAAACGCCTGTATTTTTATTGTTGAGCACTGCAGTACCGGCGCTTGGAGGGGCGCGGTATTGGTCAGATGAGTCCCGCTGGTGAGCACGCAGAAGACCCATGGCCGCCGAAGGTGTAGGACTCGACCTACGGCGACTGGGGCTATCAAAGCAATGGCTGACTAATAGGTAAAATCGATTTATCGTATTTCAAATATAAGCTGAGCTTGTAAGAGGATTCGCGATGTCGGTGTCTCACGCGCAACTCAAAGCCTTCCATGCGGTGGCCGTACACGGCAGTTTTACCCACGCCGCCGAACGCTTGTTCCTCAGCCAGCCGGCCATTTCCGACCAGGTGCGCAAGCTTGAGGAACGTTTCGGCGTGCTGCTGTTTCATCGCAACAAACGTTCGGTGCGCTTGACAGACCTCGGCGAGCGCCTGTTGAGCATCACCCAGCGTCTGTTTGCCGTCGCGGCGGAAGCCGAAGAGCTGTTGCAGGATTCCCGCGCCTTGCAAACCGGCACCCTGACACTCGCGGTGGACGCCCCGGTGCATGTGCTGCCGCAGATTGCGCGCTTCTGCCAGTTGTACCCGGGCATCAGCGTGAAGATCGAAACCGGCAACACCGATGAATCACTGTTTCGCCTGTACAACTACCAGGCCGACCTCGCGCTGCTGGGGCGCGATGTGGACGACGAGCGGCTGCTGTCACTGCCGCTGCCCGATGACCAATTGCTCGCGTTTGTCGCCCGCAACCACCCGTGGGCGGGCCGCGAGTCGATCTGCCTGGCGGACCTGGACGATACGCCGCTGGTGTTGCGGGAAATCGGCTCGGTGACCCGCCAGACCCTGGAGCAGGAAATGCACCAGGCCGGGCTGCGCATTCGCCCGGCGATCCAGGTGGAAGGCCGCGAAGCCGCGCGGGAGGCGGTAGTGGTTGGGATTGGCGTGGGCGTGGTGTCGGCTGCGGAGTTTGGCGCAGATTCGCGGGTGTATGCGATGCCGATCCGTGACTGTACGCAGCGGATGAAGGAAACACTGGTGTGCTTGAAGGAGCAGAGTTCGCGGCGGGTGGTGGCGACTTTTCTGGAGATTGTGCGGGAAAGTTTGCGGTGAAGTTGAGGGCCCCTTCGCGAGCAAGCCCGCTCCCACAGTTGACCGAGTTCTACCGATGGAACGCGGTCGAATGTGGGAGCGGGCTTGCTCGCGAAGGGGCCAACTAGATCTCAAGCCAACACCCTCTAAGGCGCCAACTCGAAAAACGCCTGAATCAACCGCAACTCCCGCCGCCGCTCCATGCACCCGATCACATGCCGGTTCACCAGCCCCTCGCCCTGGATCGGAATCGCGTGCACCCGCGGATCCCGGCTGACTTCCATCGACGACACCACCCCAACCCCCAACTCGGCCGCCACCGCTTCCGTCACCGCCTCACGGCTGTCCAGTTCCAGCAACACCCGGGGCTGCACGCCGGCCTGGGCGCAGGCATCGTCAAAGGTCCGCCGCGTGATCGAGCTGGGTTCACGCAACACCATGATCACCTGATCCAATTGCTCCAGCCGAATCCCCGCAGGCTCCGCCAGCCACGGATGGCCGGCCGGCACCAACGCGCAAATCCGTGACTCGATCAACGGCTGCAAGTGCAGGCCCTTGCGCGGCTCCACCTCGGTCAACACCGCCACGTCAGCCCGCTCCGACAACAGCGCCGCGAGGGTTTCCTGCGCATTGCCCAGGCGCAAATTGACAGTAATCCCCGGATACCGCTGCCGTAGGCTGGCCAGCATCGGCATGACCATGTGCGGCCCGTCCGCCGCCACTTCCAGGCGCCCGGTAAGTAATTGCCGGTTGGCCTCCAGCAACGTCTGCGCCTCTTCCACCAGGCCGAAGATCGCCCGGGTGATCGCCGCGAGTTTGGTGCCCTCCTCGGTCAACTCCACCCGCCGCGCGGTACGCCGCAGCAGCGCGATCTGGTAGTGCTCCTCCAGCGCCTTGATATGCCCGGTCACCGCCGGCTGGCTGATAAACAGGCGCTCGGCCGCCCGGGTAAAACTGCCCTCGCGGGCCACCGCATCAAACGCACGCAGTTGAAACAGGTTCATAGCTATCGGCCTCACTGATAGCTCGCATAACAACAAACAATTTGATTGATGACAAGCCAAACTGCAATTTAGGCGCCGTAACTTCATCCCAATGTTTTGCGAGGACACACGAATGAGCACTGCCGCGCCGATCCTGCTGACCCCGGGGCCCTTGACCACCTCGGCCCGCACCCGCCAGGCCATGATGGTCGACTGGGGTTCATGGGATGACCGCTTCAATCAACTGACCGCCAGTCTTTGCGAGCAACTGCTGGTGATCGTCAACGGCACCGCCAGCCACCATTGCGTGCCATTGCAAGGCAGCGGCACCTTTGCCGTGGAAGCGGCCATCGGCACCCTCGTGCCACGGGACGGCAAGGTGCTGGTGCTGATCAACGGCGCCTACGGCAAGCGCCTGGCGAAGATTTGCGAAGTGCTCGGCCGCGAGTTCAGTACCTTTGAAACTGCCGAGGACGAACCCACCACCGCCGCCGACGTCGACCGCCTGTTGCACGCCGACAGGGGCATCACCCACGTCGCACTGATCCATTGCGAAACCAGCACCGGGATTCTCAACCCGTTGCCCGAGATCGCCCAGGTCATCGCCCGCCACGGCAAGCGCCTGATTATCGACGCCATGAGCTCCTTCGGCGCGCTGCCGATCGACGCCCGCGAGGTGCCGTTCGACGCGCTGATCGCCGCCTCCGGCAAGTGCCTGGAAGGCGTACCGGGGATGGGTTTTGTGTTCGCTGAAAAGCAGGCGCTGGCTGCAGCCCAAGGCAACTGCCACTCCCTGGCGATGGACCTTTTCGACCAGCACAGCTACATGGCCAAGACCGGCCAATGGCGCTTCACACCGCCGACCCACGTGGTGGCGGCGCTGCACGAAGCGCTGCTGCAATACAACGAAGAAGGCGGCCTGCCCGCCCGGCACCAGCGCTACGCCGACAACTGCCAGGCATTGCTGGACGGCATGGCCGAACTGGGCCTGCGCAGCTTCCTGCCCGCCGCGATCCAGGCGCCGATCATCGTTACCTTCCACGCGCCGAAAGATCCGCGCTACCAGTTCAAGGAGTTCTACGAACGGGTCAAGGCCAAGGGCTTCATCCTTTATCCCGGCAAATTGACCCAGGTGGAAACCTTCCGCGTGGGCTGCATCGGCCATGTGAACCAGGCCGAGATGCAAGCCGCGGTAGCGGCGGTAGCCGAGGTGCTGCAAGAAATGAACGTGCTCGACATCTGACTGCCCACTACTCACAGGATCTGAACCATGAACTACGCAAACCCAACCCAGCTTCAAGCCGCGATCCTCGACTGGGCCGGCACCGTGGTCGATTTCGGCTCGTTCGCGCCCACGCAGATTTTTGTCGAAGCCTTCGCCGAGTTCGACGTGCAGGTCTCCATCGAGGAAGCCCGTGGCCCGATGGGCATGGGCAAGTGGGACCACATCCGCACCCTGTGCGACCAGCCGCAGGTGGCCGAGCGCTATCGCAAGGCCTTTGGCCGCACACCGACTGACGATGATGTGACCGCCATCTACCAGCGCTTCATGCCGCTGCAGATCGAGAAGATCGCCGAGCACTCGGCATTGATCCCCGGTGCCCTGGACACTATCGCCAACCTGCGCCAGCAAGGGATCAAGATCGGTTCGTGCTCCGGCTACCCCAAGCAGGTGATGGACAAGGTTGTCGAACTGGCTGCCACCAATGGCTATATCGCCGACCACGTGGTCGCCACCGACGAAGTACCCAACGGCCGACCATGGCCGGCCCAGGCCCTGGCCAACGTGATCGCCCTCGGGATCGATGACGTAGCGGCCTGCGTGAAGATCGACGACACCGTGCCGGGCATCCTCGAAGGCCGTCGCGCCGGGATGTGGACCGTGGCGCTGACCTGCTCGGGCAACGCCCTGGGCCTGACCTACGAGCAGTTCCGCGCCCTCGACGCCGGCACACTCGCCAGCGAACGCACGCGTATCCAGGCCATGTTCGAAGGCTCGCGCCCACACTACATGATCGACACCATCACCGACCTGCCTGCGGTGATCGCCGACATCAACCAGCGCCTGGCACGGGGTGAAATGCCGCAGGGCAACTGATCGAGATCAAAAGATCGCCTATACACCCTCCTCTCACGGGCAAACCTCGTAAAACAGGCTTACATTGAAAGGACTCCGTCGCGAAAGAACGGAGGTTTGCCCTGATGAGTGAGGAAGAAAGCGATGCCCTGGAAAAATTCCGATACGCGTTACAGCACCATGTCGATTGCGTTGCACTGGCTGATGGTGGTGCTGCTGGCGGTGGTCTACGCCTGCATTGAGTTACGCGGGCAGTTTCCCAAAGGCAGCGGCGCACGTACGTTGATCGTGGAAATGCACTTCATGTTCGGCCTGACGGTGTTTGTGCTGGTATGGCTACGGTTGTTCGCCCGCAGCCTGGGCGTGGCACCGAAGATCGTCCCTGCCCCGCCGCAATGGCAAACCCTCCTCGCCACCCTGATGCACATGGCGCTGTACGCCTTGATGATCGGCATGCCCATCGCCGGCTGGCTGATCGTCAGCGCCGAGGGGCATTCGGTGATGTTCTACGGCATCGAGTTGCCGCCGCTGATTGCCGAGAACAAAGCGTTGGCCAAGGAAATTGAAAACTGGCACGTGCTGTTCGGCAAGATCGGCTACTGGCTGATCGGGCTGCATGCGTTGGCCGGATTGGCCCATCACTATGTGCTGCGAGACAACACTGCATTGAGAATGATGCCCGGCAAGAGAGGGAGCATTCAGTGAGCCCACGGATTGAATGTGGCAGCTGGCTTGTGTGGGAGCTGGCTTGCCTGCGACAGCATCACCTCGGTGCCACTGATACACCGCGGTGTCTGCATCGCAGGCAAGCCAGCGCCTACATTAACCGGGTGCAACAGGGAAACCCCGGCGGCCTTGCAGGCCACCGGTGTGGACGAAGATCAGGCGCGTACCGGAGGCAAAGCGCCCGGCTTCAATCTGCTGCTTCAACGCCAATAACGCCTTGCCGGTGTACAGCGGCTCCAGCGCCAGGCCACAGGCTTGCTCGGTAGCGTCGATAAAGGCCAGCAACTCCGGATCAACCTTGGCAAAGCCGCCCCGGCTGGCCTCCAGCAATTCATAACCCTGCTGCACAAGCGCCTGCACCTGTTGCGCCACCCCGTGGTCGTCGGGCACCGCCAGGGCGCCATATACCGGATGCGCGCCCGCCTCCGCCAGCACCAATCCCGCCAATGTAGTACCGGTGCCTGCCGCCAGCCACCAACCGTGATAGTCCGTCCAGCACAGGCCGTTTAATTGTGCCCGCGCCTGATTCACCAAAACCCCGCAACCCAACGCGCCCGCCAGGCCCCCGCCGCCTTCAGGTACCGGGTGCAGGTGCGGATACTGCTCGCGCCAGGGCAGCCAGAAGTCCGGCTCGTTGCGCGCGCGATAGCCGCCATACCCCAGCCAATGCAGTTGCATGCCGAAGGCCTTGAGGTCGAGCACCGTGGGAGTGTCTTGCGGATGGCCACGCAGCAAGCCAACGGTAGGAAAGCCGAAGCGTTTCCCGGCCGCCGCCAGTGCATGCAGGTGATTGGAGTAAGCGCCGCCCAGGCTGATGATCCCGCTGGCGCCCGCCGCCCGGCCTTGCGCCAGGTGCTCGGTGAGCTTGAACCACTTGTTGCCGCTGATCAGCGGGTCGATGCGATCCAGGCGCAGCACGGCGACTTCCACCGGCCCCATCCAGTCCAGCTTCAGGGGTTCAAGGGGCGCGTGGGGGAGCCAGTCGAAAGGACCCATGAGGGCGGTTCTGCACAAGAAAAGGGGCGGTAGTCTACCACCGCCCCTTTTACGTGCTTACAGCTCGGCCGCCAGGCGCGAACCCTGGTTGATGGCGCGCTTGGCATCCAGTTCGGCCGCCACGTCCGCACCGCCGATCAGGTGCACGTTCTGCCCGGCCGCCACCAGGCCATCCTGCAATTCCCGCAGCGGGTCCTGCCCGGCGCAGATCACGATGTTGTCCACCGCCAGCACCTTCGGTTCACCCTCGGCGCCGATGCGGATGTGCAGGCCCTCATCGTCGATCTTCAGGTACTCGACGCTGTTGAGCATCTGCACCTGCTTGTTCTTCAAGCCGGTGCGGTGGATCCAGCCGGTGGTCTTGCCCAGGCCGTCACCGACCTTGGAGGTCTTGCGCTGCAACAGGAACACTTCACGCGCTGGCGCATGGCGCTCGGGCTTGATCCCGGCCACACCGCCGCGGGCTTCCAGGTGGGTGTCGATGCCCCACTCTTTCCAGAACGCCTCGCGGTCCAGGCTGGTGGACACGCCCTGGTGCACGAGGAATTCCGAGACGTCAAAACCGATACCGCCGGCACCGATCACCGCCACGCGATGGCCCACCGGCTTACGCTCCAGGATCACGTCGAGGTAGCTTAATACCTTGGCGTTTTCCACACCGGGAATCGTCGGAATACGCGGCGCGATGCCGGTCGCGAGGATGATCTCGTCATAACCGCCCGCAACAAGCTGCTCAACGTCGACCCGGGTGTCCAGGCACAGTTCGACGTGAGTGGTCTGCAACTTGCGCTTGAAGTAGCGCAGGGTCTCGAAGAACTCTTCCTTGCCCGGCACACGCTTGGCGATGTTGAACTGGCCGCCGATCTCGCTGGCCGAATCGAACAGCGTCACTTGATGCCCACGCTCGGCGGCGACGGTGGCGGCCGCCAGGCCCGCAGGACCGGCACCGACCACGGCGATTTTCTTGATCTGCTTGACCGGCAGGTAGTTGAGCTCGGTCTCGTAGCACGCACGCGGGTTGACCAGGCAGGTGGTCAGCTTGCCGCCGAAGGTGTGGTCCAGGCAGGCCTGGTTGCAGCCGATGCAGGTGTTGATCTCATCGGCGCGGCCTTCGGCAGCCTTGTTGACGAAGTCCGGGTCGGCGAGGAATGGGCGAGCCATCGAGACCATGTCAGCATCGCCTTCGGCCAAAATCTGCTCGGCGATTTCCGGGGTGTTGATCCGGTTGGTGGTGATCAATGGAATCTGCACCGCACCGCGCAACTTCGCGGTGACCTTGCTGAACGCGCCACGCGGCACCTTGGTGGCGATGGTCGGGATCCGCGCTTCGTGCCAGCCGATGCCGGTGTTGATGATCGTTGCACCGGCCTGCTCGATGGCCTTGGCCAACTGCACGATCTCTTCCCAGGTGCTGCCGCCTTCCACCAGGTCGAGCATCGACAGGCGGAAGATGATGATGAAATTCGGGCCTACGGCTTCGCGCACCCGGCGCACGATTTCCACCGGCAGACGCATGCGGTTTTCGTAGCTGCCACCCCAACGGTCGGTGCGGTGGTTGGTGTGGGCGGCGAGGAACTGGTTGATGAAGTAGCCTTCCGAACCCATGATTTCCACGCCGTCGTACTCGGCGACCTGGGCCAGCACCGAGCAGGTGACGAAATCATTGATCTGTTTTTCGATGCCTTCTTCGTCCAGCTCTTTGGGCTTGAACGGGTTGATCGGCGCCTGGATTGCGCTCGGTGCCACCTGCTTCGGGCTGTAGGCATAACGCCCGGCGTGGAGGATCTGCATGCAGATCTTGCCGCCCGCCTCGTGCACCGCCCGGGTGACGATCTTGTGCTTCTGCGCTTCTTCGTCGGTGGTCAGCTTGGCCGCACCGCCATACACCCCACCTTCATCGTTGGGGCCAATGCCGCCGGTGACCATCAGGCCCACGCCGCCACGGGCACGTTCGGCAAAATAGGCCGCCATGCGCTCGAAGCCACCGGGTTTTTCTTCAAGGCCGGTGTGCATCGAGCCCATCAGGGTGCGGTTGCGCAGGGTGGTAAAACCCAGGTCCAACGGGGCCAGCAAGTGCGGGTAGGCAGCAGCGGTCATGGTACAGCTCCACAACGGATCATCACGGGACGTGGAGCGCTCGAATGGCACTCCATCGGTTTATGTCCCACAGACTAAGAGTCCGCCGGCTGGCGCTCAATGACCGTAAGTGACAACTTAATGATCAAAGTGCGCAGCAGAAAGCATGGCAGCGGTAATTTTCTCCTGTTTCTGCCCCTGCCCGATCATCCAGCGTTGAAACCCGCGGCACTGCTGTTTGTGCAGGGTATTGGGGTGCCAACTCAGGTAGTACGGCGCCGCCAGCGGCACGGCGAACCGCCAGGGAATCACCAGCCGACCGGCGCGCAGGTCCCCGGCGATCATTGAGAACTGCGCCAGCACGATGCCTTGCCGGTCGATGGCCGCCTGGATCGCGGTAATCGATGATGAGTAATTGCGGCGGATCACGATGGGCTGGCCGGTTTGCCCTTCCAGCTCGCTGAACCATTGGGTCCACGAAGGCGGCGAATCGAATTTGGGCCGCGAGTCGATGCCGATCAGGCGGTAATCGAGCAAGTCTCGCGCGCACGCAACCCGTTCCAGCAACTGCGGTGAACAGGTGGGCACCACACAATCGCGGAACAGCGGCACGCTATGCCCTGCATGCTCGGGGTGCTCGCCATAACCGATGCGAAAGTCGGCACTTTCCTCCCCCGATGCATCATCGAGGGTGCTGTCGAGGTAGATGTCCAGGTCGGTTTCGTCCTGCCCCCACTCGTCGATCAGCGGCGACAGCCATTTGGTCATCAGCGAAGGCAGGCAACTGATATACAGGTTGTTGGGATTCTTCGCCCGCTCGGCCTCGGCCACCGCCAGCCTGAGTTCTTCGAACGCCGCGGTGCAGCGGGCGTGCAGGCGTTCGCCGACGCTGTTCAAGCGCAGGCGCTGGCCGTCCTTGAGCGTCAGCTTCATGCCCAGGGCATCTTCGAGCAGTTTCATTTGCTGGCTGACAGCGCCCACCGAGATCCCCAGGCGAATCGCCGCCTGGGACATACCGGCGCAGTGGCCCACCACTTCAAACACTTGCAACGCGCGCAACGGCGGTAAACGGCTCATGGGGGAATCTCGCGACTTCAGCAGTTTAGATTTTCTACTAAAAATAACAGAAAACCCCATATTTTCTTCAGCTAGTGCAACCCGTAGAGTGAAACCACTTCCCACCCCATTGCGTTACGCCCTGCTGGAGTCGCTGATGAAAACCCTGCCTGAACAAATTACCCATGTCGTGTTAGGCGACAGAGAACCCAGCCTCGAAGAGTTCGTGGCGATCGCCCGCTATTCGGCCACTGTTTCGTTTGCCGACAGTTACAAGAACCGGGTTAAAAAGTCCCGTGGGTTGATCGAGCGATTCCTCGATGAAAACCGTTTGGTGTACGGCGTGACCACCGGTTTTGGCGACAACGTGCGGCATGTGATCTCGCCGGAAAACGCCAAGGAACTGCAAGTCAACATCGTGCGTTCACACGCTGTTTCCGTCGGCGAACCGCTGGTGCGTGAACAGGTGCGGGCGATCCAGTTGATGGTGTTGATCAGCCTGGGCAAAGGCTACTCCGGGGTGCGCCTGGAACTGCTGGAACTGATCGCCGGCCTGCTCAACCACGACGTGGTGCCCTTTGCGCCGGGCGAAGGCTCGGTGGGTTACCTCGCGGTAGAAGGCCACCTGGCCCTGGTGCTGCTCGGCGAAGGCCGCGCCAGCGTCAAGGGCGGTGCACTGGTGGATGGCGCAACCGCCCTGCAACAGGTCGGCCTGCAACCGACCGACCTGCAGTGCAAGGAAGGCCTGGCGATGTTGAACGGCACCACGTCGGTGACCGCCATCGCCACACTGGCGCTGTACAACGCCATGCAGGCTGCCGACCTGGCGGACGTGGCGGCGGCCATGTCGCTGGAGGCGCTCAAGGGCACCATCCGCGCGTTCGACCCGCGCTACCACTCGATCAAGGCTCACCCCGCACAGGCCGCAACCGCCGCCAACATCAAGGCTATCCTGCACGACAGCCAGCTCATCGCAGACAACATCGATTACCGCCTGCAGGACGTCTACAGCCTGCGTGCCATCCCCCAAGTGCATGGTGCTTCCCGGCAGTTCATCAACTACGCGCGGGAAACCATCGAGCGCGAAATCAATTCTTCGGGCGACAACCCGGTGATTTTCCCGCTGGACGACGGTGACGGTATCGCGATTTCCGGCGCCAACTTCGACGGCACCTACATCGGGATTGCAGCCGACACACTGTGTGTGGCGCTGACCAACCTGGCGAAAATTTCCGAGCGCCGGACCGACCGCATGATCAACTCGCACTTCAGCGAAATGCCGGCCTTCCTGGTGCGCAACCCGGGCCTGAACAGCGGCTACATGATCGTCCAGTACACCGCCGCCGGGCTGTACGCCGAAATGAAAACCCTGTCGATGCCATCGTCGATCGACAGCGTCTCTACCTGCGGCAACCAGGAAGACCCGGTCAGCCTGGCCTACAACGCGGTGATCAAGGCCTACAAAGTCTCGCAAAAACTCCAGTCGGTGGTGGCCATCGAAGTGCTGGTCGCGTGCCAGGCCCTGGATTTCCACGATGTGAACAAGGCATCGACCGCGACCAAGGCGGTCTATGACCTGGTGCGCAGTGAAGTGCCGGTGGCGGATAACGACCGCGCGTTTTACGCTGACATGGCCAGTGTGATTGACCAGGTGCGCAGCGGGAAAATCAACGACCTGGTGGCCCATCACCTGAACTGACAACCACGCCGTCAAACGGCCTGCCCTCCTTTTCGGACGGCGGGCCTTTGCCATTTTTGGCGCAGACAAAGCGATACCCGGGGACTTTGCGAATGCTTCAACCCAAAGACGTTCTACACCTGCTCGATACCTGCTCCATTGCCTATGAATACGTGGAACACAGCGCCGTGCGCACCTGCGAAGAAGCCGACAAACTGGACATCGGAATCAGCGGGCAGGCGGTCAAGAACATCTTCCTGTGCGATGCCAAAGGCTTGAATCCCACCCTGGTGGTGCTCAAGAGCGAGCAGCGCCTGGACCTGCGTGCACTCTCGCAAACCCTCGGCCTCAAGGGCCTGAGATTCGCCTCGCCGCGCCGCCTGATGGAAACCCTGGGCGTGGAGCCGGGAGCGGTGTCATTGCTGGGGTTGTGCAATGACGTGCAGCGCGTCACCCAGGTTGTGATCGCCGAAGAGGTGTGGAACGGCGACAGGATTCTCTGCCATCCGCTGGTGAATACCGCGACCCTGTCGATCGCAGTCCGCGATATGGCGCGACTGCTTGAGCACCTGGAATTCACGCCAATACTCGCCGCGAACCCTGCCCCCACGCCTGACACCTGACAGCGCACGGGCGGGTGCAAAACGCTACCTATCGACCCAAAACAGGGCGAAAAAACCGCGCACATTTTCTAACCATGTTTAATTTCCTTGAAAATCAAAAGGTTATTTATTTTTAAAAGCTGGCAAATATTTTGCAATGACATGTATGTACATGTGGAGTCATGTGCAGACTGGAGAGCGAATCGGCCAGTCCCCAAACCTGTATGCGTTCGAGAAAAAAGTCCTAAGCCCACATCAAAACATTGGTAGGAAATAGAAATGACCGCTAAAAAATCGAATTGGTTAGGCTCTGTTGCTGTAGCGACCCTAGTGATGGCAAGTGCTTCCGGACTGCAGGCAAAGGACTGGACGTCCGTGAACATCGCGACCGAGGGCGCGTACGAGCCCTGGAACCTGACATTGCCAGGCGGGAAGATCAGTGGTTTCGAGCCTGAGCTGATGGACTACCTGTGCGCCAAGATGAAGCTGCAGTGCAAGATCACCGTGCAGAACTGGGATGGCATGATTGCCAGTCTCAACGCAGGGAAGTTTGATGTGTTGATGGATGCGATCGTTATCACTGACGACCGTAAGCAGGTCATGGATTTTTCGATTCCCTACGCGCAGACGCCGGCCAACTTTGTCGCGCAGGATGCGGCGTTGCTGCCGGGTAAAACCGGGGCGGCGAATGCGATTACGCTGAGTGCTGATCCGAAGGCGATTCACGATGCGATCGAGCCGTTGCGTCAGGCGCTGAAGGGTAAAACCATCGGGATCGCTTCAGGCATCATTTACACCAAGTTCATTGATGAGAACTTCAAGGACGTGGCGACGATTCGTGAGTACAACACGTCGGCCGATGCGATTCTTGATCTGCAATCGGGCCGTATTGACGCGATTTTTGATGACGTTACGTTCCTTGATTCGATCATGTCCAAGCCTGAGAACAAGGGGCTGGCGTATACCGGGCCGCAGATCAAAGGCCCTATCTGGGGTGATGGCGAGGGCCTGGGTTTTCGCAAGAGCGATCCGGAGTTGAAGGCCAAGTTTGATGCGGCTTTGAAAGAAGCGATTGCTGATGGGACTGTTAAGAAACTCAGCGAAAAATGGTTCAAGGTGGATTTGACGCCTAAGTCCTGAGGCGTTCCTGGTTGGGGTGGGGGCATATCCGTTATTTGGGTGATGGCTGAGATTGGTTCCGCTCTTACAGCGGCTCACTTTTGAACAGCGCAAAAGTAAGCAAAACGCTCTTGCCCCACCACTCGGCTCCTCGCTTAGGCTCGGAGTG
>NZ_JBIUVK010000056.1:37819-40941 GCF_044742865.1 Pseudomonas sp. NPDC087814 | reverse complement strand
CGCTTCCGATCTCTCGTTAGCGGGAGGCGAATTCTACAGCGTTACACGCTGCTGTCAACACCTCTTTTTCTCCGCTTTCGACCGAGAAGATCGAAACGTTAATAGGGCCAAACAACACTGCCTTACTAACTCCTTCTGGGCTTCGATGACCTGAAGCAACTCGCTGCCGAAACCTACATAACTCTTTGTTTACCAAGGAGTTTTCCGTTTCGACTGCGCCGGAAGTGGGGCGAATTATAGACTTCCAGAATCTGCCGTCAAGGGTTAATTACGCTTTTGTTGCAGAAGATGGTTTTTTAGCAATAAGACGGGGAATTCGGCGCATCACCGGCGGTATACGCAGGACCAGAAGCACCCCCCCTATAGATGCATAGATAGCCCACTCCTTGAGATCTGCCCGCACGATCCACAACATATGCAGCAAACCAAGCCCGAGAATCACGTAAACCAAACGATGCAGTTTCTTCCAGCGCACACCAAGGCGACGCTGGCTGTATCGGTTGGAGGTGACTGCCAGCACCAATAGAGAAAGGAATCCCAAGGCACCCACAATAATATAAGGCCGCTTCCGTAGCTCAACCCCCAACTGCGACCAATCCAACCCAAGGATAAACACGCAGTAAGCAGCGAGATGCAAAACCACATAGGCAAAGCACCACAATCCCAGTTGCCGTCGCACCGCGATCCACCCCGCCCAACCACTGAGCTTCTGCAACGGTGTCATACCCAGGGTTATTAACAACAGAATCAAGGTGCCAAGCCCGAGCCGATCCATCAGCACCTTGCCCGGGTCAGGTCCCAGCGCAAAGCTCCAAGCCTCGTACAGCCAGAACAGCGGCCACACCGCCGCTGCTATAAAGACGCCGATGCGCCAGATCGGATAGCGCATCAATAGTTCTTCCGCAGATCGAGGCCCGTATAAAGAGAAGCGACTTCATCGGCGTAGCCGTTGAACATTTGTGTCTCACGCACATTGGGACTGAACAGCCCGCTGGGCAACCGCCGCTCCCGCGCCTGGGTCCAACGCGGATGGTCGACGGTAGGATTCACATTTGCGTAAAACCCATACTCACTCGCGGCAATACTTTGCCAGGTGGTTTTCGGCTGCTCGCTGACCAGGCTGATGCGCACGATCGACTTGACGCTCTTGAATCCGTACTTCCACGGCACCACCAACCGCAACGGCGCGCCGTTCTGGTTCGGCAGCTCCCGCCCATACATGCCCACCGCAAGGATCGCCAGGGGATTCATCGCCTCATCCAATCGCAGCCCTTCTACATAAGGCCAGTCGATCAAAGCGAAGTTGGACCGCTGCCCCGGCATGCTCTTGGGATCCTGCAGGGTTTCAAAACGGATGTACTTGGCGTTCGAGGTCGGCTCGACGTGCTTGAGCAGTTCCGATATAGGGAACCCTATCCACGGAATGACCATCGACCAGGCCTCTACACAGCGCAGTCGATAGATTCGCTCTTCCAACTGATAGGGCTTCATGAAGTCTTCAAGCGCATAGCGCCCAGGTTTGGCGACCTCACCATCTATCACCACACTCCACGGCTCAGTCTTCAGAGACCCGGCATTGGCTGCAGGGTCGCCCTTGTCCGTACCGAACTCATAGAAGTTGTTGTAGTGGGTTGCGTCCTTGAAAGGGGTGATGGCCTCGTCCTTGACGGTAATCGCCTGCCATTTGGTACCCGGCAGCTTTTCGGCAAACCAGCCAGGTGCATTGCCCGGCTCGACATCGGCATAACGTGCCGCATCATCCGCACTGGCCCAACGCGGCAGGCTGCTGGCAGCCAGGCCGGCAAGCGCACCACCGAGCAAGCTGCGGCGAGAGAAATAGAGGGATTCAGGCGTGACATCCGATTCTTGGCAATCAGACGCTTTGGGAAACTTGATTAACATGGCAACTCCGCAGCTTTGGAGGACAGATGCACCAATAGACTGCGGAGTATGGGGGAAATTACATTAAGGCAACGTTTTGCGCTGACGAAGATGCAGAAGGTACTGCACCGGGCCGGACGCGGCATACACAAGGAAAGCCAGCAGCAGGATTCGCGGCGGATCACTGAAGACCACGGCAAACACCAGCACCACTGCCAGGATAGCCACAAACGGCACACGCCCTTTGAGATCCAGCTCCTTGAAGCTGTTGTACTTGATATTGCTGACCATCAGCATGCCGGCCGCCGCAACCATCAAGGCCACCAGGAACGACATCTTGGAACCCTGGATACCGTAGTCGCTGAATGCCCAGACAATACCGGCTACCACACCCGCCGCAGCCGGACTGGCCAAGCCAATGAAGTAGCGCTTGTCGGCAGTCCCCACCTGGGTATTAAAGCGCGCCAGACGCAATGCCGCGCCCGCCACATAGATGAAGGCAACCATCCAGCCAACCTTGCCCATATCACCCAGCGCCCAGGCAAATGCGAGCAACGCCGGCGCCACACCGAAGGCAACCATGTCCGACAGCGAGTCATACTCGGCGCCAAAGGCACTCTGGGTGTTGGTCATCCGCGCAACCCGGCCATCCAGGCCATCAAGGACCATGGCGACGAAGATCGCTATCGCGGCAAAACCAAAGTACTTGCTGGCCCCGGCCGCATCGCCGGCCGCCAACGCACTCTGGGCACTCATGGAATTGATGATGGAGTAGAACCCCGCGAACAGGTTCGCAGTGGTGAACAGATTGGGCAGAAGATAGATGCCACGATGCCGGACTTTACGGCCTTCAGCATCGTGCCCTTCTTCGACATGTTCATCGATCGGTAGCAGGCTTTCGGCGTCAGAGGCCTGGTTTGGCTCTTCGGGACGTTCGCTCATGGACTTTACCTTGCAACGGTGTGAAAAATTTCGACAGAAACTTGCGGCGAGTGTTCGCCCGCAAACGATGCAGCTTTATACCAGAACCTGCCCCGCAAACGAAAAAACGCGGCCTAAGCCGCGTTTTCCCTTGATCCGTACGACTTAGTTTTTGGCTTTGTCGACGATCTTGTTGGCACCGATCCACGGCATCATGGAGCGCAGTTGCTCGCCGATGATCTCGATACCGTGAGCGGCGTTGTTACGACGCTTGGCGGTCATCGAAGGGTAGCCGGTTGCACCTTCGCTGATGAACTTTT
>NZ_JBIUVK010000056.1:0-37809 GCF_044742865.1 Pseudomonas sp. NPDC087814 | reverse complement strand
CCGCCTTCGTACATGAGGTCAACGATCAGCTTCAGTTCGTGCAGGCATTCGAAATAAGCCATTTCCGGCGCGTAGCCAGCTTCAACCAGGGTTTCGAAACCGGCCTTGACCAGCTCAACGGTACCGCCGCACAGAACGGCTTGTTCGCCGAACAGGTCGGTTTCAGTCTCGTCCTTGAAGGTGGTTTCGATGATGCCGGTACGACCGCCACCCACGCCAGCAGCGTAGGACAGTGCGACGTTCTTGGCGTTGCCCGAGGCGTCCTGGTAGATCGCGATCAGGTCAGGGATACCGCCGCCTTTGACGAACTCGGAGCGCACGGTGTGGCCCGGTGCTTTCGGCGCGATCATGATCACGTCGAGGTCGGCGCGCGGCACAACCTGGTTGTAGTGGATCGCGAAGCCGTGGGAGAAGGCCAGGGTGGCGCCCTTCTTGATGTTCGGCTCGATCTCGTTCTTGTACAGCGCGGACTGGAACTCGTCCGGGGTCAGGATCATGACCAGGTCGGCAGCAGCAACAGCAGAAGCAACGTCAGTCACTTTCAGGCCGTGGGCTTCAGCCTTGGCAACAGTGGCCGAGCCTTTGCGCAGGCCAACGGTCACGTCAACGCCGGAATCTTTCAGGTTGCACGCTTGGGCGTGGCCCTGGGAACCGTAGCCGATGATGGCGACTTTTTTGCCCTGGATGATCGACAGGTCACAATCTTTATCGTAATAAACTTTCATGAGGTTCCTCTATATATCCAGGCCGTTTAAGGCCATTCGCTAAATTTGAGTTAGATGCTGAGTACTTTGTCGCCACGAGCAATCCCGGTGACGCCACTGCGTACAGTTTCCAGAATCGAGGCCGTCCCGATCGACTGGATGAAGCTGTCCAGCTTGTCGCTTGTACCGGTCAGTTGAACGGTATAAACGCTGGCGCTCACATCGACGATCTGCCCGCGATAAATGTCGGTAGTGCGCTTGATCTCGGCCCGTTGTGCACCCGTAGCCTTGACCTTGACCAGCATCAGCTCACGCTCGATGTGGGCACTTTCCGACAAGTCGACCAGCTTGACCACTTCGATCAGCTTGTTGAGGTTCTTGGTGATCTGCTCGATCACCTCATCATGGCCAACGGTGGTCAGCGTCAGACGCGACAAGGTCGGGTCTTCGGTCGGCGCCACGGTCAGGCTTTCGATGTTGTAGTTGCGTTGCGAAAACAGTCCGACCACACGTGACAGAGCGCCCGGTTCGTTCTCCAGAAGCAGGGAGATAATGTGCCGCATGATTAGGTACGCTCCGTCTTGTTCAGCCACATATCGCGCATGGAGCCGTCTTTGATCTGCATCGGGTAGACGTGCTCGCTGGTGTCGACCTGAATATCGAGGAACACCAGGCGGTCCTTCATGGCGAACGCCTCTTCCATCATCGGCTTCAAATCCTTCAGATCGGTGATGCGCATGCCGACATGGCCATAGGCTTCAACCAATTTGACGAAGTCAGGCAGAGACTCCATGTAGGAGTGGGAGTGACGGCTGCCGTAGCTCATGTCCTGCCACTGGCGAACCATGCCCAGTACACCGTTGTTCAGGCAGACGATCTTCACCGGCAAGCCATATTGCAGGCAGGTCGACAGTTCCTGGATGTTCATCTGGATACTGCCTTCGCCGGTGACGCACGCAACGTCAGTATCCGGAAAGCTCAGCTTCACACCCATGGCCGCAGGGAAACCAAAGCCCATCGTGCCCAGGCCACCGGAGTTGATCCAGCGGTTAGGCTTGTCGAACTTGTAGTACTGCGCCGCGAACATCTGGTGCTGGCCCACGTCGGAGGTCACAAAGGCATCGCCCTTGGTCACTTCGCAGAGGGTTTCGATCACAGTCTGTGGCTTGATGACGCTGCCATCACCCTTGTCGTAAGGGAACAGGCCGCGATCACCGCGCCACTCGTCGATCTGCTTCCACCAGCTGGCAACGGAATCCTTGTTCGGGGCTTCGCCGATTTCCTTCAGCGCAGCGACCATTTCGGTCAGCACGCTTTCCACAGGACCTACGATAGGCACGTCGGCCTTGATGGTCTTGGAGATGGATGCCGGGTCGATATCGATGTGGATGATCTTGGCATTCGGGCAGAACTTGCTCGCGCCATTGATCACCCGGTCATCGAACCGCGCACCGACGGCGAGGATCACGTCAGCATGGTGCATGGCCAAGTTGGCGGTGTAGCTGCCGTGCATGCCGAGCATGCCGACGAACTGACGGTCCGAACCCGGGAACGCGCCGAGGCCCATCAAGGTGTTGGTGACTGGCAGGTTGAGCATCTTGGCCAGCTCGGTCAGCGGTGCAGAACCGCCGCCCAGAATCACCCCACCACCCGAATAGAGCACCGGACGCTTGGCCGCCAACAGCATTTCTGCCGCCTTGCGGATTTGCCCCGAGTGCCCGCGAACGGCCGGGCTGTAGGAACGCAGCTTGGCTTTCTTCGGGAAGATGTATTCGAATTTTTCCGCCGGGTTGGTCATGTCTTTCGGGATATCGACCACCACAGGACCCGGGCGACCGGACTGTGCGAGGTAGAACGCCTTCTTCATGACTTCCGGGATTTCCGAGGCATGCTTGATCATGAAGCTGTGTTTCACGATCGGCCGGGAAATACCGATCATGTCGGTTTCCTGGAATGCATCGGTACCGACCATGGTGCTCGCCACCTGGCCGGAAATGATCACCATCGGGATGGAGTCCATATAGGCCGTCGCGATGCCGGTAATGGCATTGGTCGCGCCAGGGCCGGAAGTCACCAGTACCACACCGGCTTTACCGGTGGCACGGGCGTAACCGTCAGCCATATGGGTAGCAGCTTGTTCGTGGCGAACCAGGATGTGGGTAACAGCCGGTTCCTTGAACAGTGCGTCGTAGACATGCAGCAGAGCACCACCTGGGTACCCGTAGATATAGTCGACGCCTTCGTCACGCAAAAAGCGGACGAGCATCTCACCGCCAGATAAAAGCTCCACGTTGTTCACCTCTAAAACGCCAGAATACCGTCCGTTAAAAACCGACGGGTCTTAATAGGTTTACTTCTCAGCAGAGCATGAGCGACGGTGGTCGCCGACTACGTCAGCACTGACTGAGCAAGTATTGGGAGCGTCCCAAGTGTTGCGGGATTTTCCCACCCAGCGCGAGGTAACGCGTTGCGGGTGTAACAGGTCGGCGCGGGTATGCGCCTCATGATCTGCTGAGTGGGTCTGCTTCTGGCAGTCCCTCTACAGCGGACTTTGGATTCTTCTGTTTCAGCCCCTCCAAGTCAAGCAATAATTGCGCTTTTTTCCAACTAAGCGCATGAGAACGTAGAAGAAAGGGGCTTGAGGAGGGATAAAACTCGCCTGAATGGCGCAAAGCGGTAGAAATATGCGCAAGACTGCCGGAAAAACCGGCAGCCAGGCAATTAACGAGCGTCGACGATCAGTTGATCGAACTTTTTCAGCGCAGTCCGCAGGCCAAGGCTCTCAAGTGGCCGATCGGCGTAAACCATCTCGGCCATCTCCAGAATCCCCGACGCATTGGGCAATGGCAGGTCCTGTTCGAGGATTTGCTTCATCCGTGTCAGGAAAATCCATTGCAGCCACTGGTGAAAGTCCAGCGTGTCGACGGAAAACGGCTCAACACTGCTCAAGGCTTCAGCACTGGGGGACACTTCGTCCCACCAGCCCTGCAAGCGCAGTTCGCGCTCGATCAACAACAACTGTTCGGCAATCGCCGGAAAGCGTGCATCCATCAGAGGCTTACCTTGGCTTTTTGCCGAGCCTGGGCGGCGCCGGCAGCATCGCCTTGCTTCTCGCGGGCATCACCGATCAAGCTCCACAGGCTGGCCTGCAGATCTGGACGGCCATTGGCCAGGGTCAGGCCGCGACGGGCAAATTGTTCTGCTTGCGGGGCATCGCCCTGGGCCATGCGAACCTGAGCCAGGCGGTATAGCACTTGCGGTTCACGCGGTGCCACGCGCTGGGCGCGCTCAAGGCTCGACGATGCGCCGTTCAGATCGCCGCCCGACTGCTGCTGTTGGGCAGTGGTGAGCAACGCCAGCACCGGGCCATCCAACTGCTCATCGGCTGACAGACCGCCGGCACTGCTGGCGGAAGGAATTCCACTCGGCGTCGACGGCATGTTGTAGGTGCCCTGGTTGATCGGTGCCGTTTGAATCGGCGTGGCATCGATCGGGCCCGATGTACTTGGGCCTGGGGTCCATGGTTGAGTACTGATCGGAGCCGAGGTGGCAGCGCCGCCACCCGGGATCATCACCACTACACCAGAATCCTGAGGCACGGCTTGCGCCTGGGGCCGGGCCTGGGCAGGACGGTTGGTAACGGTTTGGCGGAAGCCGCCGTTGGCCGAGATCCGGTCGTTGTTGGACACCGTTGTACTGGAGTCCACCACCGGAATAGAGCCCCGCTCCACGCTGGCGCAACCACCGAGCAATGCCAAAACTGTAATAGCTGGAATCAACAACTTGTTCACGTGAAACCCTCTTTGCTTAATTCATCCAGCCCTTGACCCAATCCATCACCGATTCAGCACTGGCGGGCGCACTGGCACCGCACGCTGCACCGGGTGGTGGCTCGCTGCCGCGAATATACGGCATCTGCACCGCGCCCGGACAGTTGGCATCGGAACCCTGGCCGGTGTGCGGATCGATCCAGGCCTGGACGATATTGTCCGGCTGCGGCATGTTCAGCGGCAGTGGATCGGCCTTTTTCATGAAACTGGTCCATACCTGCAACGCGCCGGTGGCACCGGTAAACGGCGTCTTGCCGTTGTCATCACGCCCCAGCCAAACCACTGCCAGCAGGTCCTGGCTGAACCCTGCGAACCAGCTGTCCCGCGAATCGTTACTGGTACCGCTCTTGCCGGCCAGTGTCAGGTTGGCCGGCAGCACGTTGTAGGCCGAGCGCCCGGTACCTTCGCGCATCACGCGCTGCATGGCGTTCTGGATCAGGTAGATCGAGGCAGGGTCAAAGCGTTGCTGAATCTGGAACGGATAACGCTTGAGCGGTTCGCCTTCGGCCGTCAACACGCTCCGGATCCCACGCATCGGCGTATTGAAACCACCGTTGGCCAGGGTCTGGTACATGGTCGCCACTTCCATCGGGCTCATCGCACCCGCACCCAACAGCATCGATGGGAACGCCGGGAACTCCCGAGTGATGCCCAACCGGCCGAGCGTCTTGAGCACGTTCGGCACGCCCAGTTCAAGGCCGAGGCGGGAAGTCGAGATGTTGTAGGAATGCGCCAAGCCCTGGTACAGGAAAATCGTACCGTGGGAGCGACGATCAAAGTTATGCGGCGTCCACATCTGGCCATCAGCCCCTTTGACCGACAGCGGGTCATCGGACAGCCAACTGGTCAGCGTGTACTTGCTCGGTTTTTCCAGCGCGGTCAGGTACACCGCCGGCTTGACCAGCGAGCCAATCGGCCGCACCGCGTCCAGCGCCCGGTTGAACCCGGCAAAGCTGGCCTGGCGACTGCCGATCATGGCCTGGACTTCGCCGGTTTCCGGGTTGGTCACCACCATCGCAGCCTCGACGTCGTCAGAGCCTTTACGACCTGTCAGGCGTTTGAAGGTGTCATTGACCGACGCTTCGGCCTTCATCTGCAGGATCGGGTCGAAACTGGTGAAGATCCGCAGGCCTTCTTCGGTCAAGTCTTCGTCGCGGTAGTCTTCACGCAGTTGGCGTTTGACCAGGTCGATAAAGCCCGGGAAGGAGCTGTCGGCGAGCTTGCCGCGGGTGGTTACACCCAGTGGCATTTTCTTTGCGGCGGCCACTTGTTCAGGGGTGGCGACACCTTGCTGCTCAAGTACATCCAGCACCAGGTTACGGCGCTCCAGCGCCCGCTCCGGGTTGCGACGCGGGTTGTAGTAGGACGGCCCCTTGACCATGCCCACCAGCAGCGCCACCTGGTGCAACTTCAGCTCGGACAACGGCTGGCCGAAGAAGAACTGGCTGGCCAGACCAAAACCGTGGACGGCACGCTGACCGTCCTGGCCAACGAACACTTCATTGAGGTACGCCTCAAGAATTTCCTGCTTGCTGTAGTGCAGCTCCAGCAGCATCGCCATCATGGCTTCGGTCAGCTTGCGGGTCAGGCTGCGCTCGTTGGTCAGGTAGAAGTTCTTGACCAATTGCTGCGTCAGCGTACTGCCGCCCTGGGTCATCTTGCCGCCGGAGGTGTTGACCCAGAGGGCGCGCGCGATGGACTTCGGTGATACGCCCCAGTGGCTGTAGAAATCCCGGTCTTCGACGGCGATCAGAGTATCCAGCAGGTAAGGCGGCACCTGATCGATCTTGATCAGGATGCGGTCTTCCAGGTTTTTCGGATAAATCCCACCGATCATTAAGGGTTCCAGGCGCACCACCGGCAACTTCGAGCCGTTGAGCGAGGACAGTTCGGCTACGTAGTCGCCAGAGAAACGCACGCGCACCGGCTGGGGTTTTTCCAGGCCTTCATAGAACTGGAAGCCGCGGGTGTTCAGGTCAACCGTGTTGCCGCTGACGGCAGCGGCGCCGGGGCCATTGCTCACGGGTTCGCGGCGATAGCCAAGGGCATCGAGCTCGGTGAGGAAGTCATCCTTGCTCAGCTTCTGGCCGCTGAACAGTTCCAGCGGGCGCGCGTAGACCTTGGCCGGAATGGTCCAGCGCTTGCCGGAGAACTTCTCCTGGACCACGGCATCGAGGTAAACCGCGAAGCCGGCGATCACGACAAGCCCTACCAGGCTGAGCTTAAGCGCCCAGCCCAGCCAAGGGCGCAGGCCGCGGGAAGGAGGTTTTTTACGGGAACGGGGAGATCGGGTACGAGTCATGGCGGCGGATTATACGCACTTTATTGATGACCAACATGAGCCGGACAGCGGTTTGCACGACCGCCTGTAGGAGCCATAATGCCCGCCATGAATTTTCCCAGACTCTGAAGGATCGCCCGTGAGCCAGTCCCTGATTGCTGCCCTGCAAAACCCGGCCCTGTTTCCCCATCCGGTGGATCAGTTCCAAGTCATCGAGACCCATATTTCCTGGGTCCTGCTCACTGGGCCCTATGCTTACAAGATGAAGAAGCCGGTGAATTTCGGTTTCCTCGATTTCACCACCCTGCAAGCCCGCGGCCACTTCTGCAATGAAGAGCTGCGCCTCAACCAGCGCCTGACCGATGATTTGTATCTTGAAGTGTTGCCGATCACCGGCAGCGCCGAGGCACCGCAGTTGGGCGGCGACGGTCCGGTGGTCGACTACATGCTGAAAATGCGCCAGTTCCCGCAAAGCCAACTGCTCAGCACTCTGCAGGCCAACGGCGAACTGACCAGCGCGCACATCGACGAAATGGCCAGGCAGATCGCGCATTTTCACCTGAATGCCCCGAAAGTCCCGGCCACTAACTCTGCTGGCACGCCGCACGATGTCATGGCACCGGTGCTGCAGAACTTCGAGCAGATCCGTCCGTTCCTCAGCGACAAGGCCGACCTGGCACAACTGGACGCCTTGCAGGCCTGGGCTGAAAGCAGTTTCGAGCGCCTCAAGCCACTGTTCGAACAACGCAAGCTCAATGGCTTCACCCGCGAATGCCACGGTGATATCCACCTGGGCAACGCCACGATGATTGATGGCCACGTGGTCATCTTCGACTGCATCGAGTTCAACGAGCCGTTCCGCTTCACCGACGTGTATGCCGACACCGGCTTTTTGGCGATGGACCTGGAAGACCGTGGCCTCAAGAGCCTGGCACGACGCTTCATCAGCCAGTACCTGGAGCTGACCGGCGACTATCAAGGCCTGGAAGTACTGAACTTCTATAAAGCCTACCGCGCCCTGGTACGCGCGAAGATCGCGCTGTTCAGCATGCCTTCCGAGGCGGACGCGGTGCAGCGCGCTACCACCCTGCGCCAGTACCGCAACTACGCCAACCTGGCAGAAAGCTACAGCACCATCCCGTCGCGCTTCCTGGCCATCACCCATGGGGTATCGGCCGTTGGCAAAAGCCATGTATCCATGCGCCTCGTAGAAGCATTGGGGGCGATTCGCCTGCGTTCGGACGTAGAACGCAAGCGCCTGTTCGGCGAGCAGAAGGTCGAGAACACGCCGCAGGCCGGGATCTACGCCGCAGACGCCGGCGCCGCGACCTACGCGCGCCTGAACGAAATCGCCGACACCGTACTGCGCGCCGGTTTCCCGGTGGTATTGGACGCGACCTTCCTCAAGCGAGAACAACGCGACGCGGCGGCCAAGATCGCCGAGGCCACCGGCGCGCCATTCCTGATCCTTGACTGCAATGCGCCACAGGCGGTAATCGCCGCTTGGCTGGCACAACGTCAGGCGGACAAGAACGACCCTTCCGACGCCACCCTGGCCATCATCGAAGAACAGCAGGCCACCCGTGACCCGCTCAGCGCCGAGGAGTTGCTGCTCAGCAAGCGCGTGGAGACCAATGAAAGCGGGACCCTGGACGCATTGGTGGCACATATTCGCCAGCGCCTGCCGGGGCTGTAAGAAATATTTCTTGGTCGTGCAGCCTTCCGGGGCTCACGGCCGAGAAATAGTGGCACTATAATGGCGCCATAATTCCAACACGGGAGTCGCCATTGTGAGCCAGCCGAAGCTACTTGATACCCCGCTGTACGCGCTTCTGCATAAAGATGATATCCGCGGCTTCAACCAGGAGCGTCCGAAAGACGGCACCATCGATATGCGCGGTGGCGACTTTCGCGGCCTGGACCTGCGCGACCTGAATGCCGAGGGCGTGGATTTCACCGACGCTTATTTCCGCTCCGCCGACTTGCGCGGCCTGGATTTGCGCGACTGCCCGCTGGAAGGGGCGAGCCTGGCGCATGCCCAGATCTCCGGCACTTATTTCCCCCCTGAGTTAAGCGCCGATGAGATCCTGATGTCCGTCAATTTCGGCACACGCCTGCGCTACCGCACTCGCTAAACCGCTGCATCGGCTCCCGGCTACGCACAGGGCGTACCGGGGGCTTCACCCTTTCCTACGCTAAAACCCCCGCCTGCCTTAGAAGCTTTTAGGTCGTTGCCGACCAAAGAACTACGCTTTTCCTACTGAGCGCTACACTCCTTTCAGGCTTGCCTGGTCACGATACCCACCGAACCATTCGGCCGTCGCAAGGAGGCTTGATGAATGATGAGCTGCAACACCTGAAAAACCTTGGCAAGACGTCGGCGCAATGGCTGCATGCGGTGGGCATCCACAGTGCGTCCGACCTACGCCGCCTGGGGGCAGTCGACGCGTACCGTGCCGTACGCACCCGCGGTTTCAGGGCATCCAAAGTGTTGTTGTATGCCATTGAAGGCGCGCTGATGGATGTGCACTGGAATGACATTCCCGTTGAACGCAAGGAAGCTTTAAATCGTCAGCTGGACGCTCTGACGGCACGCCAAAAGAATTGAGACGCCAACTTGCACCCGCGTTTACGGGGATTCCAAGCAGAAGTTTGAGGAAATTCGAAGAGGCCGCAAAAACAAATGTTGACTCTCAAATGAGAATCGTTATGATTATCACAACTGGTCGCGAGATCAGCCGATAACTGAAAGACCATTGGTTCGGACTCTCAGATTATCTCCTCATCAGGCTAATCACGGTTATTTGACCCGGCTCTTGCCGGGTCTTTTTTTGCCCATAAAAAACTGCGGCGATTTTCAGCGGGCAATGATCAACGGATGGCCGCGCTCCGGATGCGGCTGCACCAACACATCCAGCCCGAATACCGCCTTCAGCGGCTCAGGCCGCAACACCTGTGCCGGTGTGTCCAACGCATGGGGCCGGCCATCCTCCAGTAACAGGATGCGATCACAGTAGCGCGCCGCCAGGTTCAGGTCGTGAAGGATCACCAGCACCGCCGCGCCACGGTCGGCAAAGCGGCGGATCGCCTGCAAGGTGGTGTGCTGGTGCAGCGGGTCAAGCATTGACGTCGGCTCATCCAGCAACAAGGTCTGCCCCGCTTCACCCGGCCATAGCTGCGCCAGCACCCGTGCGAGGTGCACACGCTGCCGCTCGCCGCCCGACAACGCCAGATAGCTGCGCCCGCTCAAATGGCTAACGTCGGCAGCCTGCAAGGCAGCATTGATGATTTCATCGTCACGCACCCGGCCCGTCTGATGAGGCAAGCGCCCCATGCCCACCACCTCTTCGACGCGAAAGGCAAAGTCCAGGGTGGAGGTCTGCGGCAACACCGCCAGCCGCTGGGCACGCTGCGCTCCGCCCCAGTCCTTCAACTCACGCTGATCCAGCCACACACGGCCTTGGTCGGGCTGCAACTCGCCGCATAACGCACCGAGCAATGTACTTTTTCCCGCACCGTTGGGGCCCAATACGCCGAGCACTTCTCCTGGCAGCAGGTCCAGGGTGATGTCCGCCAGCACAGTTTTGCGCCCACGGCGGATCTGCAGGTCTTCTACTCGCAGCATCAGGCGCGCCCTCGTAACAACAGGTAGAGGAAAAACGGCGCACCGATAAACGCGGTAACAATGCCGATCGGTAATTCCGCCGGCGCCAAGGCCAGGCGCGCCACCAGATCGGCAAACAACAGCAAACTCGCCCCCGCCAGCACCGAGGCTGGCAGCAGCACCCGATGATCCGGCCCCGCCAGCAGGCGTACCAGATGCGGCACCACCAGCCCGACAAAGCCGATCATCCCCGCAGCCGCCACGGCCGCGCCCACGCCCAGCGCGGTGCAGAACACCAGTTCGCGCTTGAGGCCTTCAACATCAATGCCCAAGTGACTCGCTTCCGACTCACCCAGCAGGAGTGCATTCAGCGCCTTGGCCCGGCGCGGCAGCCACAGTGCTACGCCGGCGCTGACCAGCAGCAGCGGCCATAAGCGCGAGTAGCTGGCGCCATTCAGGCTGCCCAAGTTCCAGAACGTCAGGGTGCGCAAGGTAGCGTCATCTGCCAGGTAGGTGAACAGGCCCACCGCCGAACTGGCGAGCGCCGTCAGGGCGATACCCGCCAGCAACATGGTCGCGACGTTGGTTTGGCCGTTGCGCCGCCCCAGGCGATAGACCAGCGCTGTTACCCCCAAACCGCCGAGGAAGGCACACAACGACAGCAGATAAGGCCCGAGCGCATCCGGCAAACCGCCAAAAAACGAACCACCGACAATCGCAATCGCCGCGCCCAACGCCGCACCGCTGGAAACCCCGACCAACCCGGGATCAGCCAAGGGGTTGCGAAACAGCCCCTGCATTGCAACGCCGGAAAGCGCCAGAACCCCACCGACGGCCAATCCCAGCAACGTACGCGGCAGGCGAATCTGCCCGAGGATCAGCTCCGCCTGCTCCAGGCCTTGGGCCTCGATTGGCACACCCATCAAGCGTAAGGCTGCCCGCAGTGTGTCCATTAACGGCAGACTCACCGGCCCCAGGGCCAATGACAACCAGATCGCCAGTACACACAGCAGACTCAAGCCGATAAACAGGGTTCGCGGTTTAACCAGAGTGGTCATGGGGCGGTATTAGCCTGAGACGGATAGAACCCGGCAGACAGCTTCACCAGGCTTTGCGGCAAGCGTGGCCCAAGCCCACCCACCAGCAGCGTCGGGTCCAGTTCATAGACGCGTCCATTCTTGGCCGCTGGCGTCGAAGCCAGGATCGGGTTTTCCTTGAACAACGCGGCGCGGGCCGCATCCCCGGTCAAAGCGCGATCGGCAAACACCAGCACCTCAGGATTGAGCCCCGCCAGCGACTCTACGGAAAACGGCTTGTAACCATCGTGGGTCGCCAGGTTGTGGCCGCCGGCCTGCTGCAACATCCAGTCAGCCGCCGTGTCTTTGCCCGCAATCAGCGGTTTGCCGCCGGCATGTCCCAGCAGCAACAGCACTCCAGGCGCCTTTTGAGTGGCCTGGGCCTTGGCCACCCAGTTCTTTTGTTGGTCAAGTTGCTGCTGATAGTCACTGAACAGTTCTGCAGCCTTCGCTTCGTTACCCAGCAGCTTGCCCAAATGCTGAAGGTTGCCCTGCAGCGTCGGCAGATCCGGCTCGGCTGAAAACAGCTCCACTTTCACACCGGCATTGCGGATTTGCGCCAACACCGGTGGCGGCCCCATTTCCTCGGTGCCCACCAGGATTTGCGGGCGCAGGCTCAGAATGCCTTCCGCCGACAACTGACGCTGGTAACCAATGCTCGGCAACGCCTTGAGGGATTCCGGATGCTGGCTGGTGGTATCCACGCCCACCAGCTTTGACTCACCGCCCAGGGCCGTCACCCATTCCGACAACGCACCACCGGCGCTGACCCAGCGTTGTGGCAGTTCAGAGGCCTGGGCCCCAGCGTTGACCAGCAGTCCGACAACGAGCGCGATAGCACTGGCACTCAGGCGCATAAAAGGGTTTCCTTCCAAGGGGTGAGCCCGCTGAAACACTCGCAATGTGACAGATCAAGGCTGCCCGACATCGTACAGAGCGCCCAGTCAGCTTACGGGCGAAGCCGGCATTTGATAATTGTTTGCATTTGCACGTCAAGCACCGGGCTCTGCGGCAAAAACCAGGATAGCCTTGCAGCCCGCAAACGGCGGCACTTAAGGATCGATATGAAGTTTCTCTGCGCCTCCAGCGAACTCGCACCCAACGCCAGCCTCGGTTTCGATATCGACGGCCGCAAGCTGTTTGCCGTGCGCCGCGAAGGCATTGCCTACTTCTATATCAACCGCTGCCCACATCGCGGGGTGCCGCTGGAATGGCAGCCGCACCAGTTTCTCGACCCCAGCGCCAGCCTGATCCAGTGCGCCACCCATGGCGCGCTGTTCCTGATCGAAAGCGGTGAGTGCGTCGCCGGCCCTTGCGCCGGCCAGAGCCTGACAGCCCTGCCCGGCCGCGAGGACGAACAAGGCCTGTGGGTACAACTCTAGTCGCCGAGCAATACTTCCAGCCGGCGATCGACGCAGATTTCCTCTGACGTTACTCGCACGCCATAGGCCAGCACCTCGACGCCCGCCGCCTTGGCCTCACGCAACGCTGCCGCGTAACCGGCATCAATTTCTTCGGCAGGACGCACCGCATCGATCCCCGAGAGGTTGACGCAGTACAACTGCACTGCCCGTACCCCCTCACGCGCCAGATGCGCCAGCTCACGCAGATGCTTGGCACCGCGCTGGGTCACGGCATCGGGAAACGCCGCCGTCGAGGTCCCGTCAAACCCGAGGGTGACGCTTTTGACTTCGACATATGCCGCGCCCGCCGGGTAGTCCAGGCGGAAATCGATCCGGCTGTTTTCCTGGCCGTAGGCGACTTCGCGTTTCAAGGCAGTAAAGCCATTGAGCTCGGTGATAACCCCCGCGCGCAGCGCTTCTTCAACCAACTGATTGGCCCGCGCCGTGTTCACACACGCCAGGCGCCCTTGTGGGGTTTCGCTGATTTCCCAGGTGCCTGGCAGCTTGCGCTTGGGGTCATTGGAGCGGCTGAACCAGACCTGGCCACCTTCCACCATGCAGTTGAACATCGAGCCGGTGTTCGGGCAGTGAATGGTCAACAACTCGCCGGTAACGGTTTCGATATCGGCGAGAAAACGCTTGTAGCGGCGGATCAGCCGGCCTTCTTCAAGGGGAGGATTAAAGCGCATCAGCCTTGCCAACTCCGCAGGCCGCGGGCAATCCGTTCAACGGCTTGCTGTAGGCGATCAAGGTTTTGCGTGTAGGCAAAACGCACATGGTGACCGGCTTGATAACGGCCGAAATCCAGGCCCGGCGTGAACGCAACGTGCTCGGTTTCGAGGAAGTGCCGGCAGAACGCGAAGGCATCGCCGCCGAATGCGCTGATATCGGCATACAGGTAGAACGCGCCTTCCGGCTCCACGGCAATACCGAAACCCAACTCGCGCAACGCTGGCAGCAGGAAGTCGCGACGCCGGCCAAACTCGGCCCGGCGATCTTCAAGAATGTTCAATGTTTGCGGGGTGAAGCAGGCCAGGGCCGCATGCTGGGCCATGCTCGGCGCGCTGATGTAGAGATTCTGCGCCAGTTTCTCCAGCTCACCCACCGCAGCAGGCGGCGCCACCAGCCAGCCCAGGCGCCAGCCGGTCATTCCGAAATACTTCGAAAAACTATTTAGAACGAAGGCTTCATCGTCAACTTCCAGCACGCTGGCGGCATCGGTGCCGTAGGTCAGGCCGTGGTAGATCTCATCCACCACCAAATGCCCATTGCGCGCCTTGATGGCGCTCGACAACCCCGCCAACTCGTCCCGCGTCAGGATGGTGCCGGTAGGGTTGGCAGGCGACGCGACCAACGCGCCCACGCTGTCCTGATCCCAATGGCGCGCCACCAGGTCGGCGGTCAGTTGATAACGCACCTCGGGGCCGACCGGGACCAGTTGGGCCGCGCCCTCCACCAGCCGCAGGAAGTGGCGGTTGCAGGGGTAGCCTGGGTCTGCCAGCAGCCAGTGCTTGCCAGGATCCACCAGCAGGCTGCTCGCCAGCAACAAGGCTCCCGAGCCGCCGGGAGTAATCAGAATTCGCTCGGGATCGATGCTCAACCCGTAGCGCTGCTGGTAGAAACCGCTGATGGCTTGCCGCAACTCCGGCAGCCCGCGGGCCGCGGTATAGCGGGTCTTGCCATTGGCCAGCGCCGCCTGCCCGGCCTTGATGATGGGCTCGGCGGTGGTGAAGTCCGGCTCGCCGATTTCCAGGTGAATCACGTCGTGACCGGCGGCCTGCAATTCATTGGCCCGCGCCAGCAACGCCATGACATGGAAAGGTTCGATAGCGCGGCTGCGCGCACTGTAGGGCTGAGCCATTAGCCTTCCTTAACTCTGAGGACAAACCCCGATTCTACCCAACCCGCCGCGCAAAACCTGCTCTATTGCCCCAAGACATGTAGCAAGCACGGCAAGCAACTACCTGCAAAACAGCTAAAATCAACATTCGAGACCGTACAAGCCCGCCCTGCTGGGGCCTGCGGCGGTTTGCAAGCCTCAGGAGACGGTGCCTCGACAACCGGGAGTGGCGCACCCCGAATCTATCTGGTAAGTTCGCCCGCTTGCAGCCGCAGGGCCGGCAGGTGTCGGTGATGTTGCAATCCTGCGCAATGGATTAGAAGAGTGAGAGGCGGTCCATTCATGCCCACCCAAGCAAAGCAACAGAGCATCAGCGGCTTCCAACCCTACGTCGAGGCGAAGGGTGAGGAATACATGGGCAAGCCCATGCGCGAACACTTCTCCAAGATCCTGAAGCAGTGGAAACAGGACTTGATGCAAGAGGTTGACCGTACCGTTGACCATATGAAGGACGAAGCGGCCAACTTCCCGGACCCGGCAGACCGTGCCAGCCAGGAAGAAGAGTTCGCCCTTGAACTGCGCGCCCGTGATCGCGAGCGCAAGCTGATCAAGAAGATCGACAAGACCCTGCAACTCATCGAAGACGAAGAGTATGGCTGGTGCGAGTCCTGCGGCGTCGAGATTGGTATTCGCCGCCTGGAAGCGCGTCCTACCGCCGACCTGTGCGTGGACTGCAAGACCTTGGCTGAAATCAAGGAAAAACAGGTCGGCAAGTAATCACTGCCGGGCTGGACAAATGGGGCGTGCGAACGCCCCATTTTTGTTTCTGGCGTTTGCTGGTTTTCCAGTAATATCCGGCCCATGACAGCCTCCTCCTATATCGGGCGTTTCGCCCCCACGCCCAGCGGACACCTGCACTTCGGTTCCCTGGTCGCCGCCCTCGCCTCCTACCTCGACGCCCGTGCCAACCAAGGCCGCTGGCTGATGCGCATGGAAGACCTCGACCCGCCACGGGAAGAGCCCGGCGCCCAGGCCGCAATCCTGAATGCCCTGGAACGCTATGGTTTTGAATGGGACGGGGAGTTGGTCCGACAAAGCGAGCGGCACGATGCCTACGCCGAAGTGCTCAACCGCCTGTTCAATCATGGCCTGGCCTACGCTTGCACCTGCTCGCGCAAGCAACTGGAGCCCTATAACGGGATTTATCCGGGACTGTGCCGCAATGCCGGGCATGACCAGCAAGATGCCGCCATCCGCCTGCGAGTACCGGAGTTGGAGTACCACTTTACCGACCGTGTACAAGGCGAATTCCGACAGCATCTGGGTCGCGACGTAGGCGACTTCATCATCCGCCGTCGCGACGGCCTGTATGCCTACCAACTAGCGGTAGTCCTCGATGATGCCTGGCAAGGTGTGACCGACATCGTGCGTGGCGCCGACCTGCTCGACTCCACGCCGCGCCAACTGTATCTGCAAGAGTTGCTGGGCCTGCGCCAACCGCGTTACCTGCATGTGCCGTTGATCATCCAGCCGGACGGTAACAAGCTGGGCAAATCCTACCGCTCACCGCCCTTGACCACTGACCAGGCCACGCCTTTGCTGTTAAGAGCACTGCGCGCCCTGGGCCAGCCGGCGGGCGACGAACTGCACCACGCCAGCCCACGGGAACTGCTGGATTGGGGCATTCAACACTGGGATGCCACACAGATCCCGCGCACACTCACGCTGGCCGAAGCGCAATTGCGCTGAAGGCGCTTGCAGCTTGCGAGCCATCCGTTACCATCGCCGCAGTTTTTCAATCAGAGGCCAACATGTACATCTATCGATTGGTCCTGCTGCTGGTCGTCGGGATCTACCTGTTTTCTCCCGCCATCATGGATTGGTGGATCGACGCCACAGGCGCCTGGTACCGGCCCTATCTGCTTTGGCTGATTCTGATCGTCGTGACTTTCATCCTGCAGAGCCAAAAAGATGCCGATGAGCTTTAGCCTGACCGAGATGCTGCTGATCAGCGCCGCCTACCTGGCCGCGTTGTTCGGGGTAGCCTGGATCAGTGAACGCGGGATGATTCCGCGGGCGATCATTCGCCATCCGTTGACCTACACCTTGTCCTTGGGCGTGTACGCGAGTGCCTGGGCGTTTTATGGCACCGTGGGCCTGGCCTATCAGTACGGTTACGGCTTTCTGTCCAGTTATCTCGGGGTGTCCGGCGCGTTTTTGCTGGCGCCGGTGCTGTTGTATCCGATCCTGAAAATCACCCGCACCTATCAGTTGTCGTCCCTGGCCGACCTGTTTGCGTTCCGTTTTCGCAGTACCTGGGCCGGTGCACTGACCACGATTTTCATGCTGATCGGCGTGCTGCCGTTGCTGGCATTGCAGATCCAGGCCGTGGCCGACTCCATCAGCATCCTCACCCGCGAACCGGTGCAACACCGCGTGGCATTGAGCTTCTGCGCACTGATCACTCTGTTCACGATTTTCTTCGGCTCACGGCATATCGCCACCCGTGAAAAACATGAAGGACTGGTGTTTGCGATCGCGTTTGAATCGGTGATCAAGCTGATCGCCATCGGCGGCGTCGGTCTGTACGCGTTGTATGGCGTATTCGACGGCCCGCAACAGCTGGAACTGTGGCTGCTGCAAAACCAGACCGCCCTGGCCGCGCTGCACACGCCGTTGCAGGAAGGCCCATGGCGCACGCTGCTTTTGGTGTTCTTCGCTTCGGCGATTGTGATGCCGCACATGTACCACATGACCTTCACCGAAAACCTCAACCCGCGCTCGCTGGTCAGCGCCAGCTGGGGCTTGCCGCTGTTCCTGCTGTTGATGAGCCTGGCGGTGCCGCTGATCCTGTGGGCCGGCCTGAAACTTGGCGCCACCACCAATCCCGAATACTTCACGCTGGGCGTGGGCATTGCAGCCAACAGCAAATCCCTCGCATTGCTGGCCTATGTCGGCGGATTATCGGCCTCCAGCGGGCTGATCATCGTCAGTACCCTGGCGCTGTCGGGGATGGCGCTGAATCACCTGGTGCTGCCGCTCTACCAGCCGCCGGCCGAAGGCAATATCTACCGCTGGCTGAAATGGACCCGCCGGGCCCTGATCGTCGCGATCATCATGGCCGGCTATGGCTTCTACCTGTTGCTGGGTGCAGAACAGGACCTGGCCAACCTGGGCATCGTTGCCTTCGTTGCCACCTTGCAGTTCCTGCCGGGCGTGCTGTCGGTGCTGTACTGGCCGACCGCCAACCGCCGAGGCTTTATCGCCGGTTTGCTCGCCGGGATCCTGGTATGGACCGTGACCATGCTGCTGCCGCTGGTGGGCAACCTGCAGGGCTTCTACATCCCGCTGCTGAACATGATCTACGTGCTGGATGACACCAGTTGGCACATGGCGGCAATTGCCTCGCTGGCGGCCAACGTGCTGATGTTCACCCTGATCTCGCTGTTCACCAACGCCAGCCCCGAAGAAACCAGCGCTGCCGAAGCCTGCGCAGTGGACAACGTCCGTCGCCCGCAACGCCGCGAACTGCACGCGGCCTCACCCCAGGAATTCGCCACGCAACTGGCCAAGCCGCTGGGCGCCAAGGCCGCACAAAAGGAAGTCGAGCAGGCCCTGCGCGATCTCTACTTGCCGTTCGACGAGCGCCGGCCTTATGCCCTGCGCCGCCTGCGGGACCGTATCGAAGCCAACCTTTCCGGCCTGATGGGCCCGAGCGTGTCCCAGGACATGGTCGAGACCTTCCTGCCCTACAAGGCCGGCGGCGAAAACTACGTGACCGAAGACATCCACTTCATCGAGAGCCGGCTGGAGGATTACCACTCCCGCCTCACCGGCCTTGCCGCCGAACTCGATGCCCTGCGCCGCTATCACCGCCAGACGTTGCAGGAACTGCCGATGGGCGTCTGCTCCCTGGCCAAGGATCAAGAGATCCTGATGTGGAACAAGGCCATGGAAGAGCTCACCGGCATCGCCGCCCAACGTGTGGTGGGCTCGCGCCTGAACACCATTGGCGACCCGTGGAAAGAATTGCTCCAGGGCTTCATCAACCTGCCCGACGAACACTTGCACAAACAGCACCTGGCGCTGGATGGCCAGACCCGCTGGCTCAACCTGCACAAGGCCGCCATCGACGAGCCACTGGCGCCCGGCAACAGCGGCCTGGTGCTGCTGGTGGAAGACCTGACCGAAACCCAGATGCTCGAAGACAAGCTGGTGCACTCCGAGCGCCTGGCCAGCATCGGGCGCCTGGCCGCGGGTGTGGCCCATGAAATCGGCAATCCGATCACCGGTATCGCCTGCCTCGCGCAAAACCTGCGGGAAGAGCGCGAAGAAGACGGCGAAATCATCGAAATCAGCGGGCAGATTCTCGAGCAGACCAAGCGTGTTTCGCGCATCGTGCAGTCGCTGATGAGCTTTGCCCACGCGGGCGCCCATCAGAATCACGACGAAGCGGTGTGCCTGGCCGAAGTGGCCCAGGATGCCATTGGGCTGCTGGCCTTGAACCGGCGCAATTTCGAAGTACAGTTCTTCAACCTGTGCGACCCGGAACACTGGGTCGACGGTGATTCACAACGCCTGGCCCAAGTGCTGATCAACCTGCTGTCCAACGCCCGCGACGCATCGCCGGCCGGCAGCGCAGTACGGGTCAAGAGCGAGGCTTTCGAGCACACGGTCGATCTGATCGTCGAGGACGAAGGCAGCGGCATTCCACAGAACATCATGGATCGATTGTTCGAACCCTTCTTCACCACCAAGGATCCGGGTGAAGGTACCGGTCTGGGCCTTGCACTGGTCTATTCCATCGTTGAAGAGCATTATGGACAAATCACCATCGACAGCCCGGCTGACACCGAAAGCCAACGCGGCACCCGTATTCGGGTGACCTTGCCGCGTCATGTCGAAGCGACGTCCGCTGTGAACTGAGACCGTCGAGAGAGTTGAATCAATGCCGCACATTTTGATCGTCGAAGACGAAACCATTATCCGCTCTGCCTTGCGTCGCCTGCTTGAACGTAATCAGTACCAGGTCAGCGAAGCCGGCTCGGTGCAGGAAGCCCAAGAGCGTTTCAGCATTCCCACGTTCGACCTGATCGTCAGTGACCTGCGTTTGCCAGGCGCCCCCGGCACCGAGCTGATCAAGCTCGGCCAAGGCACTCCGGTGCTGATCATGACCAGCTACGCCAGCCTGCGCTCGGCCGTGGACTCCATGAAGATGGGCGCGGTGGACTACATCGCCAAGCCCTTCGACCACGACGAAATGCTCCAGGCCGTAGCGCGAATCCTGCGTGACCGTCAATCGGCCAGCAGCGCACCGGCTGAACGCCCGGCAGCGGGCAAGGCCGCCAATGGTTCTGAAAAACCCGGTATTGATAACAGTAACGGCGAAATCGGCATCATCGGCTCCTGCCCACCCATGCAGGACCTGTACAGCAAGATCCGCAAAGTGGCGCCAACCGACTCCAATGTACTGATCCAGGGCGAGTCCGGTACCGGTAAAGAACTGGTGGCCCGTGCCCTGCACAACCTGTCCAAGCGCGCCAAGGCACCGATGATCTCGGTGAACTGCGCGGCGATCCCCGAATCCCTGATCGAATCCGAATTGTTCGGCCATGAAAAAGGCGCCTTTACCGGCGCCAGTGCTGGCCGTGCGGGTTTGGTTGAAGCCGCCGACGGCGGCACGCTGTTCCTCGACGAGATTGGCGAGCTGCCGCTGGAAGCCCAGGCACGCTTGCTGCGGGTACTCCAGGAAGGCGAAATACGTCGCGTCGGTTCGGTACAGTCGCAAAAGGTCGACGTACGACTGATTGCGGCCACTCACCGTGACCTGAAGAGCCTGGCCAAGATTGGCCAGTTCCGTGAAGACCTTTATTACCGCCTGCACGTGATCGCTCTCAAACTGCCGGCCTTGCGTGAGCGCGGCGCCGACGTCAACGAAATCGCCACGGCCTTCCTGGCGCGCCAGAGTGCGCGAATCAACCGTACCGACCTGAAGTTTGCTGCCGATGCCGAGCAGGCGATTCGTCACTACTCCTGGCCGGGTAACGTGCGGGAGCTGGAAAACGCGGTAGAGCGTGCGGTGATTCTGTCGGAGAGCCCGGAAATTTCCGCCGAGCTGCTGGGGATCGATATCGAGCTCAGCGACCTGGATGATGATGACTTCATCGGTTTGCCACCGCAGCAAGGTGGCGGCAGTAACAACAGCCACGAGCCGACAGAAGATTTGTCACTGGAAGATTACTTCCAGCATTTCGTGCTGGAGCACCAGGACCACATGACCGAGACCGAACTGGCGCGCAAACTGGGCGTCAGCCGTAAATGCCTGTGGGAACGGCGCCAGCGCTTGGGTATCCCGCGGCGCAAGACCGGGGTTGCCAGCGAAAGCTGAGTGGGTTGCCCCCACGGGTAACACCCGCAGATGTGAAAAAACTGTTACCGCTGATTTTTCACGTAACAAAAGCCGGGGCTTACGGTAACGAAGCCCCGGCTTTTTTTTGCCTTCAAAAAACCCGAAAACGCCCCAAACCCCTTATTTTGCTGGGCCTCGCAAAAGTTGGCACGCACCCTGCTATATGCTTAGTACAAAAACAATAACAAGCAAATGTACAAGACAATAAAAATAAGACGAATCGACTCACGCATAACAAAAACAACACGGCGGAGGCGCAGCTAACTGATTCTTTTGGAGAGGCGTTGCATTTGGGGCTTGCCCCGCAACCAGGCCGAGAACAACAAAAACTGCCCTAAGGCAGAGCCTGAACTGGTTGGATCGTAGATCAGCAACACAGCGACCAAAGCAATCCGTTTGCTCTTGGCTCCCAATTGGGAGTGTCATGAAGGTGAAGCTTCATGGCGAGGGCGATCAACAAAAACAAGAAGCCCGAAACCAATAATAAAAATAGAGCACGCAACTACTTCTGGGGGAGCTTCGGCTCCCCTTGTAGTTTCTGCGATTTGGCACTTGCCACCCTTCTTTTAAGCTTCTGGCTCAAGCCTTGCAGCTAGTTCCTACACCATCCCCTGACTAAATGCTAGAATCCCGGCCCATCATGCGGTCATTCTTCGTTATGGCCGAACATTCCTTCAAACAGTGCATCCCATGCTGAAGAAGTTGTTCCAGTCATTCCGTTCTCCCTTGCGTCGTACGCAACACAAACGCAGCACGCCTGAAGTGCTCAATAGCAGCCAGCATTCGCTGCAACGCGCCCAGTTCAGCCGTTATGCGGTGAACATCGTCGAACGTTTGCAGAACGCCGGCTACCAGGCCTACCTGGTTGGCGGTTGCGTGCGCGACATGTTGCTCAATATCACTCCCAAGGATTTCGACGTCGCCACCAGCGCCACGCCGGAACAAGTGCGTGCCGAATTCCGCAATGCGCGGATCATCGGCCGGCGCTTCAAGTTGGTGCACATCCACTTTGGTCGCGAGATCATCGAGGTCGCGACCTTCCGCGCCAACCATCCGCAAAACGATGAAGAAGAAGACACTAACCAGTCTTCCCGCAATGAAAGCGGGCGCATCCTGCGGGACAACGTCTACGGCACCCTGGAAGAAGACGCGCAGCGCCGCGACTTCACCATCAATGCCCTGTATTACGATCCGGTCAGTGAGCGCATCCTCGATTACGCCAATGGCGTACACGACATCCGCAACAACCTGCTGCGCCTGATCGGCGACCCGACGCAACGCTACCAGGAAGACCCGGTGCGCATGCTGCGGGCCGTGCGTTTCGCCGCCAAGCTGAACTTCGGCATCGAGAAGCACACGGCCGCGCCGATTCGCGACCTGGCGCCGATGCTGCGGGAAATCCCGTCGGCACGCCTGTTCGAAGAGGTGCTCAAGCTGTTCCTCTCCGGCTATGCTGCCGACACCTTCGAAATGCTGGTTGACCTGCAGTTGTTCGACCCACTGTTCCCGGCCAGCGCCGAAGCACTGGAGTACAACCCGACCTACACCCACACGCTGATCAGCGAAGCCTTGATCAACACCGACCTGCGCATCAAGCAGAACAAACCGGTAACCCCGGCGTTCCTGTTTGCCGCCCTGTTGTGGCCAGCGCTTCCAAAACGCGTCATGCGCTTGCAAGACCGTGGCATGCCGGCAATTCCGGCCATGCAGGAAGCCGCTCACGAGCTGATCGCCGAGCAATGCCAGCGCATCGCCATCCCGAAACGCTTCACCATGCCGATCCGCGAGATCTGGGACATGCAGGAGCGCCTGCCACGCCGCAGCGGCAAACGCGCCGATCTACTGCTGGACAACCCGCGCTTCCGTGCCGGCTATGACTTCCTGCTGCTGCGCGAAAGCGCCGGCGAACAGACCGACGGCCTGGGCGAATGGTGGACCGACTACCAGGACGCCAACGACAGCCAGCGCCGCGAGATGATCAAAGAGCTCAGCAGCAAAGGCGAAGCCACCGGCGATGGCCCGAAAAAACGTCGCCGCAGCAGTGGCAGCAAGCGCAAACGCAGCGCTGGCGATTCATCGAGCGCGTCGGGCGAGTAAGCACGTGGAACGTATCTACGTCGGCATGGGCAGCAACCTGGCTGCCCCTGAACAACAATTGCGCGACGCCATCGAGGCCCTCGCGCAATTGCCGGACACCACGCTGGCGGGCGTCTCCGCCTTCTATCAAAGTGATTCCCTGCTCCCGGGCCAGCCGCGCTATACCAATGCGGTCGCGGCCCTGGACAGCGCGCTTGCACCACTGGAACTGCTCGATGCGCTGCAAGCCATCGAGAATGACCAGGGCCGCGAGCGTCTTGAGCGTTGGGGCCCGCGCACCCTGGACCTGGATATCCTGGTGTTTGGCGACCGACTGATCGATGAGCCGCGCCTGAAGGTGCCGCACTATCAAATGCACCTGCGGGCGTTCGTGCTTTACCCGCTGGCAGAACTGGCCCCGGCCAGCCTGCAACTGGCCGATGGCCGCCTGCTCGGCGACCTGCTGGATGCCTGCCCGTTTGTCGGCCTGGAACGCCTGCCTTCAAACCTGTAGGAGCGAGCTTGCTCGCGAAAAACCTGAGAACACCGCTGGGCGCCAGGCTTCCCGCGTCATCATTGACGACCTTCGCGAGCTAGCTCGCTCCTGCATTTACTACGCATCATTTACTGCTGAATCGCATCAGTAACAGCGGTAACACCACCGCCGTAACAATGCGGTAACACATCCAATTGACTTCCAGAGTCCTCCTCACGACTATAGGCGTCCCGCTGCCGCCTACCCGGCGCTAAAGGGCGCAATCCAGGCCTTATAAGCACTGATCCTTAAGAAAGTGCGCCTGTATAAACGAAGACTCACGCGCGTTACTCGCTGTTTCCAAGCGCCTGAATGAGGACCCTTTTCATGCCAAACGTTACCCTGAGCACCTTGCAGAGCCTCAAGCTCAAAGGTGAAAAGATCACCATGCTGACCTGCTACGACGCCACTTTTGCCCAGGCCAGCAGCCAGGCAGGAGTTGAAGTGTTGCTGGTGGGGGACTCCCTGGGCATGGTTCTACAAGGGAATGACAGCACCCTGCCCGTCACCAATGATGAAATCGCTTACCACACGGCCTGCGTCAAGCGCGGCAACGAAGGCGCCTTCATCATTGCCGACCTGCCCTTCATGGCCGATGCCACCATCGAACAGACACTGACCAACAGTGCTCAACTGATGCGTGCCGGTGCACACATGATCAAGGTTGAAGGTGCCGCCTGGCTCGCCGAGTCGATTCGTTTGCTGGCTGAACGCGGCGTGCCGGTTTGCGCGCACATGGGCCTGACGCCACAGTCGGTGAATATCCTCGGCGGCTACAAGGTACAAGGCCGCGGCGAAGCCCAGGCGCGCCAGATGCGGGCCGATGCCATCGCCCTTGAACAGGCCGGTGCGTGCATGATTCTGCTCGAATGCGTGCCAAGCGAGTTGGCAGCGGAAATAACCCAGGCCGTTAAAGTTCCGGTGATCGGTATCGGCGCCGGTTCTGCCACAGACGGCCAGGTATTGGTACTGCATGACATGCTGGGCCTGTCCCTTACCGGCCGCGTACCCAAGTTCGTGAAGAACTTCATGGCGGGCCAGGACAGTATCCAATCAGCCCTCGCCGCCTACGTCAGCGAAGTCAAAGCCGTCACCTTCCCGGGCGCCGAACACGGATTCTCCGCATGAACACCGTCAAGACCGTGCGCGAACTGCGCGCCGCCGTCACCCATGCCCGCAGCGCGGGCAAACGCATCGGCTTCGTGCCCACCATGGGCAACCTGCACAGCGGCCATGCCACGCTGGTCACCAAGGCTGCGCAACAAGCGGACTTCGTGGTGGCGAGCATTTTCGTCAACCCGCTGCAATTCGGCGCCGGCGAAGACCTGGACAAGTACCCGCGCACCCTGGCGGCCGACCAGGAGAAGCTCTTGCAAGCCGGTTGCAACCTGCTGTTCGCCCCGACCGTCGACGAAATGTACCCCGACGGCATGGCCGGCCAGACACGCGTCAGCGTGCCGCAACTGTCCGAAGGCCTGTGCGGCGCCAGCCGGCCCGGGCATTTTGAAGGCGTGGCCACGGTGGTCAGCAAGCTGTTCAACATGGTCCAGCCGGACCTGGCGATCTTTGGCCAGAAGGACTACCAGCAACTGGCGGTGATTCGCGCCATGGTCCATGACCTGAACATGCCGATCCAGATTATCGGCGAGCCGACCGTGCGCGCCGACGACGGCCTCGCGCTGTCGTCGCGCAATGGTTACCTCACCGACGAGCAGCGCGCGATCGCACCGATGCTGTACCGCAGCCTCAGCCAGGTCGCCGCAGCCATTGAAGCGGGCGACCGCGACTTCGCCAAACTGCGCGCCGCACAGGTCCAGCAGATCGAAGCGGCAGGTTTTCGCATGGACTACCTGGAGGTTCGCCAGGGCCTGCACCTGCGTCCGGCCACCGCCGAAGACAAGGACCTGGTGATCCTGGTCGCCGCCTACCTGGGCGCCACCCGGCTGATCGACAACCTGCATCTGCACCTGAACTGACCCCGCCGCACACCCCGCCTGTTGCACTGCCTGATCGGCCGGTATAAAAAAGTACCGGCCACAGCGCAGACAAAGCCAAGACAGATCGACACGCTAGGTTTAATGTATTCGCCCTACGCTCTTCGTTGGCGTTGACCGGAGCCTGTCATCTTCACAAAGACAGGACATTCCCGGCTTTCAAGTGTCCTAAAAGCAGTCCCAGCAATAAAAAGGAAACCCGCAGCGATGGCGTACTACCGCACTCCTCATGACGTTACCGCTCTGCCCGCCTGGCAAGCGCTCAATCAACATCGCCAAGCCATGCAGGATTTCAGCATGCGCGAAGCCTTTAATGCCGATCCCCAGCGCTTTACCCAGTTCACCTTGAGCAGCTGCGGACTTTTCCTCGATTACTCGAAAAACCTGATCACCAGCGAAACCCGCGACCTGCTGGTAGGCCTGGCCAAGGAAGTCGACCTTCAGGGCGCGATCAAGTCGCTGTTCAACGGCGAGCCGGTCAACTCTTCCGAAGGCCGTCCGGCGTTGCACACCGCACTGCGTCGCCCGGTGGGTGACAAGTTGTCGGTCAACGGCGTGAACATCATGCCGGACGTGCACAAGGTGCTGAACCAGATCACTGACCTGGTCGGCCGCATCCACGACGGCCTGTGGCGTGGCTACACCGAGAAGCCGATCACCGACGTGGTGAACATCGGTATCGGTGGCTCGTTCCTCGGCCCGGAGCTGGTATCTGAAGCGCTGTTGTCCTACGCCCACAAAGGCGTGCGCTGCCATTACCTGGCGAACATCGACGGCAGCGAGTTCCACGAGCTGACCATGAAGCTGCGCGCCGAGACCACGCTGTTCATCGTCTCGTCAAAATCCTTCAACACCCTCGAAACCCTGAAAAACGCCCAGGCCGCCCGCGCCTGGTACCTGGCCCAGGGTGGCTCGGAAGCCGAGCTGTATCGCCACTTCATCGCCGTATCGAGCAACAATGCGGCGGCCGTGGCCTTCGGTATCCGCGAAGAGAACATTTTCCCGATGTGGGACTGGGTGGGCGGTCGTTACTCGCTGTGGTCGGCCATCGGCCTGCCCATCGCGCTGGCCATCGGCATGTCCAACTTCAAGGAACTGCTGTCCGGCGCCTACACCATGGACCAGCATTTCCAGACCGCTCCATTCGAGGCGAACATGCCGGTGCTGCTCGGCCTGCTGGGCGTGTGGTACGGCAACTTCTGGGGCGCGCAGAGCCACGCAATCCTGCCGTACGATCACTACCTGCGTAACATCACCAAGCACCTGCAACAGCTGGACATGGAATCCAACGGCAAGAGCGTGCGCCAGGACGGTACGCCGGTTTCCACCGACACCGGCCCGGTTATCTGGGGCGGCGTAGGCTGCAACGGCCAGCATGCTTACCACCAGCTGCTGCACCAGGGCACCCAACTGATCCCGGCCGACTTCATCGTGCCGATCGTCAGCTTCAACCCGGTCTCCGACCACCATCAGTGGCTGTACGCCAACTGCCTGTCCCAGAGCCAGGCCCTGATGCTCGGCAAGACCCGCGCCGAGGCTGAAGCCGAGCTGCGCGACAAGGGCATGGACGAAGCCGAAGTGCAGAAGCTGGCACCACACAAGGTGATCCCGGGCAACCGTCCGAGCAACACCATTGTGGTTGAACGCATCAGCCCTCGCCGTCTTGGCGCACTGGTGGCGATGTATGAACACAAAGTGTTCGTGCAAAGCGTCATCTGGGGCATCAACGCGTTCGACCAGTGGGGCGTGGAGCTGGGCAAGGAGCTGGGCAAAGGCGTCTACAACCGCCTGACCGGCACCGAAGAACAGCCTGCGGACGATGCGTCCACCCAGGGGTTGATCAACTACTTCCGCGGCCGTCACCGCGGTTGATGGTATCAGCACTACAATGAGGGTCTGAACCTGCGGGAGCGGACCCTTGTAGGAGCTGGCTTGCCAGCGATGCAAACACCTCGGTGAAACTCAATACCGAGGTGATGCAATCGCTGGCAAGCCAGCTCCTACGAGGGTCGCAAAGCTCCCCTCTTGTCGCAAAAAACAAGAATAAGGATCCCTCATGTTCGATATCAGCACGTTCCCCACCGCCGATGCCGTCCGCCGGGCTGCGCAACTCAGTCAAGAGGACTACCAGCGCCTCTACCGCCAATCCGTCGAGCAACCCGATACGTTCTGGGCCGAACAGGCCAAGCGTTTTCTCGACTGGACCACGCCCTGGCAGACCGTCCAGAAATCCGACATCAAGACCGGCGCCGCGCAATGGTTTGCCGGAGGCCAACTGAACGTCAGTTACAACTGCATCGACCGTCACCTCGCGCAACGCGCTGATCAGCCGGCCTTCATCTGGGAGGGCGATGATCCTGCGACGTCTTCCAAAATTACCTACCGCCAGCTCCACCAAAACGTCAGCCGCCTGGCCAACGTGCTGAAAAGCCGTGGCGTAAAGAAAGGCGACCGCGTGTGTATCTACATGCCGATGATTCCCGAGGCGGCCTACGCGATGCTTGCCTGTACGCGGATCGGTGCGGTGCATTCGGTGGTGTTTGGCGGATTCTCGCCGGACGCCCTGCGCGACCGCATTCTCGACGCCGATTGCCACACGGTGATCACCGCCGATGAAGGCGTGCGCGGCGGCAAGCCGGTGGCGCTGAAACAGAATGTCGACAAGGCTCTGGCCAGTTGCCCGGGTGTCAGCACGGTACTGGTGGTGCAGCGCACTGGCGCGGCAGTCAATTGGACTGAAGGGCGCGACCTCAAGTATCAACAGGCCCTGGATGCAGCCAGCGACGACTGCCCGCCCGAGCCGATGGATGCGGAAGACCCGCTGTTTATCCTCTACACCTCCGGCAGCACCGGCAAACCCAAAGGTGTGTTGCACACCACCGGCGGTTACCTGCTGCAGGCTGCGATGACCTTCAAGTACGTGCTCGATTACCGCGAAGGCGAAGTGTTCTGGTGCACCGCCGATGTCGGCTGGGTCACCGGCCACAGCTATATCGTGTACGGGCCACTGGCCAATGGTGCGACCTCGCTGATGTTCGAAGGCGTGCCGAGCTACCCGGACAGCTCGAGGTTCTGGCAGGTGATCGACAAACACAAGGTCAACATCTTCTACACCGCGCCGACCGCGTTACGCGCGCTGATGCGGGAAGGCCACGGCCCACTGGAAAACACTTCCCGCGCCAGCCTGCGCCTGCTGGGCAGTGTCGGCGAGCCAATCAACCCGGAAGCGTGGGACTGGTACTTCAATGCCGTGGGCGAACAACGCTGCCCGATTGTCGACACCTGGTGGCAGACCGAAACCGGCGGCATCATGCTCAGCCCGCTGGTCAGCGCCCAGCGCATCAAGCCCGGCTGCGCCACCCAGCCGATGTTTGGCGTGGTGCCGGTGCTGCTCGACGAGCAAGGCAAGGAAATCAGTGGCGCCGGCAGCGGCGTGCTGGCGATCAAATCCAGCTGGCCAGGGCAGATCCGCAGCGTGTACGGCGACCCTCAGCGGATGATCGACACCTATTTCAAACCCTACCCCGGCTACTACTTTACCGGCGACGGCGCGCGGCGCGACGAGGACGGTGACTACTGGATCACCGGCCGCATCGACGACGTGATCAACGTTTCCGGGCACCGCATCGGCACCGCCGAAGTCGAAAGCGCCCTGGTGCTGCATGATCAGGTCGCAGAAGCCGCGGTGGTCGGTTATCCACACGACGTGAAAGGCCAGGGCATCTATGCCTTCGTCACGCCCATGAATGGCGTCGAGCCCGACGACGCGCTGAAAAAGCACCTGCTGGACCTGGTCAGCAAGGAAATCGGCAGCTTCGCCAAGCCCGAACTGATTCAATGGGCGCCGGCCTTGCCGAAAACCCGCTCAGGCAAGATCATGCGGCGGATCCTGCGCAAGATTGCCTGCAACGAACTGGACAGCCTGGGGGATACGTCCACCCTCGCCGACCCGAGCGTGGTGGACGGCCTGATCGACAAGCGCCTCAACCGCTAGGAACCCATGGAATTCATTCGCAGCCGCATCGAAAACCAGCTGATGAGCCTGACCGGCTTGTCGCTGGGCCAACTCGACCTGGAGAACCCCAAGGGCGATCCGGGTCTCTTTGGGCCGAACTCGGTGAGCTGGAAGGTCCATGGCGACTTCAGCAGCATGTTGATCGGCGGCATCAGCGCGTTGATGTTGCAGGCATTGCACCCGCTGGCGTTGGCCGGCGTGTGGGACCACTCGAACTTTCGGCAGGACATGCTGGGGCGGTTACGACGCACCTCGCAGTTCATTTCCGGCACCACGTTTGGTTCGCGGCGTGACGCCGAATGGCTGATCGAGAAAGTGCGCACCATTCACCTGCAAGTGGTCGGCCATGCACCGGACGGTCGACCGTATGCCGCCAGTGATCCCGAGTTGCTGACCTGGGTGCATGTGGCGGAGGTCAGCAACTTTCTCGCGGCCCACCTGCGTTATCGCAACCCGGATTTATCTCCGAGGGATCAAGACCGGTACTACAGCGAAATCGCCCTGGTGGCCGAGCAATTGGGCGCGCGCCATGTGCCGCGTTCGCGCCAGGAAATTTCCGATTACCTTGAGCGTATCCGCCCGCAACTGCTGTGTGACCAGCGCAGCCACGAAGTCCTGCGCCTGCTGCTCAATGCGCCGTCTCCGAGCACCCTGGCCAAGCCGTTTGGCTCGCTGATGATGCAGGCCGGTATCGACCTGCTGCCGGACTGGGCCAGCGACATGCTCGGGCAGAAGCAAAGCCCGATCCAGCGCCAGATGATTCGTGCCGGGGTCAGGCGCAGCGCGCCGTTGTTGCGCTGGGCCATGCGCAATGGTTCGGTGCAGCGGGCCCACAGGCGAATGGGCCTGCTGGAGCCATAACTGTTAAACTCCCGCGCCCCAATTACTCTGCAAGGCGCGCACTATGTCTTCCTTGAATCAGGCGCTGCGCGCCGCCCTCGATCATCGCCAGGACCTGCTCGCCGAGCTGCATGCACAAGGTACCGATTGCTATCGCCTGTTCCACGGCAGCCAGGAAGGCGCCGGCGGCCTGACGATCGACCGCTACGGCCCGCAACTGCTGGTGCAGAGTTTTCACCAGTCGCTGGAAAGCGACGACCTGTTGCACCTGCATCAAGCAATCAACCAGCACCTGGGGCTTGAACTGCTGCTGGTCTACAACGACCGCTCCCGGGGCAACTCGCGCATCGACCGTGAAGACACGGTTTACCGTGCCGAGCCCGCAGCCCTGGAAGACCTGGTCGGCCACGAATGGGGCCTCAATTACCGCGTGCGCGGCCGCCATGCCGGGCAAGACCCGCTGTTATTCCTGGACCTGCGCAACACCCGCGGCTGGGTCAAGGCACACAGCGCCGGCAAAAGCGTGCTGAACCTGTTTGCCTACACCTGCGGCGTAGGCCTGAGTGCTGCTGCCGGTGGCGCTCGTGAGGTGTGCAACCTGGACTTTGCCGAGGGCAACCTGGCGGTCGGTCGCGAAAACGGTCAACTCAACCCGCAATTGCCGACGATGGAATTCATCCAGTCCGACTACTTCCCGGCAATCCGCCAGCTGGCCGGCCTGCCCATCAGCCAGCGTCGGGGGCAGAAGCTGCCGAGTTACCCGCGCCTGGAGCAGCGTCAATACGATCTGGTACTGCTCGACCCACCCGCCTGGGCCAAGAGCGCCTTCGGCACGGTCGACCTGCTGCGCGACTACCAGAGCCTGCTCAAGCCGGCGCTGCTGGCCACGGCCGACAACGGCGTGCTGATCTGCTGCAACAACCTGGCGAAAGTCGGTATGGACGACTGGCGTGACCAGGTCCTGCGCTGCGCGGAAAAGGCCGGGCGCCCGGTGCGCGAGTGGCAGGTCATGACACCCGGCGCAGACTTCCCGTCCCACGACCAGCAACCACCGCTGAAGACCCTGATCCTGCAACTGTAGGACTTGTCCCAAAAGGGTCAGGGCGCAGTAATAAAGGCCCGGCTCTTCGGAACCGTAAACCCGTGCCATACTCCAAGGCACTCTTGATTGACATAGATGGCGTCACATATGCCCAAAGGATTGATTCGCGCCGCTGGCGCCTTGCTGACCGCCCTTGCCCTGTACAGCTTGCTGGGCTTCCTGATTCTCCCCGGCATTGCCCTTCGCGTGGCCAACCAACAGTTGGCCAACTACGCCACGGTGCCGGCGCGTGTCGAGCGTATCGAGCTCAACCCGTTCAGCCTCGAACTGACCGTGTGGGGCCTGAATATCGGTGAGCCGGGCAAGGAGCAAGTGGCCTTTGAACGCCTCTATGCCAACCTGCAGATCGACAGCCTGTGGACCCGCGCCCTGCACCTGGCCGACGTACAACTCGACAAGCCCAAGACCGAGCTGCTGTTCGACAAATCCGGCCAGCTCAACCTGGCGCAGCTGTTCAAATTGCCAGCCAGCGAGCCAACGCCCACCGATCCCAACGCCAAGCCGTTTCCGCTGCGCATCGATAACATCAAGCTGGCAGCCGGCTATGTGCACTTCCAGGATTTGCGCCCCAGCGAACCGATCGAGTTTCTCTACGACAAGCTGGATTTCGAGCTGAAAAACCTCAGCACGCTGCCCGAAGACAACGCTGATATGACGCTGGTTGCCGCAGGCCCCGAAGGTGGGCAGATCGACTGGACCGGTAACTTCAGCCTCATCCCGATTGCCTCCGAGGGCAAACTCAAGGTTACCGACGGCAAGATGAAAGTCTGGTGGCCGTATGTGCGTGATGCGGTGCCGCTGGTTCTGGAAGACGGCATCCTCAACTTCAGCACCGACTACAAGCTGAGCCTGGCCAAGGAAACCGAGCTGAACCTGACCAACGTTGCCCTGAGTGTCGCGCCGTTTGCGATCAAGGCACCGGATGGCCGGCCGCTCGCGCGCCTGCAGAAGCTGGACGTCAGCGAAACCACCGTGGACCTGGCCAAGCAGCAAGTGATCGTCGGCAAGATCCGCAGTAATAAACTCGAAACCTGGGCCGCCCTTGAAGCCGACGGCCAGCTGGACTGGCAGAAGCTGTTTGCCAGCCAACCGAGCAAACCTGCAACTGCACCCGCAGCCGAGCCAGCCACCGCACCCGCTACCGCCGACTCGCCAAAACCTGCACCGGCAGCGCCGAGCAAGCCTTGGCAAGTGCTGCTCAAGGACGTGCAACTGCGCGACTATCAAGTGCATCTGGCTGACCGCTCGGCCAAACCGGCAGTCGCCCTGGAAGTCGGGCCGCTGAACCTTGACCTGCAGGGTTTCGACAGCCTTAACCAGAGCCCGTTTACCCTCAAGCTCGATACCGGCGTAGGCAAACAAGGCAAGCTCGAGGCGACCGGCCAGGTCAACCTGAGCCCGGTCAGCGCCAAGCTGAAAGTGGACACCAAAGACATCGACCTGCGCGTCGCCCAGTCGTATATCAGCCCGTTTATCCGCCTGGAACTGCGTAGCGGCATGCTCGGCAGCAACCTCGACGTGAACCTGAAAAGCACCGCCCCCCTGGCATTCCAGGTGACCGGCCGGGCCCAGGTCGACCAGTTGCACACCCTGGACACCATGAAGACCCGCGACTTCCTCAAGTGGCAGCGCCTGGTGCTGGAAGGCGTGAATTATCAACATGGCGACAGCCTGTCGATCGACAAGGTCAACCTGTTGCAGCCCTATGCGCGCTTCATGATCAACGATGACCGCACCACCAACATCGATGACCTGCTGATCCCGCAGCCGGCCAACAGCCCAGGCAAGTCCGCGGCGAAACCTGCGGCCAGCAAAGAGAAGCCCCTGGGCATTCATATTGGTCAAATTGCGATCAACGACGGCTCGGCCAACTTCGCCGACTTCAGCCTGACCCCGAACTTCGCCACGGCCATCCAGCAGCTCAACGGCCAGATCGGCACCATTGACAGTCGCCAGGCCAAACCGGCCAGCGTCGACGTCAAGGGCAAGGTTGACCGTTATGCACCGGTCACCATCAAGGGCAGCGTAAACCCGTTTGACCCGATGGCCGCACTGGATATCGCCACCAGCTTCAAACGCGTCGAACTGACCACCCTGACGCCATACTCGGGCAAGTTTGCCGGGTTCCGCATCCGCAAGGGTCGGCTCAACCTTGACCTGCATTACGTCATCACCAAGGGCCAGTTGAAGGCCGAAAACAAGGTGGTGGTCGAGCAACTGCAACTGGGTGAGAAGGTCGACAGCGCCGACGCCGTGGACCTGCCGATTCGCCTGGCGATAGCCCTGCTCAAGGACTCCGACGGCAAGATCTCGATCGAACTGCCGGTGACCGGCGACTTGAACAACCCGCAGTTCAGCGTCATGCCGATTGTCTGGCAGACCCTGCGCAACCTGGTAGTACGTGCGGCCACGGCGCCATTCAAGTTCATTGGCGGCCTGATCAGCGGTGGTGGTGCCCAAGACCTTGGCAACGTGTCGTTTGCGGCAGGCTCGAGCGAGCTGAGCAAGGATTCCCAGTCGGCCCTCGACAGCCTGGCCAAAGCCCTCAAGGAGCGCCCTGCGCTGCGCCTGGAGATCGAAGGCACCGCCGCTGCCAGCAGTGACGGCCCGCTTTTGGCCGCACAACGGCTGGAACGCGAATACCAGTACAACTACTACAAGATCCTCCAGCGCCGTGGCGACAAGGTGCCGGCCCAGGCGTCGCTGCTTGAAGTACCGGAAAAGGAAAAGGCGCCGCTGCTGGAAGGCATCTACCGCACCCGCCTGAAACAACAGCCTCCGGCCGAATGGAAAGACCTGAGCAATGACGAGCGCACCGCAAAGCTGCGGGACGGTGTGATCAAGTTCTGGAGTGGCAGTGACGTGTTGCTGCGCCAACTGGGCCAGGACCGCGCCAGCGCGATCAAGGACTACCTGGTAGACAAGGCGCAGCTGGAAGATGAGCGGGTTTACTTTATCGATGCAAACCTTGGGGAAGCGGAGAAAGATGGTCGGGTGGTAACACCGATGCATCTGGATGCCGAATAAACCGGCACCCGCTGAGCACCTGTGGCGAGGGGGGCTTGTCCCCCGTTGGGCTGCGTAGCGGCCCCAATGAGGGCGTCGCGGTCATTCAGGTGGATCACCGTCGTCATACCAAGGGGCCGCTACGCAGCCCAACGGGGGCAAGCCCCCTCGCCACAAGAGCCTCGCTGACCTCCCCACTTTTCTACCCACAATAGAACAGGCCCCGACACAAGTGCCGGGGCCTGTAATGACCACATCCGTGTGGTCGGTCGCATGAACCTGTGAGGTGCATTGAGCGGATATCTAACTCGCTCGTGGCCGCCTCCGCCTAGCTCAGGCGATTCGTTAAGCGTTACTCTGCTTTCAGGCCGTCGGCCGATACAGCTTTAACGCCTTTGATTTTCTTGGTGATGTTCACCGCGGTGGTTTTCTGCGCTTCAGTCACTGCGACGGTCGACGACAGGGAAACTACACCTTTGTTGGTTTCGACTTTGATGTCGGTGCCAGGAATACCTTTCTCGGTTACCAGGTCAGCTTTCACTTTGGTGGTGATCCAAGTGTCCGAGGTGGACTCTTTGGCACCAGCAGCTGCGCTTTTGGTTTTGTCGACGTTATCAGCCTTGGTAGCGCCGCCAGCCATCAGGCCGTCAGCCGAAACTGCGGTCACGCCTTTGATTTTCTTGGTGATCGCTACAGCAGTAGCTTTCTGAGCGTCAGAGATAGCAACTGTCGAGGACAGGGAAACCACACCTTTGTTGGTCTCAACCTTAATGTCCGAACCAGGAATACCTTTCTCGGTCAGCAGGTCAGCTTTGACTTTGGTGGTGATCCAGGTATCCGAAGTGGACTCTTTAGCCTTGGTGACTTCACCGGCCGCCAGCGTCATAGGGGCTTGGGAAGTCTGAGCAAAGGCTACGTTAGCACCCATGGCCAGGGTCAGAGCGGTAGCAGTAGCGAGAGCGAACTTCTTCATACGAGTAACTCCTGTTTTATTAAAAGTCTGCAGTACGTAAACCTTGATGCTGCAGCGTTAACAGGGATATTGCAGACAGTGTGCCAACTCGATGCGACCAATTAAATCCTTATAAAACAATACGTTATGAAAACAGGTGATTTTCGGAATCGTGCAACTTGCATGAAGACGAACGTGCCTGCATGCAAGTTGCGGCTTTTGGGGTATGGCTAAACGCCTGATTTCGCGACACTTTCCCGCAGGCATAAAAAAAGGACTCCGAAGAGTCCTTTTTCAGCTTGCAGCGACGGGGTGATTAAACGCCCGAAGCCTTGGTTGCTGCTACGTCCTTGATGGACAGCTTGATACGGCCGCGGTTGTCCACGTCCAGTACCAGCACTTCCACTTCCTGGCCTTCTTTCAGGATGTCGGTCACTTTCTCAACGCGAGCGTCGCTCAGCATGGAGATGTGAACCAGACCGTCCTTGCCCGGCAGGATGTTGACGAATGCGCCGAAGTCGACGATGCGCTCAACCTTACCGACGTAGATCTTGCCGATCTCGGCTTCAGCAGTAATACCCAGCACGCGCTGACGTGCCGCTTCAGCCGCTTCCTTGGTTTCGCCGAAGATCTTGATCGAGCCGTCGTCTTCGATGTCGATCGAAGCCTTGGTCTCTTCACAGATCGCACGAATGGTCGCGCCGCCTTTACCGATAACATCACGGATTTTGTCGGTGTCGATTTTCATCGCGATCATGGTCGGAGCATTTTCCGACAGTTCGGTACGGGACTGGCCAATGATCTGGATCATCTGACCGAGGATGTTCAGGCGCGCTTCAAGGGCTTGGCCCAGAGCGATTTCCATGATTTCTTCTGAGATGCCATAGATCTTGATGTCAAACTGCAGCGCGGTAACACCTTTGGCGGTACCGGCTACTTTGAAGTCCATGTCGCCCAGGTGGTCTTCGTCGCCCAGGATGTCGGTCAGGATGGCGAACTTCTCGCCTTCTTTAACCAGGCCCATGGCGATACCGGCAACCGGTGCCTTCATCGGAACGCCGGCATCCATCAGAGCCAGGGAAGCGCCGCAGACCGAAGCCATGGAGCTGGAACCGTTGGACTCAGTGATTTCCGACACAACGCGAATGGTGTACGGGAACACGTCGGCGGCAGGCAACATGGCTGCAATCGAACGACGGGCCAGACGGCCGTGACCGATTTCGCGACGACCAGCGCCACCCATGCGACCACACTCACCTACCGAGAACGGAGGGAAGTTGTAGTGCAGCATGAACGGGTCTTTTTTCTCGCCTTCCAGGGTGTCCAGCAGCTGTGCGTCACGGGCAGTACCCAGTGTTGCAACAACCAGTGCCTGGGTTTCGCCACGGGTGAACAGGGCCGAACCGTGGGTTTTTGGCAGAACGCCGACTTCGATGTTCAGCGGACGTACGGTGCGGGTGTCGCGGCCGTCGATACGTGGCTTGCCGTTAACGATGTTTTCGCGAACGGTGCGGTATTCGATTTCGCCGAAGGCTGCTTTGACTTCGCTGGAAGAAGGCTGGCCTTCTTCACCGGACAGCTTGGCAACAACCTGGTCCTTCAACTCACCCAGGCGAGCGTAACGATCGGCCTTGATGGTGATGGTGTAGGCGTCGGAGATAGCGGTGCCGAACTCGGAGCGGATAGCGCCCAGCAGTGCGGTAGCTTCTGGCTGAGGAGCCCAGGTCCAGGTTGGCTTGGCAGCTTCAGCGGCCAGTTCCTTGACAGCGTTGATCACAACCTGGAACTCGTCGTGAGCAAACAGTACAGCGCCCAGCATCTGGTCTTCGGTCAGCTCTTTGGCTTCCGATTCAACCATCAACACGGCTTCCGAAGTACCGGCAACGACCATGTCCAGGCTCGAAGCTTTCTGCTGTTCGTAAGTCGGGTTCAGCAGGTAGCCGGTGCTTTCGTGGAATGCAACACGGGCAGCGCCGATCGGGCCATCGAAAGGAATACCGGAGATGGCCAGGGCCGCCGAGGTACCGATCATCGCAGCGATGTCCGGATCGGTCTTCTTGCTGGTGGAAACGACGGTGCAGACAACCTGCACTTCGTTCATGAAGCCTTCTGGGAACAGCGGACGGATCGGACGGTCGATCA
>NZ_JBIUVK010000055.1:0-41725 GCF_044742865.1 Pseudomonas sp. NPDC087814 | reverse complement strand
AAGAGCGTTTTGCTTACTTTTGCGCTGTTCAAAAGTGAGCCGCTGTAAGAGCGGAACCAATATCAGCCATCACCCAAATAACGGATATGTACCCACCCCCCGGCCACGCCAATCATCCCCCAGCCTTATCGCGCACCATTCACCCCCAGCCGTATTTATTGTGACCCCAGGCCCCGTGCCTGACACTCAACCCATCCACCCCTAACCACCCCTGGAGTCCCCAATGAGTGAGCCTGTGCAGTTCCAAGACAAGGTCGTGATCGTCACCGGTGCCGGCGGCGGACTAGGCCGCGCCCACGCACTCCTGTTCGCCAGACACGGCGCCAAAGTGCTGGTCAACGATCTTGGCGGCTCAACCCAGGGCGAAGGCGCCAACGCCTCGGCGGCCGACCGCGTCGTAGCCGAAATCCGCGAAGCCGGCGGCATCGCCGAGGCCAACCACGACTCCGTCACCGACGGTGACAAGATCGTCCAGAACGCCCTCGACGCCTTCGGCCGCATCGACGTCGTGGTCAACAACGCCGGGATCCTGCGGGACAAAACCTTCCACAAAATGGAAGACAGCGACTGGGACCTGGTCTACCGCGTACACGTCGAAGGCGCCTACAAAGTCACCCGCGCCGCCTGGCCCCATCTGCGTGAACAAGCCTACGGCCGGGTGATCTTCACCGCCTCCACTTCCGGTATCTACGGCAACTTCGGCCAGTCCAACTACGGCATGGCCAAGCTCGGCCTGTACGGCCTGACCCGCACCCTGGCGCTGGAAGGCCGCAAGAACAACATCCTGGTCAACGCCATCGCCCCCACCGGTGGTACACGCATGACCGAAGGCCTGATCCCGCCGCAAGTCTTCGAACGCCTCAAGCCGGAATTGATCAGCCCGCTGGTGGTGTACCTGGGCAGCGAGGCGTGTCAGGAAACCTCCGGGCTGTTTGAGGTGGGCGGCGGCTGGATCGGCAAGACCCGCTGGGAGCGCAGCCTGGGTGTTGGGTTTGATCCTGAAGCCGGGTTCTCCCCGGATGATGTCGCCGCCCACTGGCAGCAAATCTGTGACTTCGACGGGGCCGCTCACCCCAAGGACAACATCGAGGCCTTGAAGGAGATGATGGCCAACCTGCAGAAGTACAGCCTGTGATCATTACGTGAAAAAGTTTTAATCAAGCGGGGCGCCATGGCGCCCCGCTTTATTTCAGGCATAAAAAAAGCCGCTGCAAAGGCAGCGGCTGAAGTAAGACGTTTGATCAAGGAGCAATAAATCAACGTCAGTGAACACCGGTAACAGATTGAAAATATTGATCAATCCATAAAAAACTGGCTGTTCTTCCAGGTTCTGGAAGCGGGCGGTTTGCCCTGAAAGCCAGGCAAGAATAGGCTTTTGTTACAAAATGAAAAATAGCGATTCGAGACAAGGACTGTTACCAAACCCGCAACAGTGGCAATAACACCTCATCCATCCTCCTGATAATCCTTCATCCATCTCGTCCATGGCCTCTCCAAGACCCCGGCCAGAGCGCCCTCTCATCCTTTCGAGCGACAACACGAATACCTCCTTGGTGCGCTTATCGCTCCTGATCGCGGGCAGTAGGGTGGGGCCTTCTGTCACACCACCGGGGAAGACGCATGACAAAAACAACAATGCGCGCCATCTTCAGGCCACAGGCGCTGGCCGCTGCGGTTGCTTTGGGTTGCTGTGCCCAGGCGCAGGCTGTTTCGTTCAACATCGGCGAGATCGAAGGGCAATTCGATTCCTCGCTGTCGGTCGGTGCCAGCTGGGGCATGCGCGATGCCGACAAGAAGCTGGTGGGCATTCCCAACGGCGGAACGGGCCAGGCTTCCACCGGCGATGATGGTCGCCTGAACTTCAAGAAGGGCGAGACCTTCTCCAAGATCTTCAAGGGCATCCACGACCTGGAACTCAAGTACGGCGACAGCGGCGTGTTCGTGCGCGGCAAGTACTGGTACGACTTCGAACTGCAGGACGAAGACCGCGAATTCAAGCAGATCAGCAATAACCACCGCGACGAAGGCGCGCGCTCTTCCGGCTACGAATTACTCGATGCATTTGTCTATCACAACTATTCCATCGGCGATTTGCCGGGCAACGTGCGCGTCGGTAAACAGGTGGTCAGTTGGGGGGAAAGTACGTTCATCGGCAACTCCATCAACAGCATCAACCCCATCGACGTTTCCGCGTTCCGCCGCCCTGGCGCCGAGATCAAGGAGGGCCTGATTCCGGTCAACATGGTGTTCGCCTCCCAAAGCCTCACCAACCAGTTGAGCGTGGAAGGTTTCTACCAGTTGAACTGGGAAAACACCGTGGTGGACAACTGCGGCACCTTCTTCGGTAACGACGTGGTGGCCCATGGCTGCAACGGCAACTACACCGTCGGCAGCCCGGCGATTGCACCATTGCAACCGGTAGCGGCGGCGTTTGGCCAGGGCTTCCAGGTTACGAAAGAAGGCGTAGTGGTGCAGCGTGCAAAAGACCGCGAGGCGCGCGATGGCGGCCAGTTCGGCATGGCGTTGCGCTGGCTGGGAGATGACACCGAGTACGGCCTGTACTTCATGAACTATCACAGCCGCACGCCCACCGTCGGTACCATCACCGCCAACACCAACCTGGCAACCATTGGCGCTATTGCCAACGCGGCCAACGGGATCGCCCCGGGTACCGGGGCCGGCCTGGCGCAAAGCACGATGCTCGGTCGCGGCCAGTATTACCTCGACTACCCGGAAAATATCCGCCTGTTCGGTGCCAGTTTCTCCACCACCTTGCCCACCGGCACCGCCTGGACCGGCGAAATCAGCTACCGCCCGAATGCTCCCGTACAACTCAACACCACCGACCTGACGCTGGCCCTGGTCAACCCGATTGCCGGCAACGCCGCTTCGCCGATCAGCAGTTCCTTCGGTGCCGACAACGCCGGCTACCGCCGCAAGGAAATCACCCAGATCCAGAGCACCATGACCCAATTCTTCGACCAGGTACTGGGCGCCGAACGCCTGACCCTGGTGGGCGAGGCGGCCTTTGTGCACGTCGGCGGGCTGGAGGCGAAATCCAAGCTGCGTTATGGCCGTGACTCGGTCTACGGCCAGTACGGGTTCGGCGGCGACACTGATGGGTTTGTCACGGCCAACTCCTGGGGTTATCGCGCCCGGGCCATCCTCGATTACAACAACGTATTCGCCGGGGTCAACCTCAAGCCCAACGTGTCGTGGTCCCAGGACGTCAGCGGCTACGGCCCCAACGGCCTGTTCAACGAAGGCGCCAAGGCCATCAGCGTCGGCGTGGATGCGGACTACCGCAACACCTACACCGCGAGCCTGAGCTACACCGACTTTTTTGGCGGTGACTACAACACCCTCACCGACCGCGACTTCATCGCCCTCAGCTTTGGCGTGAACTTCTGATTTGGCTTAAGTAAGGACAAGAGACTATGCGCAAAATGATTCTGCAATGCGGGGTGTTGGCCCTGAGCCTGTTGGCCGCCAACGTGATGGCCGCAGTGTCGCCGGAAGAAGCGGCCAAGCTCGGCACTACCCTGACCCCGGTGGGCGCCGAGAAGGCCGGTAACGCCGATGGTTCGATCCCGGCATGGACCGGTGGTATCCCGAAAAACGCCGGGGCGGTGGACAGCAAAGGCTTCCTCGCTGACCCGTTTGCCAATGAAAAGCCGCTGTTCGTGATCACCGCCGCCACGGTCGACAAGTACAAGGACAAACTCTCCGAAGGCCAGGTGGCGATGTTCAAGCGCTACCCGCAAACCTACAAGATCCCCGTGTACCCGACCCACCGCACGGTCAACCTGCCGCCGGAGATCTACGAGTCGATCAAGCGCAGCGCGCTCAACGTGCATGCGATCAACGACGGCAATGGCCTGGAGAACTTCACCGGCAACCGCTACTACGCGTTCCCGATTCCGAAGAACGGCGTTGAGGTGCTGTGGAACCACATCACCCGTTACCACGGCGGCAACCTGCGCCGCATCATTACCCAGGCCACGCCGCAGACCAACGGCAGCTACACGCCGATCCGCTTCGAAGAAGAAGTGGCCGTGCCGCAGCTGATCCCGGACATGGACCCGGTCAAGGGCGCCAACGTACTGACCTTCTTCAAACAATCGGTGACCGCCCCGGCGCGCCTGGCCGGCAACGTACTGTTGGTGCATGAGACGCTCGACCAAGTGAAGGAACCGCGCCTGGCCTGGGTCTACAACGCCGGCCAGCGCCGGGTACGCCGTGCGCCGCAAGTGGCCTACGACGGGCCGGGCACTGCGGCCGACGGCCTGCGCACCTCGGATAACTTCGACATGTTCTCCGGCGCCCCCGACCGCTACGACTGGAAGCTGGTGGGCAAGAAGGAGATGTACATTCCCTACAACAGCTACAAGCTCGATTCGCCGACCCTCAAGTACGACGACATCATCAAGGCCGGCCACATCAACCAGGACCTGACCCGCTACGAGCTGCACCGGGTCTGGGAAGTGATCGGCACGGTCAAGCCGAGCGAGCGGCACATCTACGCCAAGCGCCACATGTACATCGACGAAGACAGCTGGCAGGTGGCGCTGGTGGACCACTACGACGGCCGCGGCCAGCTGTGGCGTGTTGCTGAAGGTCACGCGCAGTTCTACTACGACCATCAGGTGCCGGCCTACACCGTCGAAACCCTGTACGACATCATCGCCGGGCGCTACATCGCCCTGGGCATGAAGAACGAAGAGAAGAGCAGCTTTGTGTTCGGCTTTGCGGCCAAGGCGGCCGACTACACGCCGGCAGCATTGCGCTCGGAAGGCGTGCGCTAAAACCTGATTGAAATGCGATCAAACTGTGGGAGCGGGCTTGCTCGCGAAGGCGGTCTGTCAGTTAAAGCATCAGTGACTGATACACCGCCTTCGCGAGCAAGCCCGCTCCCACATTTACGGTGTTCCACCTTTAGAACGAGTGCCGGGTGGCCTTTTGGCTCCCGGCTTTTTTATGCCCGCCAATCAGCCTGCTGAATACTCCTCAACAACCGCCAGCCACAGGACTAGGGTAGGGCGCACGCCGCCTAATAATAAAAAACAGGGACGCAGTAATGACCGCCATGACCCGTTGTCTGGATCGTCCTGGATTCATGCCACGCTTGTCTCCCCATCATCTGTTGCGCCCGCGCCTGGCCGTGCCGCTGCTCAACGCCACGGCACGGGTGAAGTTGCTCTGCGCCCCGGCCGGCAGCGGCAAGAGTGCATTGCTCGCCGAGTGCGCGTTGCAGGCGCCTTCGCAGTGCCAGGTGTACTGGTTGCCGCTGAATGGCGTGGCCTCGGATTTGTGTCAGCGCCTGGCGCAAAGCCTTGGCCTCGACTTTGTTGATGAGGCCACGTTGCTGCTGGCCCTGAACCGCTGGCAAGCGCCGGCCTGGTTGTTTCTCGATGACTTCTGCCGCGTGCCGGCGCCTGAACTGGATGGGTTGCTTGACCGCATCCTGGCCGCCAGCAGCCCGGCCTTGACCTGGTGGATCGGCGCGCGGCGGCGGCCGGCCTGCAACTGGCCCCGGCTGTTGCTTGATGATGAACTGTGGGAATGCAGCGCTGCCGAATTGGCGTTTGACCCCAGCGAAATCCAGCACTTGGCCGGTTCCAGCGCCGACAAGGTGTTGCAGTTCAGCGCCGGCTGGTGCGCCGGAGTGCGTATCGGATTGCTTGAAGGCGACGGGCACCCGGACAAAACCTTGCTCGACTACCTGCAACACGAGTTGTTCACGGGCCTGGCGCCGGAATTGGCCGAGGCCTGGCGCGTGCTCGCGCACCTGCCACGCTTCAACCCGAGCTTGTGTGACCACCTGTTCGGCTTTGGTGACGGTGGCGACTACCTGCGAGACTTGCAGACGCTGGGTGCCTTTATCGAGCCCTGGGAGGAGTCCACCGATTGGCTGCAAGTCTTCCCGCCACTGGCCCAACTGATGCGCGCCGAACCCTGGCCAGCCAGGCGCTCCTGGCACCGGCGCGCGTGCCAATGGTTTACCGCCGCCGAGGACTGGCAGGCCGCGTTTGAGCAGGCGCTGCTGGCCGAAGAGTACGAAGTTGCCGTGAGCCTGTTGCAGCACTTCAGTTTTGAAGACCTGTTCCGCCAGCAAAATGCGGTGCTGTTGTTGCGCCTGCATGAGCAGCATGGCGATGAATTGATGCTGGGCTCGGCGCAACTGGTGGGCTTGGTAACGGCGGCGTTGCTGTTTGCCGGGCGTTTCGACCAGGCGGCGTTGTGCATTGACCAACTGGCGCGTTTCACTCCGCAACCGACCGCGCACCTGCAGCGTTATCTGCTGGCCCGCTGGCAGGCGCAATGGGGCTGGCTGTTGCATCTGGGCGGCGAAGCCGCACGGGCCCGGGAACATTTTCTCGAAGCCCTGCAAGACTTGCCCGAGAGCGCCTGGACGTCGCGCCTGATGTGCCTGTCGGGCCTGACCCAGCAAGCCTTGCTGCGTGGCGAGCTGGACGTGGCCCAGGCGCTGAACCGCGAGGCGTTGTGCCTGGCGCGCTCCCACGGCTCACTGCTGTTGGAGGCATTGTTGGAGCTCGATCATGCGCAGTTGCTGGAGCAGCGCGGCGCGCCGTATCGGGCCCAGAGCCTGCTGGAAAATGTGCAGCGCATGCTGGTGCAACAGCGGCTTAAAGCCGGGCCGTTGATGGGGCGGATTTGCTTGCGACGTGGGCACCTGGCGCTGCGCCAGGGCCACGACGGCGTGGCCGCCGAATGCTTCGAATCCGGCCTGGGCATGTGCCTGCACAGCCAGGACAAACGCGTGCTCTACGGCTACCTGGGACTGGCGCTATTGGCCGCCAACAAGGGCGATTACGCCCAGGCGTTTATCCAGTTGCGCGACGCTGAGCGCCTGATGCAGCAACGCCAGGTGCCCGACACCGTCTATCGCGCCGTATTGCTGTTGCTCAGCGGGCATTTCTGGCTGCAACAGGGTCGCGCCGAACTGACCCTGGAGGCGGTGACCCGGGTGCTGCGGCACTACCGTGGCCCCAAGGCGAAACAAGCACCGCCGGCCACCCTGGAGTTGATCCCCAGGCTTGAATATTTGCAGGTGCTGGCCGAAGTGAAATTGCATCGCGCCGAAGAGCCTGTCGCCCGCCTGAGTGCGTTACTGGAGGCCGCCCGTCAGCGGGGCATGCTGTGCCTGGAAGCGGAGTTGCACTTGGTGCTGGGGGAAGTGGCCTGGCAAGTCGGCGATCGCCCGTTGGCCGTGCGCTCGCTGGAAGCCGGATTGGAACTGGCGGGGCGTTGCCAGGTACAGCAGGCGATTCGCGAGCTGCGCCTCAGGCAACCGGGGTTGTTGAGTGCATTGGGGCTGGAACCGCAGGAATGCCCGGCGGCGGCGGGGGAAAATCCCCTGAGCCAGCGCGAGCTTGAGGTGCTGCAACTGATTGCCCAGGGCAATTCCAATCTGGAAATTGCCAGCCAATTGTTTATCTCGCTGCACACGGTAAAAACCCATGCGCGGAGGATTCACAGCAAGTTGGGGGTGGAGCGGCGTACCCAGGCGGTGGCCAAGGCCAAGACGCTGGGCTTGATGGCTTGAAGCCATGCACTATTCGTCAAACAATGAAGATCAAATGTGGGAGCGGGCTTGCTCGCGAATGCGGTGTATCAGTCACTGATGCTTTAACTGACAGACTGCATTCGCGAGCAAGCCCGCTCCCACATTTTGTTCTGTTGGGTGCCTGATACTGAGCGTTACGGCTGATAACCCATGCGCCAACTCACCGCCTGGGTCGCCGCCAGCAAACGCTTCGCCGCCGGGCCGTCTTCATCGGCATGGAACAGCGACGTCGGCCCCACCACGGTCAACACCGCCGCCACTTGCCCGACCGCGTTGAACACCGGCGCCGACAACGCGTCCACACCCGGCATCAGCAAACCATGCACAAAGTGCAAGCCGCGCTGGCGGATCTGTTCGCAGGTGGTGGCGTAGGTTTGGTCATCCGCCAACGCATGGGCAACGCCCGCCTGAATCTCCCGCTCGCGCAACTCCACGGTTTCCCGCGACGGCAGGAACGCGCTGAACACCAGCCCGGTGGACGAACTGAGCAACGGCAACACCGAGCCCAATTGCGTGACCACCGTCACCGCGCGCACCGCCGGCTCGATATGCACCACCGTCGCGCCCTGGTTACCCCAGACGGCCAGGAAGCAGGTTTCATTCAACTCATCCCGCAGTTCCGCCAGGGGCAGGGCGGCGACTTTCAGCACGTCCATGCTGCCCAGCGCGGCCAGCCCCACGCGCAAGGCTTCGCGGCCCAGGCCGTAATGGTTGGTGGCGGTGTTCTGTTCGGCAAAACCCGAGGCAATCAGCGCCTGCAAATAACGGTGGACCTTGCTCGCTGGCATTTGCACGTGCTCGGCCAGACGCGACAACGAGGTGGCCGGCGACAGTTCAGCCAGGGCCTTGAGGATGTCGGTGCCCACTTCAGCCGAGCGGACTTTCTGTTTACCGGTGTCGCGGGGGGCGGGCGGCTTTTCCATGGAGGGCATGAATCCGAAAGACGAATGGGCGTCTTTATAGCTTGACGGTCAACAGGTATCAAATTACGTTATGCGTAACTGGATTACGATAAAAACAACTTCCGCTCAGAGGACGATCCATGACCCTCGAATACCAATCAGGCTTCGGCAATGAATTTGCCAGCGAAGCCTTGCCCGGCGCACTGCCGGTTGGCCAGAACGCCCCGCAGAAAGCGCCCTACGGGCTGTACACCGAACTCTTTTCCGGCACCGCCTTCACCATGGCCCGCAGCGAAGCCCGGCGCACCTGGTTGTACCGCATCCAGCCGTCGGCCAATCACCCGGCGTTCGTCAAGCTGGAACGGCAATTGGCCGGTGGACCGCTGGGCGCTGTGACGCCCAACCGCCTGCGCTGGAACCCGCTGGATATTCCGGGTGAGCCGACAGATTTCGTCGATGGCCTTGTAGGCATGGTCGCCAATTCCGGATCGGAAAAACCCTCGGGCATCAGCATCTACAACTACCGCGCCAACCGTTCGATGGACCGCGTGTTCTTCAACGCGGACGGCGAACTGTTGATCGTTCCCGAGCAGGGCCGCCTGCGCATTGCGACCGAACTGGGTGTGCTGGAAGTCGAGCCACTGGAAATCGTCGTGCTGCCCCGGGGCCTGAAATTCCGCGTCGAACTGCTGGATGCCCAGGCCCGCGGTTACGTCGCCGAGAACCATGGCGCGCCACTGCGCCTGCCGGACCTTGGTCCTATCGGCAGCAACGGCCTGGCCAACCCACGGGATTTCCTCACGCCGGTCGCCCATTACGAAGACCTCAAGCAACCGACCACGCTGGTGCAGAAATTCCTCGGTGAACTGTGGGGCTGCCAGCTCGACCATTCGCCGCTGAACGTGGTGGCGTGGCACGGCAACAACGTGCCGTACAAATACGACCTGCGTCGTTTCAACACCATCGGCACCGTGAGCTTCGATCACCCGGACCCCTCGATCTTCACCGTATTGACCTCGCCCACCAGCGTGCACGGCCTGGCCAACCTCGACTTCGTGATCTTCCCGCCCCGCTGGATGGTCGCCGAAAACACCTTCCGGCCACCGTGGTTCCACCGCAACCTGATGAACGAATACATGGGCCTGATCCAGGGTGCCTACGACGCCAAGGCTGAAGGCTTCGTGCCCGGCGGCGCGTCGTTGCACAGCTGCATGAGCGCCCACGGCCCGGATGGCGAGACTTGCACCAAAGCCATCAACGCGACGCTTGAGCCCCACAAGATTGATAACACCATGGCGTTCATGTTCGAGACCAGCCAGGTGCTGCGTCCTACACAGTTCGCGCTGGAATGCCCGCAACTGCAACCTTCCTACGACGCTTGCTGGGCCTCGCTCCCTGCAACCTTCAACCCGAATCGGAGATAACCCATGACGCAGCCTAATCTCACCCGCAGTTGGGTGGTTTCCGCCAACGGTCACCGGGATTTCCCGCTGCAAAACCTGCCGTTGGGAGTGTTCAGCCTTAATGGCTCGGCACCGCGCAGTGGCGTGGCGATTGGCGAGCAGATTCTTGATCTGCACGCCGCGTTGGAATGCTTTGAAGGCGAAGCCCGCCGGGCCGTTGAAGCCACCGCTGGCGGCCAACTGAACGCATTTTTCGAACTCGGCCGTGGCCCGCGCGTGGCCTTGCGTGAACGCCTGCTGGAACTGTTGGCCGAAGGCAGCGACCAGCAAGGCAAACTGCAAGCTGCGCTGCACCCGGCTGCCGATTGCCAGATGCACCTGCCGGCCAGGATCAACGACTACACCGACTTCTACGTGGGCATCGAGCACGCGCAAAACGTCGGCAAGCTGTTCCGCCCGGACAACCCGCTGCTGCCCAACTACAAGTATGTGCCGATCGGCTACCACGGCCGCGCGTCGACGATTCGCCCGTCGGGCACCGAGGTCCGCCGCCCGAAAGGCCAGACCCTGCCAGCCGGCCAGACCGAGCCGACCTTTGGCCCCTGCGCACGCCTGGACTACGAGCTGGAGCTGGGCATCTGGATCGGCCAGGGCAATGCTATGGGCGACTCGATTGCCATCGGCGACGCGGCTGATCACATCGCCGGTTTCTGCCTGCTCAACGACTGGTCGGCGCGGGATATCCAGGCCTGGGAATACCAGCCGCTGGGCCCGTTCCTGTCGAAGAGTTTCATCACCAGTATTTCGCCATGGGTGGTGACGGCTGAAGCCCTGGAACCGTTCCGCAAGGCACAACCGGCGCGCCCTGAAGGCGACCCGCAACCACTGCCATACTTGCTGGACAAGCGCGACCAGGCTGCCGGTGGTTTTGATATCGAACTGGAAGTGCTGCTGACCACCGCCTCGATGCGTGAGCAGAACCTGCCGGCCCATCGCTTGACCCTGAGCAACACCCAACACATGTACTGGACCGTCGCGCAGATGGTTGCGCACCACAGCGTCAACGGCTGCCAGTTGCAGGCGGGTGACCTGTTCGGTTCGGGCACCTTGTCGGGGCCGGAAGCCGGGCAATTCGGCAGCCTGCTGGAAATCACCGAGGGCGGTAAAAAGCCGATCGAACTGGCCTCCGGCGAGGTGCGGAAATTCCTCGAAGACGGCGACGAAATCATCCTGCGTGCCCGCTGCACCCGCGACGGTTTTGCCTCCATCGGCTTCGGCGAATGCCGGGGTACCGTGGTCGCGGCGCGCTGAGAGGGCAGGGCCATGGAACTCTATACCTACTACCGCTCCACTTCGTCCTACCGGGTGCGGATCGCGCTGGCCCTCAAGGGCCTGGACTTCACCGCCGTGTCGGTCAACCTGCTGGTGCCCAAGGGCGGCGCCAACCATCAGCCGGAGTACCTGGCGATCAACCCGCAAGGTCGCGTGCCGGCCTTGCGCACCGATGAGGGTGATGTGTTGATTCAGTCGCCGGCAATCATCGAGTACCTGGAGGAACGTTATCCACAGGTGCCGTTGCTCTCCACGGATCTGGCAACCCGCGCCCATGAGCGCGCGGTGGCGTCGATCATCGGTTGCGACATTCATCCGCTGCACAACTCCAGTACCCAGAATCTGCTCAAGCAATGGGGGCACGATGAAGCGCAGGTGCTGGAGTGGATCGGGCACTGGATCAGCCAGGGCCTGGCGGCGGTTGAGCAGTTGATTGGTGATCAGGGTTACTGCTTTGGCGAGCAGCCGGGGATGGCGGATACGTTCCTGATTCCACAGTTGTATGCGGCCGAGCGGTTCAAGGTGTCGCTGGCGGCGTACCCGCGCATTCAGCGGGTGGCGGGGTTGGCGGCGCAGCATCCGGCGTTCATGGCGGCTCATCCCGCCAACCAACCCGATACCCCACCAGTCTGATCGTTCCCACGCTCTGCGTGGGAATGCCGCCCTGGACGCTCTGCGTCCGTGACGCGGAGCGTCACCTGATTCATTCCCACGCGGAGCGTGGGAACGATCTACACCACTATAAAAACAATACAGGTCCCTTGCGATGCACAATCAGATTGCCAGCTTTCGTGCGGCACTCGACGCCCGTCCGGTGTCGCGCTATCAGTGGTTGATTCTCCTGTTGCTGGCACTGTTGCTGGTCACCGACGGCTACGACGCCCAGGTCCTGGGCTACGTAGTACCGGCGCTGGCCAAGGACTGGGGCCTTGAAAAAGCCGCGTTCGGCCCGGTGTTCAGCGCCAACCTGCTGGGGCTGACGCTGGGCTCCCTGGCCGTCACGCCGCTGGCGGATCGCTTCGGGGTGCGACGCATCCTGCTGTGCTGTGTGTTGATCTACGCCAGCCTCACGGTGCTGATGGTGTTCGCCAATTCCCTGAATACCCTCATGGCCGCGCGCTTTATCTGCGGCATCGGCATGGGCGGCGCGATGCCCAGCGCCATGGCCCTCATGTCGGAATACTCACCACCCCGCCTGCGAACATTGATGGTGACGCTCGCCGCCTGTGGCTTCTCTTTCGGCGGTGCGGCCGGTGGTTTTGTCGCGGCCGGGTTTATCGACAGTTTCGGCTGGCAGGCGGTGTTCCTCGCCGGTGGTGTGACGCCATTGCTGTTGTTTCCGTTTCTTGCCTGGATGTTGCCCGAATCCCTGCCACGCCTGCTGCGTGATGCACCGCCGTATGCGCGCCTGCAAAAAGTCACTGCGCGGATGCTGCCAGGCTGGCAACCGCCGGCGGCGAGCGAGGCTGAAAACCGCCAGGAGCAAGGCAGCAAACTGACGGTGGTGGAGCTGTTCCGCCATGGCTACGCGCGCCCGACATTACTGCTGTGGGCGACGTTTTTTGTCAGCCTGATCCTGCTGTATTTCATGATCAGCTGGCTGCCTTCGCTGTTGCTGGAAAGCGGCCTGGGCCTGAACGAAGCCAATCTGGTGACCTCGATGTTCCTGTTCGCCGGGACCTTGGGCGCCATCGGCATGGCCTGGTTTGCCGACCGGCTCAAAAGCAAAGTGCGCCTGCTGTCCGGCGTGCTGGCAGCGGCTGCGGTGTGCACCATCCTGCTGGGGCTGAATCACGACAATCCGCGCTATCTGGTGGCCTGCGTGTTTGCGGCGGGCTTCTGCATCATCGGCGGTCAACTGACCCTGAACGCGTTCGCCAGTAACTTCTACCCGGCTCACGTGCGGGCCACCGGTACCGGCTGGGCGCTGGGTGTCGGGCGGTTCGGGTCGATCCTGGGGCCGCTGTTCGGCAGCCTGCTGCTGGCGATGCACATACCGGTGCAGCAGATTTTCTTCTTCTGCGCGATTCCGGCGGTGATAGCGGCGTTGTTGATTATCCAGGTGCGCTCGCCAGTCAATGCACCACAGAGTTCGGCGGCAAATGCCCCAGCCGTTCGGTCAGGCGTAGACGCTGGATCGGGTCTTCGCTGAGCATCAACGCGTGTTCCAGGTCAAAACGCTCGGCGTTCGGGCAATCCAGGCGCTGATACAAACTGGCCCGGGCCAGGTAATCGGCGGCGCTGGCATTGCCCAGCTCCAGCACGCGTTCGGCATCCACCAGAGCCGCCAGGTGGTCGTCGTTGGACAGGTGCAACTGGCGCAGATTACGCGACAGCCGTTGCAGGATCGATCGCGGCTCGGCGGTGTGCAGGTGGTCGGCCTGCAACTTGAGATTGGGCCCGTATTGGCGGGTCAGCAGGTCGCGGCAATCGTTGGGGTACAGGCGTCGGCCGCCGCAGGGGTCGAGGAGGTGATCGGCGCCCGGCACGCGCAACAGGAAGTGCCCCGGGAAGTTGACGCCGACCAAGGGGATGTCCAGGCGCCGCGCCAGCTCCAGGGCAATCAGCCCCAAGGCCAGCGGCTGCCCGCGTTTACGCTTCAATACCTTGTCCAGCAGCGCGGCGGCGGGGCGCAGCGGGGTGTGGTCATCCTGGGCGAACCCCAGGTCGTTCATGCGCCGCAGCAACGGTTGTCCGAGTTCATCCGCCGGCAGCATCGGCATGCTGAGGCTGACCAATTGCTGCAATACCTTGAAGTCCTGCAGGATGGCCAAGGGGTCCACCGCCGGGTCGTGCTCGGCCGCCATCCACAGCGCGGCTTCAAACAGCGCGGGCGGTGACCGTTCCAGGCAGGCAAAAAAGGCGTCGCGGGGCTTCATTGGGTTCTCCGGCGGATGTCTCGTTTTAGCCTTGCTGTGAACTTTCGTCCAGTGCCTTAAGACAGGTCCTACCTGTTTATGTCGCAAACCCTTTAAAACCGGTGGTCTTATTCCTGCGCGCTTCAGCAGGGTTTCGCTGGCAGTCCTATACTTGGCGCCTACCAGAAGTGATTCGGGAGCTTGACGATGTTTGCGCTCATGCACAGCACCCGCCTTGAATCGCTGCACCTGAGCGTTGACCCGGCCACCGGGTTGAAGGCGGTCATTGCCATCCACAACAGCCGCCTGGGTCCCGCCCTTGGAGGCTGCCGCTACCTCTCTTACCCCGACGATGAAAGTGCCGTGGCGGATGCCGCGCGCCTGGCGCAGGGCATGAGCTACAAGGCCGCGCTGGCCGGTTTGCCGGTGGGTGGCGGCAACGCGGTGATCATCCGCCCCGCCCATGTGGAAAGCCGCGCGGCATTGTTTGAAGCCTTCGGCCGCTGCATCGAGCAGCTGGATGGCCGCTACATCACCGCCATCGACAGCGGCACCTCGGTGGCCGACATGGATTGCATCGCCCAGCAGACCCGCTATGTCACCAGCACCACGGCGGCCGGCGATCCCTCGCCCCACGCGGCGATGGGCGTGTTCGCCGGCATCCGCACCACCGCGATGGCTCGCCTGGGCAGCGATAACCTGGAAGGTCTGCGCGTGGCGATCCAGGGCCTGGGCAACGTCGGTTATGCCCTCGCCGAGCAGCTGCACGCCGCCGGGGCTGAATTGCTGGTGAGCGACATCGACCACGGCAAGGTGCAACTGGCCATGGAGCAACTGGGTGCGCACCCGATTGCCAACGAAGCCTTGCTCAGCACTCCGTGCGATATCCTTGCGCCCTGCGGTGTGGGCGCGGTGTTCAACCGCTACACGGTCGCGCAGTTGCGATGCGCAGCGGTGGCCGGCTCCGCCAGTGCGCAACTGACAAACCTGCAAGTGGCCGATCAGTTGGAAGGGCGTGGGATTCTTTACGCGCCGGACTACGTGATCAACTCCGGTGGGCTGATCTACGTGGCCCTCAAGCACGGCGGCGCGGAGCTGGAAACCATCACCGCGCACCTGTCGAACATCGGCACGCGCCTGACCGAAATCTTCGCCCATGCCCAGGCTGAAAAACGCTCACCCGCGCGGGTAGCGGATGAGCTGGCGGAGCGCTTGCTGTACCGCTGAGGCGGGTCAAAGCTGATATTTCTCCCGGGCCAGTTGGCCCACGCCCATACGATCAAGGATGTGCATCGGGCACAGAATCGTGACCCGCACGGTTCCCGGCAGGCGGCTGATTTCAATCGAGCCGTTGATGGTCGCGCGGTTGCGCACTTCGTCGAGCGGCAGCCCGGTCACGGCGGCGGCGCGTTCCAGTCCGTTGTCTGTCGCGACGTTGAGATTGGTCCCACTGCCGATGAAGGTGATAGGCGCGTTCTCCTCGATCTCCACCTGGCCCCAGCGCTCCCCCAGTGCCTTCACTCGCAGGCGTTGTTCCGCGGTCATCGGGCGCGCCATGGGCGGCAGGTCATCGAGGTTTTGCAGCAGGATCGGCCCGTCCAGGCTCAGGCCCTTGATCACCTGCACCGTCAGTTCGGTTTCCCCCGACACATCGGTGGCATGCCCGGCAATTTCGCCATTGCCCTGTTGAGCATGCATATCGCCCATGTACACCCCGGCGCCGGGGACCTTCACCGGGCAGATCAGGATGCAGCCTTCGCGCACGGAATTGGTGTCCATGTGGCCATCGGTTTTCGCGGCGTGCAGTTCATCGTGGGTCATGCTGTAGCGATGGGGCGCGCCCACCAGGTACTGGCCGAAGTCGCCGCAGTTGTGGGAATCCGGCAGATCCCGTGAAGGCGTGGTGCCGATGTTGCCCAGGAATGGGCGCATATGCGCGGCCAGGCCCGGGATATCGGCGCGGGCCAGGGACAGGATCGAGTGCTGGGCAGACAGTTCGGGCAGCGCCGACATGTCCGATGCCTTGCCGGCCAGGCGATCCGCCACGGCCTGATTGACCGTCAGGCTCACCTGATGCTCGGCATCCAGAACGATCACGTAACCATTGCTGAAACGAAACGCACTGACCTCGGCGCCACAGGCATCGCAACGAATGGCGTCATCGCCAATGCCTTCGACGTGGCTGGCGGGATGCTCTTGCCCGCAGTTGGAGCAGAACTTCGCGACGAACGGGTCGCCGTGGTAACGCCCTTCGACAAAACTCATGACCCCCGAGGACGTGGCCAGGGAGGTGACGCGCATGCGCTTGATCTTCAGCGCCACCGCGTCGCCGATGTCGGCGCCGGCGATGAACACGGGCTGGGTCACTTCATGGCCACCCTCAAAGGCCGGCGTGATCATCGGGCCCCAGCAACCGGGCGGGGTGCCGGTGATCAAGGTGCCACCGTCGGCCAGCGGGCCGAGCATTTTCTGGCTGGGGCCGAGCAGCCCATTGGTGTAGGAGGTGACGGTGAGACGGTCGACAGAAGGGAGGTTATTCATTTTATTTTCCGGGCCCTGGGTGATTGAATGTTGAACAGGCTTCATCACTTAAGCGCCGATGTGTATCTGTCGTGTGTCGCGCTGCCGCGATTGCCGGTACGTGTGTATCTCAGGGGCATCCATACACACTCTGATACACCCGCAGTGGCGGACACGTGCAAATACAGATATCTCTGTTGCAGGCTTACTTTTTCAAACCCATCAGAACGAGGTTGGCATGTCCAAACAAACAGCAGGGCGCTCCAGCGGGCGCATGATCACCTTCAAACGCCCGGATGGCGCGGACGTCAACGGCTACCTGGCCAGCCCGGCGGTACTCGAAGGCGCGCCGGCGATCGTGGTGATCCAGGAATGGTGGGGCGTAAACGATCAGATCAAGGGCGTGGCCAATCGACTGGCCGAATGCGGTTACCGCGTGTTGGTGCCGGACCTTTATCGCGGCGCGTCGACCGTGGAAGAGGAAGAGGCTCACCACCTGATGGATGGGCTGGATTTTGGTGACGCGGTTTCCCAGGACATCAAGGGTGCTGTGCAGTGCTTGCAGGCGGATTCGAAAAAAGTTGGTGTGACCGGTTACTGCATGGGCGGGGCGTTGACGTTGCTGGCGTTGAACGCGATTCCGGAAGTCGCTGCGGGCGTGGTGTGGTACGGCTTCCCGCCGCTGGAGTATCTGGATGCTTCGAAGATCAAGGCGCCGCTGATCGGGCATTGGGGCACGCAGGATGCCTTCTTCAATATCGACACCGTGGCGGAGCTGGAGTCAAAACTGCATGCTGCGGGTGTGGACGCGACTTTCCATCGCTACCTGGCGCGCCATGCGTTTGCCAACGAGACGGCGATTGGTGATGGTCGGATTGCAGACACGCAATACGATGCCGCATGGTCGCAACTGGCGTGGGACCGCACGTTGACGTTCTTCGGCAAGACCTTGTGGCAGGCATGACACATGTGAAAGGCATCAACGCATAACCTGTGGCGAGGGAGCTTGCTCAAAGCAAGCCCTTTCGCCACTACTGGCAATGCATCACTCAGCCGCTGGCTGCCCAATCTCCGCCAATGCACTCGCATTGTTCTTGAACGCCGCCGCAAACGCCGCGCGGTTCTTGGCCATGAAAATACCGGCATCTTCTGCCTGCTTCTCGCTCAAGCCTTCGACGTTTTTCAACAGCACTTCCATCAGGGACTCTGCCAGTTCAAGCATCTGGTCGTGTGCGTCGGCAAGTTTGCGATCCACGAATGTAGTCTCCAGGTCACGGGTACTGCGATACAGGGTTTCAACAGCCATTTTTCGGCCTCGTCATCGGTGCAGTATTGAAGGGAGTTGCCCTTGGTTCGAATGTCGCCAAGCGTTCTCGCGACTACTGTATTTATATACAGCTAAAAGCATAAGCCAATCCATGGGCTTTGGGTAGTGGCTTTTCAATGTAGCTGGCAAATGCTGGTTTGCCCTATCGGAAACTTCTCACAGGTTGGTGGGGTTGCAGGAGCGTCATTCAGTGGCTTACCTTCTCCGGGCTTCGCTTATGCGGTACACGAGTTTGGCGGCTCGAATTTAAGGAGCAAACATCTTGTAAATCCAAGGAATGCACCATGGTAAAAATGACTGCCTGTTTTTCTGAATCGCCTATAAAGCCGCCTACCGCGCTTTTCGCTGTGACCCCAAATACTGACACTGAAACATTACTCGCCAATGCCAGCGAAACCTTGAACAGTGCCCGTGAAATGGCCAGTAGCCTGGCTTTTGAGCTTGAAGGACCACAGCGAAGTTTGCTTCTGGCGATCCATCAACTGCTGGAAATGAGTGGTTTATTGGTCGATCAAGCGTTGGATCAAGTCGCCCCGACCTGACCTGAATCACCCGGTCACCTGGATCGTTCCCACGCTCTGCGTGGGAATGCATACCGTGACGCTCCGCGTCACCTCTACCCGAAACCCTGGGGCATGGGACGCGGAGCGTCCGGGGCGGCATTCCCACGCGGAGCGTGGGAACGATCATCAAGCAGCAAGATAAGTGCCTCATATCACCCCGCCACCATCTCACTCCCTGTTCCCTGGCCTTTTTTCTGCATGCAGAGAAACCGTCACGTCCAACCCGCATTATCCGGTCGAGCCGACCTAAGGAAGCATCATCGTGAAAATCAACTGGGCTGAAAACCTGCGCAAGACCGTGCACCAACTGGCCGAGTCCTTGGGAAATCTGTTCGTCGAGACCTTCCACTACCTGGCACTGTTCGCCATTGGTGCGGTGACCGCCTATGCCGCGGTGATGGAATTTCTGGGGATGCTGGAGACGGGGCACATCAAGATCGATGACATCTTGCTGCTGTTCATCTACCTGGAACTGGGGGCGATGGTCGGGATTTATTTCAAGACCAACCACATGCCGGTGCGTTTCCTGATCTACGTGGCGATCACGGCGCTGACCCGTCTGCTGATTTCCAACGTGTCCCACCACAACCCGCCCGACATCGGCATCATCTACCTGTGCGGTGGGATTCTGCTGCTGGCGTTCGCGATTCTGGTGGTGCGGTATGCGTCGTCGGCATTTCCGTCGGTGAAGGTCGAAGGCCCGCGCCGCAAGGGCGAAGCGAGCCTTGAAACAGAGAAGGGCGAGCTCTAGAACCCTGCGTTGAGCGGCGGCCTGCTGACCGGCGGCCGCTGCAGTACCTGGTGGCTGTCCCCATCGGTCATCACCGCCAATATCTCCATCGCGCTGTGCCCCTGCTCGATCGCAATCCCGAATTGCACACTCTGCACCAGCCGTTTCAGGCGCTGGGGGTCGTTGCGTTGTTCGGCGCTGATCATGCGTTTGGCCACGACGCCGTCTTCATCGGACAGGGTCAGCATGATGCTGCCGTCCAGCCGCTGGATGCTTAAATTGACCCGGTATTTCGGGGCGAAGGTGTCGGTGATGATCTGAAAAGGGTTGTCCATGGTGCGTTACCGCCTGATAAGAACATGCAGTCATTGACGACCGGTGTCGGGATTAGTTCGCGTTTCCTGACCACCGGCCATTCGCTCGCTGAGGCTTTCACAAGGTCCGTTTTCCTCAAGTGCTGTACAGCAAGGGGCGTGCCGTACAGCAATCTGCCTGCCATCAAATTTCCCCTGTGGGAGCGGGCTTGCTCGCGAATGCGGTGTGTCAGCTAATGATTACTCGGCTGAAGGACCGCTTTCGCGAGCAAGCCCGCTCCCACATTGGGTGGTGTTTTTGAGTTCGGTGATCCGTTTCAGGGCATCACGGAAAAAACGATCGCAGACAGCGCAATCAAACCGATCAACACCACAAACACGTTGGACGCCTGGCCCGAGTACTGGCGCAAAGATGGCACTCTGCGGATGGCGTACATCGGCATCAGGAACAACAGGCAGGCGATGATCGGCCCGCCCATGGTTTCGATCATGCCGAGGATGCTCGGGTTGAAGGTGGCCACGGCCCAGCAGGTGAGCACCATGAACAGCGCGGTGCAGCGCTCCAGCCACTTGGCCGACATGCTGCGGTTGCGCCCGCGCAGGGATTTGACGATCAGGCCCTGGAAGCCTTCGCTGGCGCCGATGTAGTGGCCCAGGAAGGATTTGGTGATCGCCACCAGCGCGATCAACGGTGCGGCGTAGGCGATGACCGGGGTCTGGAAGTGGTTCGCCAGGTACGACAGGATCGAGATGTTCTGCGCCTTGGCGGCGGCGAGGTCAGCCGGCGACAGGGCCAGCACGCAGCTGAAGCAGAAGAACATCACCGTCAGCACCATCATGCTGTGGGCCATGGCCAGGATGCCGCTGCTTTTGCGTTCGGCTTGCGGGCCGTACACGCGTTTCTGGTCGACGGCGAAGGCGGAGATGATCGGCGAGTGGTTGAAGGAAAACACCATCACCGGGATCGCCAGCCACAGGGTCTTGAAGAAGGCCGGCAGGGGCATGCCTTCGCTGGCGGAGGCGAAGAACGCACCGTTCCAGTTGGGGATCAGGCTCACCGCCAATAGCAGCAGAGCGGCGACGAAGGGGTACACCAGCACGCTCATGGCCTTGACGATCACGCCCTGGCCGCAGCGCACAATGGCCATCAGGCCGAGGATCAGCACCAGCGACAGGATTGCCCGGGGCGGTGCAGCCAGGTGCAGTTGGTGTTCCATAAAGCTGGTCAGGGTGTTGGTCAGCGCCACGCTGTACACCAGTAAAATCGGGAAGATCGCGAAGAAGTACAGCAGGGTGATCAGCTTGCCGGCGCCGATACCGAAGTGTTCTTCCACCACTTCGGTGATGTCGCCGGATTTGCCCGACAACACAAAGCGCGTCAGCCCACGGTGGGCGAAGAAGGTCATAGGGAAGGCCAGCAGCGCCAGCACGATCAACGGCCAGAAGCCGCCCACGCCAGCGTTGATCGGCAGGAACAAGGTGCCGGCACCGATGGCGGTGCCGTAGAGGCCGAGCATCCAGGTGGTGTCGTGTTTGTTCCAGCCTTGTGTAACGGTGGTCGGCGTCAGGTCTACAGCGGGATTTTCGGCAGCAGGTGTACGTACATCGGTCATCGTTATTGCCTCGTTATTATTTTTGCGCGGGCTCACGTTGGGGCGGCAGGAGTGCTCCGATCAGCACTCCACCCAGCTGACGGCCAGGCCGCCCCGTGAAGTTTCTTTGTATTTGTCGTGCATGTCGGCGCCGGTGTCGCGCATGGTGCGGATCACCCGGTCCAGGGAGATGAAGTGTTTGCCGTCGCCGCGCAGGGCCATTTGCGTGGCGTTGATCGCCTTGACCGCGGCGATGGCGTTGCGCTCGATGCACGGCACCTGGACCAACCCGCCAACCGGGTCGCAGGTCAAACCCAGGTTATGTTCCAGGCCGATTTCGGCGGCGTTTTCCAGTTGCTCCGGGGATGCGCCGAGCACGTCCGCAAGGCCGGCAGCGGCCATGGCGCAGGCGGAACCCACTTCGCCCTGGCAGCCGACTTCGGCGCCGGAGATCGAGGCGTTTTTCTTGCAGAGGATGCCGACGGCGGCGGCAGCCAGGAAGAAATTCACCACGTCATCGTCGGACGCGTCCGGGTTGAACTTCATGTAGTAGTGCAGCACCGCCGGGATGATTCCCGCCGCGCCATTGGTCGGCGCCGTCACCATGCGCCCGCCGGCGGCGTTTTCTTCGTTGACGGCGAGGGCGAACAGGTTGACCCATTCCATGGCCGACAGGGTCGAGGTGATAACGTTGGGTTTGCCGATTTCCAGCAGGCTGCGGTGCAATTTCGCCGCGCGCCGTGGCACATCCAGACCGCCGGGCAGGATGCCGTCGTGGCGCAGGCCTTGTTCGACGCATTCACGCATCACCGACCAGATATGCAGCAGGCCGCTGCGGATCTCGGCATCGCTGCGCCAGGCCCGCTCGTTGGCCATCATCAGCTCGGAAACCCGCAGGCCGTGCTTGTTGCACAAGGCCAGCAGTTCGACGGCGCTCGAAAAGTCGTAGGGCAATTGCACTTCGCTGGTAGGCGCGATACCGGACTCGGCTTCTGCCGCTTCGATGATGAAACCGCCGCCCACCGAGTAGTACGTTTGCTCGCTCAACGGGCCGTTTTCGCCGTAGGCATGCAGGGACATGGCGTTGGGGTGGTAGGGCAGGCTTTCGTCCAGCAGCAGGAGGTCGTGTTGCCAGTTGAAGGCAATCGACGTGCGGCCGCCGAGCAGCAATTGGCCGGACTCGCGCAGTTGCTGGATGCGTGGGCCGATGCTGGTGGGGTCGATGCTGTCTGGCCATTCGCCCATCAGGCCCATCACACAGGCGCGGTCGGTGGCGTGGCCGACACCGGTGGCGGACAGCGAGCCGTACAAACGCACCTCTACGCGACGGGTTTCGTCGAGCAATTGCTGGTCGATAAGCGCTTGGACGAAGGTCGCCGCGGCCCGCATCGGGCCGACGGTATGGGAGCTGGAAGGACCAATGCCCACTTTGAATAGATCGAAAACACTGATAGCCATGCTAAACCCTTACAAGCAATGGAGTAGGAATCGCTGCCATGTTTTGTAGGACAAGCGGAATTGGCGCGATACTGAGCCTCTGGATCGGCACTGACCAACGAATTATCCTAAGACACCCTTTAGCAGGACTAAACCCTATGGCTCGCCCGCTTCATGGCCAGACCTACGTCTGGTTGCACGTTTTTTCCTGCGCGGCACGGCATTTGTCGTTCACCCGTTGCGCCGAGGAACTGCACATCACCCCGGGCGCGGTCAGCCAGCAAATCCGTCAGTTGGAGGAGCGCCTGGGCTTTCGCCTGTTCCATCGGCGCGCACGCGGGGTTGAGCTGAGCGCAGAGGGCCAGCGGTTGGCGATCACCGTGGGCGAGGCCTATGGCAGCATCGATGCCGAGTTGCAGCGGCTGGACGCCGGGATGATCAGCGGCACCTTGCGCCTGCGCTCGATCCCGTCGTTTCTCGGCAAATGGCTGACCCCGCGTTTGCCGCGTTTGCAGCAGCGCTTCCCGGATATCCAGCTGCGCATGGTTGCCGAAGACAGCAGCGTCGCCCTGCACGAGGGCGACTTCGACCTGGCCATCGACCTTAACGACGGCAGCTATCCCGGCTTGTTGTCCACAGCCTTGCTGGACGAGCAGATTTTCCCGGTGTGCGCACCGAGCCTGCTGCGGGGGCGACCGCCACTGCATGGCCCCGCTGACCTGGTGCATTTCCCGCTGCTGCACGACATCACTGCCTGGCGTGGGAGTTATGAGTACGCAGAGTGGGAGTTCTACCTGAATGCCATCGGCTACGACGCTGCCGACGTACGGCGCGGGCATACCTTCAACCGCAATCACCTGACCATCGAGGCGGCGATTGCCGGCATGGGCGTGGCGATTGCCCGGCGTACCTTGCTCAATGACGAACTGGAACGCGGCACCTTGATCGTGCCATTCGGCCTCGCCGTCCCCAACCACAAACGCTATGTGCTGCTGTACGCGCCGGGTGCGCTGAGCCATCCGGGCGTGCGGGCGGTGCATGACTGGCTGGTGGAGGAAGCGGAGATTTTTCGCGGATTGCACCCGTTGGGAGAGGGGCAATTGTAAGGAAGTTGGCGGTAAGAAGATGTAACCAACTCCCCACCCTAACAGCGTTTTTGGTTGTAGTCAGGGTTAATTTGTAATGTGGGATTTATCTTTGCAAAGGGGTTGAAATGTTCCTCTGTCTGCTCAATTGTGTAATCAGGAGGTCATGGTTTTCACCCATCCGGTGAAGCAGGAATGGCCTTCGGCGAGCTAGCTGAAATAAGGGAAAACTATGCAAATCCAAGTCAATAGCGATAACCATATTGAAAGCAGCATCCGACTGGAGGAGTGGGTACGTACCACCATTGAGAGCACGCTCGAACGTTACGAAGAAGATCTGACCCGCGTCGAGGTTTACCTGCGGGACGAGAACGGTGACAAGCCCGGCCCACACGATCTGAGTTGCCGACTGGAAGCACGGCCAAAAGGCCATCAACCGCTTTCGGTCCTCCATAAAGCCGATACGCTGGAACAGGCGATCGATGGCGCAGCGACCAAGCTGGAGCATGCCCTGGAGCATCTGTACGGCAAACTGCGCGGCAAACCACGCGCCGCGGGTCAAAGCCTGCCCAATACCAAGGCCGACGAGGCCGAGCTAGAAGAGGAATTCCTGGAAAACGAACAGGCTGCGCTTAACGGCTGATAGCTGATACTTTTTTCAACCCCACTGAAAACGGGCCTGCAGATGCAGGCCCGTTTTTTTATGCGCAAAAGGTCAGCGCGGGCTGCGCCGGAAAAAACAGGCGCTCAAGGCCGCCAGTGCGCACGCTCCAACGCCGGCATACAACATGGCCCATCCCGCACCGTTGCGCAGCGTGGCCTGGGCGATCAGTGGGCCCTGCGGCAACACGTCCAGCTTGCCGGCGGCGATGTCCTGACTGAGGGTGGCCAGTTGCGCGGTGTCGGGCAATACGCCAGCCAGGTAATGAGCGATCCCGAGTATCAACACCAACCCCATCAACGCGATATTCAGCGCCAGGGTGATCAGCCGTGCACTGAAGTCGATGCCCGAGGCCATGCCCGCGCGGTCGGATGAAACTGATCCGGTGGTGGTGTTGGTGGTGGGCGAGTTGGTAAACGCCAAGCCGCTGCCGGCAATCCCACAGGCGATCAGGACCCATACCACACTGGGCTGGCCGCTATGATTGATCGCCGCCATTGTCACAAACCCCACGCCCATCAGGCCCAGGCCCAATGGAATGATGCGTTCGGCGCCATAGCGCAGGGCCAGGCGTTCAGCCAGCGGCGGCACCACCAACGTGGGCAGGGTATAGGCGAGCAGGGCGAGCCCGGTGAGCATGGTGTCGTAGCCCAGGCCGGCCTGGAAATACAGCGGCAGGTAGATCATGAAGGGCCAGAAGCTGAAGTTCATGCCGATCGAGCCCATCAGCGCGCCGTTGAAGCGCGGGATGCGAAACACCGAGAAGTCGAACATCGGATGCAGGCTGCGCCGCTCGACAACCACGAACAACAACAGGCTGCCCACCGACAGTCCGGCCCAGCCGAGCATGGCCGGGGTGGCAAAGCCGCTCTCGGTGCCCTGGGTGATGAAATAGACCAGGGCGAACACTGCCAGGGTGAGGGTGGCCATACCGGCTATATCGAGGCGATGGGCCGCCGGGTCACGGGATTCCTGCACGCTGATGCGCAGCAACACCAGGGTGAACAAGGTCAACGGCACATGCACCAGGAACACCCAGCGCCAATCCGCCACCGCCAGGATCAATGCCCCCACCATCGGCCCGAAACCCAGGCCCACCCCGGCGATCACGCCCCACACCGCAAAGGCCCGGGCCCGGGTCGCCGGCTCGCGGAACTGGTGCGACAGGATCGCGAACTGGCAGATCATCATCGCCCCGCCACCCACGCCCTGGACAAAACGCGCCGCGATCAGCGTGGACGCATCGTTCGCCAGCCCGCAGGCGAGCGAAGCCAGCCCGAATACCCACAGGCACAGCACCAGCATGCGTCGGCGGCCAAAACGATCGGCCAATGTGCCGGCGGCCATCAGCACGCTGGTGCAGGCCAGGGTGTAGGCGTTCATGATCCATTGGGCGTCCTGGAAGCCGGTGCCCAGTTGCTGCTCAAGGGTGGGCAGGATGACCGGCACGCTGGAAATCTCCAGCCCGAACATCAGCGCCACCAGGCACACGGCGGTGAGCGCAAGGCCGTCCCGGGCGGTACGTGGCGGGTTGATGGCGGATACAACGGCGTCGGGTGGCATGGCCTCTTCCTTTCAATGGGGGAAGGTGTCATTTTCACGGGAATCTGATTCTTTATTAGCGATACTTCTTCCTGTGATAAGGGAATATAGGGCGACAAACGACCATGGCCACTCCGCGTTTTGATGGTGTTGAACTGTTTTTGCAGATCGTCGAGAGCGGCAATCTGACGGAGGCCGCCGAACGGCTGAACCTCACGCGCTCGGCGGTGGGCAAAGGCCTGGCGCGGCTGGAGGCGCGGCTGGGGACGTCTTTATTGCAACGCTCCACCCGGCGCCAGCGTTTGACCGAAGACGGGCAGGCCTACTACGAGCACTGCCTGCGTGCACTGGCAGAGCTGGAAGCGGCTGAATCCGTGCTGGAAAGTGGCCGCCAGCAGCCACGAGGGCGGTTACGGGCGAGCCTGCCTTTGGCATTCGGCCACCACTATGCGGCGCCTGCGTTGTGGGGGCTGATGGACCGTTTTCCACAACTGGAGATTGAAATTTCCTTTTCCGACCGACTGATCGACCTGGCCCAGGAAGGCTTCGATCTGGCGGTACGCATTGGCGCGCTGCCTGATACCGACCGTCTGAGCGCCCGCCGCCTCGGCGAACAGGCGATTGCCCTGGCGGCGTCACCCGCGTACTTGCAGCGCACACCTCGTATTGACTCCATCGACGACCTGGCCGGGCACCGGGGCATTGCCTATCGCAGCAATGCCCCGCACCGCGAGCGAGTCGCCTCGCCGTTGATCCTCGATGACCTGCAGGCCGTGGCCGATGCCGCCATCGCCGGGGTCGGCCTGGCCTGGTTGCCCAGTTGGCTGATCGCCCACTACGTGTTGCGCGGGCAATTGCAGGCGGTGCTGCCGGGCCACCGCGAGCAACCGATGCCGATCCATGTCATCTGGCCCACGGCGACGCACATGCCGGCCAAGACCCGTTGCGCCATCGACGCGTTGGTGGCCGGCACACCGTCGTGCCTGGCGGGTAGCTGATCAGAACGCGATGGACGTCTGCACATACAGCGTGCGCGGCTCGCCGACGTATTTGCCCTTGTTGTTATCGTCAAACGAGCGGGTGTAGTACTGTTTGTTGAAGATGTTTTTCACACCCACCGCCACGTTCAAATCCGACAGCTGCGGGCCAAAGTCGTACGCCGCGCGGCTGCTGAACAGCATGTAGCCAGGAATGCGTCCGGTGCTGCCATCAGCACTTTCTGCTTCAGTGTTGGCGTTGTCGGCAAACTGGCTGCTCTGGTAGCTGCTGTCCACGTTCAACTTCCAGCGACCTTCGGTGTAACCCACACCCAGGGTGCCCTTGTGCTTGGAGGAGAAGGGTACGCGGTTGCCTTTGTTAGGGCCGTCTTCGCGGATGGTGGCGTCGACGTAGGCGTAGGTGGCGTACACATCAAAACCGGCGAGCGCCGGGCTCAAGCCGTCGAGGGCGTAGTTGATGCTGGACTCGATGCCCTGATGGCGGGTTTCGCCGCGGGCGATCACGGTGTCGTTGGTCTGGTTGCTGTCGTACTGGTTGTCGAAGTTGATCAGGAACGCGCCGATCTCGGCGCGCAAGGTGCCGTTGTCATAGCGTGTGCCGAGTTCCCAGGTGCGGGCTTTTTCCGGCTTCACTTCGCCACTGGTCACGCGGTTGGGCATCTGGCTGTACTGCACGCTGCCGAACGACCCTTCGGTGTTGGCGTAGAGGTTCCAGTCGTCGGTCAGGTGGTAGAGCACGTTCAGCGCCGGCAGGGCGGTGTTGTAGTCGCCTTTGTATTTGACGTTGCTGAGGTTGTTGGTCTGCTGGGACTCGATCATCTCGTAGCGGATGCCCGGGGTGATGGTCCACTTGCCGATATCTATCCGGTCGTCGACGAAGAACGCATTGGCTTCGGTGCTGCCCCGGGTGTCGCGGTCGTTGCGGCTGTCGGTGGTCGGCAGTTGCTGATTGGCGGAAATCGGCGTGCGGTAGCGCAGTTCGTGGCCGGCCTCGTTGATGTAGCGGTAGCCCACGCCGACTTCGTGGCTGGTTGGGCCGAGGTCGAAGCCTTGGGCGAAACGGGTTTCCAGGCCGCGTACCCAATACTCGCGGGGCGACAGGGAGAGGAAGTTGCCCTGGTCCAGGTAACCGCTGCGCAGGGTGGTGGTGAAGAAGCTGTTGACCGTGAATTCCCGGCGATCTTCCTGGTAGCGATAGCCCGCGTTGAACATGGTACGCCGGCCCCAGAACTGGTCGTAGGGGCGGGTGGACTGATACGGGTCGGCCTTGTAGGCCGCAGTGCTCAAGCCGCCGGGCATATCGGCCTTGCCTTCGTAGTACTGCGCCATGGCGTTGAAGCTGTTGGCGTCGTCCAGCTGGTACTTGCCCTTGAGGATCAGGTCGTCGATGCGGGTGTCGCTGTTTTCGCGCCAGTCACCACCACGGGTGCCGGAATACAGGATCGCGCCGCCCAGGCCGTTGTCCGCCGTGCCGCCGGCCAGCAGGTTGCCGGTGGTCTTGAAGCCATCGTGGCTGGAAGACGGGCTGGTTTCGGTTTGCAGGCCGCCTTTCACCGTTGGCGCATCGGGAATCGCGCGGGTGACGAAGTTGACGATGCCGCCGACGTTCTGCGGGCCATAACGCACTGCGCCGCCGCCGCGTACCACGTCCACGGCATCCATGTTGCCCATGCTGATGGGCGCGAACGACAACTGCGGCTGGCCATACGGCGCGAACGGCACCGGGATGCCGTCCATCAAGACCGTGGAGCGCGAGGCCAGGCGTGGGTTGAGCCCGCGAATGCCGAAGTTCAGTGCCATGTCGTGGCTGCCGGTGCCGTTGTTTTCCGGGGCGTTGACCCCGGGAATGCGGTTGAGCACGTCGCGGGCCTGGGTGGCGCCCTGGCGTTCGAATTCTTCGCGGCGGATCACGTCCCGGGCGCCCGGGTGCTCGAAGACGTTGGTTTGTTCCGCGTCCCCCAGCCAGTCGCCGACCACGTTGGAGGTGCCCAATTCGAGGGTGGCCGGAGCATTCGCCGGTTGCAGGCTGAAGGCGTTGTTGCCCTCGGCACGGGCTTGCAGGCCGGTGCCTTTGAACAACGCATTCAAGCCTTCTTCAGCGGTGTAGTTGCCCGACAGGCCGTGGCTTTGCACGCCGGCAGTCACGTCCGAGCCAAATGAAATCAGCACGCCGGCTTCCCGGCCAAATTGATTCAGCGCCGCTTCCAGTGACGTAGGGGCGATGCGGTAGGGCTTGGCGTCGGCCGCCATTACGTAGGGAACGGTGCTGAAACTGAGGCTGGCCCCCAACAACAAGTGGCGCAGGGTGCGGGCGAGTGGCGTCAGGCGAGTCGGTTGCTGGGGCATGAAGTGCGGTCCTGAGAAGGAAGGATCAAGGTGGCTTTCCTTCTCTGTCACGCGAGGTGCGGAAAACGGCTCACGGGGTTTGAAAATATTTCAGGCACGGGCTTCGACGGTGACCCAGTAGCGGGTAAACCGCCGGACCCTGACCGGCAGGCTGACTTGCAGCAGGTCCAGGATTCGTTCGCTGTCGTCCAGCGGGTAGCTGCCGGAAATCAGCAGGTTGGCCACCTGCGGGTCGCAATTGAGCTGGCCACGGCGATAACGGCTCAATTCGGCGAGGAAATCTTCCAGGCGCATGTGGGCCGCCACCAGCATGCCGTCGGCCCAGGCGCCGCTGCCGGCGTCGGTGGGGCGGGCGGTGTCCCAGCCTTTGCGGGTGAAATTGACCTGATGGGCTTTCTCCACCGACAACGGCAAACCGCTATAGGTGTTGGGCATCACGTCAACGTGCCCATCAAACACCGCCAGTTGTGTGTGATCGTTGAATTGCCGCACGTTCAGCCGCGCGGCCTGGGCGCTGAGCAGGCCCTGGGACGTGATGACCCGCAGCGGGCTGTTGCCGGTGTTGGCGGTCATCTGGATTTCGCCTTCGAGCAGGCGGATCAAGCGTTGCTGGCCATCAAAATGCACATCCACCGCACTGCCGGTGTTGAGCTGCAACTGGCTGCCATCCGCCAGCTGGAACTTGCGCCGTTGGCCGATGGGGCTGCGGTAGTCGGCACTCAACGGCGGCAATATATGTTGCTGGCGCAAACCCCAGGCCGCTGCCGACCCGGCGCCGAGTATCAGCAACAACTTCAGGGCCTGACGACGACTGTTGGATTTCGGTGCATTCAAGGCGGCGTGGGCCAGGGGTGATGGCATCCCGCGCAAGCGCTGGTTCACTCGCTGGATGTGCTCCCAGGCCCGCTGATGTTCGCTGTGGGCGTCCAGCCACTGTTGCCAGGCCGCTTGTTTGCGTGGGTTGAGCGGGCCCTGCTGCATTTCCATCAGCCAGTGCACCGCTTGTTCGGCGACTTGCGTTGAGAAACTCATAGGGCGAAGTAGCAGCGCATCGCCGCTTTATTCAGATGGCGCTTGACCGTGGCGATGGAGATGCCCAGTTCCGCGCCGATTTGCGCGTAGGTCAGGCCGTCGAGCTGGGACAGCAGGAACGCGCGTTTGACCAGGGGCGCCAGGCCATCCAGCAACTGGTCCAGCTCCATCAGGGTTTGCAGGATGATTGCCCGCTCTTCCTCCGACGGCGCCACGTGTTCGGGCATTTGTGCCAGGGCGTCGATGTAGGCGCGCTCCAGGTCCTGGCGGCGGTAATGGTTGCACAGCACACGCTTGGCGATGGTGGTGAGGAAGGCGCGAGGTTCGATCAGCGTCGGTGTTTCCCGTGCGGTGAGCACGCGGATGAAGGTGTCCTGGGCCAGGTCGGCGGCGCTTTCCGGGCAGCCGAGCTTGCGTCGCAACCAGCCGGTAAGCCAGTGGTGATGGTCGTGGTACAGGACTTCGACGGTGTTGGACGGCTGCAACGCGCACACTCCGGCAGCATGGGCATGCTTTAGAGAACAAGAATTGTTCGCATTGTAGGGCGCGCAGGCGGGTTCGGCAATTGCCAGTGATGCGTTCTCTTTTGCTTATGAGAACCTTTATCATTAATATTGCGCACTGACCAACCTGGCGCCTTGTGCATGAAACGCAAAACCTCACTTCCCGTTTCCTACCGTCTTGCCGTGACGTCGCGGGTGCTGGCGGCTGTGGTCGGCGGTTACCTGCTGGCCTCGCTGGCCAGCGTGTGCATGACGCTGTGGCTGCCCACCAGCCGCGCCGATGCGGTGATCAGCGGCATGCTGAGTTCGTTTGTGTTCTACCTGTTGGCAGTCATCTGGTGCTTCGCCTGCCGCACGGCCCGGCGCGCCTGGTTTGGCGTGTTGCTGCCCAGCGCGATAATGGCCACGTTCGCCGGGTTGGCGTACTGGATGGCGCGCACATGAAAGAGGGCTTCCGCCAGGCCATGGCCTGGTTGCACACCTGGGCCGGGCTGATCTTTGGCTGGCTGCTGTTTGCGATTTTCCTGACGGGCACCCTGTCGTATTTCAAGGACGAAATTACCCACTGGATGCAGCCCGAAGTGCAGGCGCATCCCGTCGATGACGCCCGTAGCCTGGCCGCCGCCCAAACCTATCTGCAACACCAGGCGCCCAATGCCGCGCGCTGGTTTATCACCTTGCCGAGCAGCCGTGAGCCGGGCCTGTCGGTGATGTGGCAAGACAAGATCGACCCGGGCAAACGCGGCAATTTCGTCGAAAAACTCCTCGATCCCGTCAGCGGCCAGCCGGTCCACGCCCGGGAAAGCATGGGCGGCGAATTCTTCTATCGTTTCCACTTCCAGCTGCAAATGCCGTATCCGTGGGGGCGCTGGCTGTCGACCATCGCCGCGATGGTGATGTTCGTGGCGTTGATCACCGGGATCATCACCCACAAGAAAATCTTCAAGGACTTCTTCACCTTCCGCCCGCGCAAGGGCCAGCGTTCCTGGCTCGACGGGCACAACGCCGTGGGCGTGCTGGTGTTGCCGTTCCACTTGATGATCACCTACAGCAGCCTGGTGATTTTCATGAGCATGGTGATGCCGGCGAGCATCCTCGCTTCCTACGGCAACGACACCCGTGCGTTCTTCAACGATGTGTTTCCGGCCACCGATAATGCGCCGGCCCTCGGCCAGCCGGGGCAATTGCTGCCACTGGGCCCGATGTACGAGCAGGCGCGCGGGCAATGGGCCGGTGGGCATGTCGGACGGCTGGTGGTGAATAATCCAAGCGATGTAAACGCCTCGGTCAATGTGTTCCGCGCCGGGTCGGATCGAGTGGTGCATGACTTTGGCAGCACCGTCTCATTCAACGGCACTACCGGCGAACTGTTGCGGGTGAGCGGCGAGCAGTCGCTGCCGGCGGCGATTGGTGGCAGCTTCTACGGTTTGCACATGGGCCATTTCGCCGGCCCGGTATTGCGCTGGCTGTATTTCATCTGCGGCCTCGCGGGCACGGCAATGATCGGCACCGGGCTGGTGATGTGGCTGGGCAAGCGTCAGCTCAAGCACACCAAAACCGGTGTGCTGCCCTTTGAGCTGCGGCTGGTGGAAGTGCTGAACATCGCCAGCATGTCCGGCTTGATGATCGCCATCGCTGCATTCTTCTGGGCCAACCGCCTGTTGCCGGCCAGCTTTGCCGGGCGCTCGGACTGGGAAGTACAAGCCTTCTTTATTGCCTGGGGCTTGAGCGTCCTGCACGCGATTGTTCGCCAGGGGCGCCGCGGCTGGGTTGAGCAATTGAGTGTGGGCGCGCTGCTGTTTATCGGCGTGCCGGTGCTCAACGCGCTGACCACGACCCAGCATTTGGGTGTGACCCTGGCCAACGGCGACTGGGCCATGGCCGGCTTCGACCTGACGTGCCTGGGCAGCGGTGTGTTCCTCGCCTGGGCTGCCTGGAAAATGCAGCACCGCCGCGTCCCTCAGCCCAAGGCCGAACGTGCCCGGCCATTGACCCTCAAGGGCGAGGTGAACTGAATGCTCCTGGCGCTATTGCTGTGTTACGCAGGGTTTACCGCGTTGTGCCTGTCCATGGACCGGCACCATGGCGAACTGCTGCACAGTAAACCTTCGCCTCGTCGGCGCCTGGGTTTGCGCGTGGGCGGCTGGCTGCTGTTGATTGTCTCGATCTGGCCGGCGGTGCTCGCGACCGGGTGGAGCCAGGGGTTGGTGGAGTGGTGCGCGGTCTTGATGCTCAGCGGGTTGTTGCTGGTGTTGCTGTTGTCGTATCGGCCAAGGCTGGCCTTGATCCTGGCGGGCCTCGGCCTGCTGGCCAGTCCGGTTGCGGCCTTCGCGACCCTTTGAGTCCACCGTTGATGATCACCACGCCTCCCGAACACCCAGAGCAGCACGCAGACGCGGCGGGCGGACGGGCGCATTTCCTGCAGGTGTTCCTGTCCCAGCGCTCGCAGATGGAAGCGCTGGTCAGCCGCCGCGTGGGCTGCCGTGCGACGGCGGCGGACCTGGTGCAGGATTTGTTCCTGCGCTTCTGGCGCCGGCCGCTGGTGCAGGTCGAGGAACTCAGCACCTACCTGCTGCGCTGCGCCGGCAATATCGCCATCGACCACCTGCGCAGCGAAGGCGCCCGGGTGCGCAGTAGCGAAGGCTGGCTGCCGGAACAACAGGATAACCAGGGCTGCGAACCCCAGGCCGCGCTGGAGGCGGGCAATGATCTGCGTCACGTTGAAGCAGCCTTGCGCAGCCTGCCGGAACGTACCCGGCAGATTTTCCTGCTCAACCGCATCCATGGCCGCAAGTACGCGGAAATCGCCAAGGCCATGGGCCTGTCCCAAAGCGCCGTGGAAAAACATATGATGCGTGCCCTCGAAGCCTGCAAGGCCAGCCTTCGTGAACCATCGCCAAGGAAAGCCCCGTGAACGCCACTGCCCGCGTCACCCCGACGCCCGACCAGGAACAGGCCGCACTGGCCTGGTTGAGCCTGTTGCATGACCAACCCAGCAGTGGCGACCAGGCCACGTTCAGCCGTTGGCTGCGGGCCGATCCTGCGCATGTGGAAGCCTACGCCCAGGCCCAGGTGCTGTGGGAATTGAGTGAAGTACCGGCCAGAACGTTGGCGGATGAGGATGCCCTGGCGCTGCAGGGTTACTTGAACGCGATGAATACCTCGAAACGCTCCAGCGTGCGGCGCTGGTCTGGTGCCCTGGCCATGGCCGCCTGCCTGCTGGTGATGATCTCGATGGGCGCCGGCTGGCAGCCGTCACGCTGGGTCGATGACTTCGGCGCGGATTACGTCACCGCGCCGGGTGAGGTGAAGACCGTGACCCTGGCCGATCAAAGCCAGGTCACCCTGGACGCCGACAGTGCGATCGCAGTGGATTTCAAGCATGGCGAGCGCCATATCCAGCTACGCCGTGGCGCCGGTTTTTTCAGTGTGACCCACACTGGCGAATCCTTTGTGGTCGAGGCCGGCAGCGGCGAAGCACGGGTGCTCGGCACGCAGTTTGAGGTGCGCCTGCAACCGGCAGGTGCGCAGGTGACGGTGTTGTCCGGTCGGGTTGGGGTAACGCCGTCGAAGTATGCTCAGCAACAGATTCTGACGGCCGGCCAGCAAGTGGCCTACGCCGACGGTGTCGCCGATGAGCTGCACTCGGTCGATAGCGAGTCGCGCCTGGCCTGGCGCGATGGTTGGCTCAACTACTACAAGGCGCCGCTGGCCGGTGTGGTGCAAGACCTCGGCCGCTACTATCCGGGGCGCATTCTGCTGCTCAACGAAGACCTCGGCGCCCGGCGTGTCAGCGGTAGTTTTCCGAGCAAGGATCCGCAAGCGGTACTCAACGCGCTGCAGGCGGTCCTGGGGTTTGAACAACACTCGCTGCTCGGTCGGATGATCGTATTGCGCTAGATACAGAGCGCTACGCCGCAATGGCGTGGCGCTGTCATTACTTGCACCACCTTCCCTTGAAAATCCCCATGCCTTGGCACATCCGTGTGTGTGGACCTTTCATTTAACCTTCATCGCAATCGCCAAAACCTGTAACCAAATCGTTACGTGATGCACGGATGATCCTCGGATTCCTGAGCAGGTGGTCAGGAAGATTGGCGGCGCTGTTCACCCAGCCGAGATCGCCAATACCTCCCCCATAACAACAGATAGATGCATGTAAGGGATCTACTCGTGACCTACAACAAACTCTATGCCCTGCTTTTAGCATCGGGCCTGGGCGGCTTTGCGCCGCTGGTTCTGGCAGACGATTCCCAGGATGTCGGTTCGGTGCACGTCGCCGGCGAACGTACCCTGGGCACCGGCCACATGATTCAGGAAGAAAGTGCCAAGGCCCGGTCCACGGTGACCAAGGAAGCCATGGACGAAATGTCCCCGACGGCCAACGCCATCGACAAGCTCAAGTACACCCCGGGCATCAACGTTTCCAACGACGACGCCAGCGGCATGAGCGGCACCAGCTTCACCATGCGCGGCATGAACTCCGACCAGGTCGGGGTTTCCATGGACGGCGTGCCGATCAACGACTCCGGCAGCTACGGTGTTTACGCCAACCAATTGGGCGACCCGGAAAACGTCGGCGAAGTATTTGTCACCCAGGGCTCCTCGGAAGCGGACGGCCCGCACATTGGTTCCAGCGGCGGCAACATCGGCATGGTCACCATTCGGCCGACCAAGGAGCCGGGGCTGTTCGTCAAGCAATCCATGGGTTCGAACAACCTGACAAAGTCCTTCGCCCGCATCAACACCGGCGACCTCGGCGGCTTCAAGACTTGGGTGTCGGCCTCTCACACCGAGGGCGACAAGTGGCGCGGCAAGGGCACCTTGCGGGGTGACAAGGTGGAGTGGAGCACGCTGTTCGAAGACGACAACGGCAACACCAGCAACTTCACCATGAAGTACAACACCCAGGAAAACTACAACTACAACACGCTGAGCAAGAGCCAGTTCCAGCAACAGGGCCGCCGCCTGGATTACGCGGAAACCCCGGTCTACAAAAACGGCTTGCTGTCGTCTTCCTACAAGCTCAACCGCAACCCATTTGAAAGTGTCATGACCACCTTCACCCGGCGCTGGCGCCTGCGTGACGACCTGGCCCTGACGGTTGCGCCTTACTACTACTGGGGCAACGGCGGCAGCTTCAGCGGCCAGACCGCGACCAACCTGGGGCCGAAGTCCGACAAGAGTGGCAACTACGACCTGAGCAACCTCAAGTCGGCCAACTACTATCGCCCCTCGTGGACCGAAACCTGGCGCCCTGGCGTGACGGTCAAAATGAAATGGGACATCAACGAGGAGCACAGCCTGGATTACGGCTACTGGTACGAGCGCGCTCGCCAGCGCCAGACCCAGCCGTATATCGGGATCAACAGCGAAGGTGCACCGGACGACGTCTGGGGCGATTACAACAGCGGCGGCCAGGTGGTCGACAAGAACGGCAAGACCGTTCAGGGGCGTCATCAATACACCGTGACCCCGGCCCAGAAGCTGTGGGTGCAGGACAGCTGGCAAGCCACGCCAGACCTGAGCTTTGTCGGCGGGCTGGCGTACCAGTACGTCGAGCGTGACGGCGACAACCTGGGTAGCCTGTACGACAAGCCGGAAAAGCGTAACGCCCGCTACCATCAGTTCCTGCCGAACTTCAGTGCCAAGTACCAGGTCGACGAGAGCAACCAGGCGTTCTACAACGTCACTCGCAACATGCGCACCCCGCAGAACTACGTGCTGTACAACAAGGGCGATTCCCTCAACCTCAACCCCGAGCTGAGCTGGAACCAGGAACTGGGCTGGCGCTACACCGAAGAGAAAATGGCCCTCAGCGCCACCCTGTTCTACATCACCTTCAAGGACCGTCAGCTGTCGACCACCGACTTGAACGGTGACTACGTGATGGCCAACGTCGGTGACGTGACCAACAAAGGCCTGGAGTTGGAGTGGAGCGGCCTGCTGCCGTACAACTTCAACTACTACGCGTCGTACACCTATACCAAGTCCGAGCAGCAGGACGATTTTGTCAGCAAGAACGTGTTGTTGCCGACCAAGGGCAACCAGTTGGCCAACGTGCCGGAAAACATGCTCAACCTGGTGTTTGGTTACGACGACAAGCGCTACTACGGCAACATTGCCGGCAAGTATGTCGGGGCGTTCTACGGTGATTTGACCAACAACGAGAAAATCTCCGGGCGCACCGTGTTTGATCTCAACGCCGGTATCTACCTGCCGGTGGACAAGAAGGTCTTCAAGTCGGCCGCGCTGCGCTTCTCGATGCTCAATGTGTTTGATAAGGAATACTTGAGCTCGGCGCGCACCGTGTCGTTCAACTCGGCGCCAGTGAATGGCCTGGCGGCCAGCTCGGCTTAATACAACGTAGGAGAGGAGCGTACGGCGATGGTTTCCCTGGAGGCCAATTTCTAACGCGTACGCAAACCCAATGTGGGAGCGGGCTTGCTCGCGAATGCGGTGGATCAGTCGCCAGATGTATTGACTGAACCAGCGCATTCGCGAGCAAGCCCGCTCCCACATTTGATCTGCGGTATTTTACAGAGTGAGTTACTTCAGCGCCGCCATGATCGCTTCCGGGTTGTAGTCGCGAATCAGCGTGCCGTTCACGTCCACAAACGGAATCCCGCCGCCCCCCAACGCCTCGTACGCCTTGCGCGCCTGGGCGTCCTTCTCGATATCGAACGCCTGGTAGGGAATCCCCTTGGAATCCAGAAAGCGCCGGATCTGTTTGCAGTAGCCGCACCACTCGGTGGAATACAGCACCACGCGCGCTGCCGCGCGTGTCTGCTCCGGCACCACCTGGGAGGGGTTGAACAACCGCTCGATCTTGCCCCAGTTCTGGAAAACCACCACCACCAGCAACACCAGCAGGACTTTCTTCAGAACCCCGCCCAGCATCAGTTGCGACGCTTGAGCTGGTCGGTCAGTTGGGTCGGCAGGCCCTTGATGATCAAGGTGCCGGCGGCTTCGTCGTATTCGATCTTGTCGCCCAGCAGGTGCGCTTCAAAGCTGATGGACAAGCCTTCGGCACGCCCGGTGAAACGGCGGAACTGGTTGAGGGTGCGTTTATCCGCCGGGATTTCCGGCGACAGGCCGTAGTCCTTGTTGCGGATGTGATCGTAGAAGGCTTTTGGCCGATCTTCATCGATTAACCCGGACAGCTCTTCCAGGCCCATCGGCTCGCCGAGCTTGGCCTGGCTGCTGGCGTAGTCCACCAGGGTCTTGGTTTTCTCGCGGGCGGACTCGTCCGGCAGATCCTCGCTTTCAACGAAGTCGCTGAAGGCCTTGAGCAGGGTGCGGGTTTCGCCCGGACCGTCGACGCCTTCCTGGCAGCCGATAAAGTCGCGGAAGTACTCCGAGACCTTCTTGCCGTTCTTGCCCTTGATAAAGGAGATGTATTGCTTGGACTGCTTGTTGTTCTGCCACTCGGACACGTTGATCCGCGCTGCGAGGTGCAGTTGGCCAAGGTCGAGGTGGCGCGACGGCGTCACGTCCAGCTGGTCGGTCACGGCCACGCCTTCGCTGTGGTGCAGCAGGGCGATCGCCAGGTAATCGGTCATGCCCTGTTGATAGTGGGCAAACAGCACGTGGCCGCCGGTGGAGAGGTTGGACTCCTCCATCAGCTTCTGCAGGTGTTCCACGGCAATACGGCTGAAGGCGGTGAAATCCTTGCCGCCGTCGAAATATTCCTTCAACCAGCCACTGAACGGATGCGCGCCGGACTCGGCATGGAAAAAGCCCCAGGCCTTGCCTTGTTTGGCGTTGTAGCTCTCGTTGAGGTCGGCAAGCATGTTCTCGATCGCGGCCGACTCGGCAAGCTCGGAGTCGCGGGCGTGGAGAACTGCAGGGGTGCCGTCGGGTTTTTTGTCGATCAGGTGGACGATGCAATGACGGATCGGCATGGGCTTCTCGGCTGGTTGAAGGGGAGGGGTGGGGCTCCCGGAAAAAGTCGCCAGTGTACCGCACCCGCTGGGGATGGCGCTGTTCGGAGGGCGTTTTGAGCGCCATCCGACGGGCCATATGCCTTTTTTTCACGGTTTAGAGCGATAAAGCTGACCAAATGGGTATGTTGAGGCGGATATTTCCCCGTCTCTGTGCTAGTTTTGCCCCGTCTTACGCGCAGTCTGGGCGTTAAGCGTGCATTCAGCATTTGTCAGGTCGAACCAAACCCGGTTTCAGGTATCTATAACCCCGATCTTCGTGGTTATAGCCCTTGGGTGCCAGGCCTTGATGGCAGGGCTCGATGGCTGACACTGCACTCTGCAATCCAAATGAATTTGATAGGGAAGGAACACCACAATGGCTATTACTAAAGACCAACTGATCGCTGATCTGGCTGAAGCTGTAGACGCACCGAAAACCACCGTGCGTGCTCTGCTGGACCAACTGAGCCAGATCGTTGCTGATCAGCTGGAAAACGGCGGCGAAATCACTCTGCCAGGCGTTGGCAAACTGAAAGTGACCGAGCGTCCTGCCCGTACTGGCCGTAACCCTTCGACTGGCGCTGCCATCGAAATCGCTGCCAAGAAAGTTATCAAGCTGGTTGTGGCCAAAGGCCTGACCGACGCTGTTAACAAGTAAGACGCAGCAAAAAAAACCGTGCTCCGGAGCGATCCGGGCACGGTTTTTTGTTGCCTGCGATTTATCAGTCTTTACGGGCCCAACGCTGGCGCCATACCTGTTGCTCGCTCGGGGTCTGGAACGTCCAGGCGACGAAGCGGCTCTGCTTCTGGCCCTGGGACATTTCCACCACCTGGCTTTCCAGCACACCGGCCTTTTTCAGCGCTGTCTGGATCGCCGGCAAGTTCGACGCTTTCGACACCAGCGTGCTGAACCACAGCACCTTGTGCTGGAAATGCGCGCTTTCAGCGATCAACTGCGTCACAAACCGCGCTTCACCGCCTTCACACCACAATTCCGCCGACTGGCCACCGAAGTTCAGCACCGGCAGCTTGCGTTTCGGATCAGCCTTGCCCAGTGCGCGCCATTTACGCTCGCTGCCCTTGGTCGCCTCATCCATGGACGCGTGGAAGGGCGGGTTGCACATGGTCAGGTCAAACCGCTCGCCCGGCTCCAGCAAGCCCAGCAGGATCTGCTTGGGGTTGGTTTGCTGGCGCAGCTGGATGGCCTTGTTCAGCCCGTTGGACTGCACGATCGCCTTGGCGGCGGCCACGGCCGTCGGGTCGACTTCCGAGCCGAGGAAATTCCAGCGGTACTCGCTGTAGCCAATCAACGGATAGACGCAGTTGGCGCCCATGCCGATGTCCAGCACCTTCACCGGCGCGCCACGGGGGATCACGCCTTCGTTGACGCTGGCCAGCAGGTCGGCGAGGAAGTGCACGTAGTCGGCACGCCCCGGTACCGGTGGGCACAGGTAGTCAGCCGGGATGTCCCAGTGATTGATGCCGTAGAACGCCTTGAGCAACGCCCGGTTGAACACCCGCACCGCGTCTGGGCTGGCAAAGTCGATGCTTTCCTTGCCGTACGGGTTGATGATCACGAATTGCGCCAGTTCGGGCGTGGTCTTGATCAGCGCCTGGAAGTCGTAACGGCCCTGGTGGCGGTTACGCGGGTGCAAGGTGGCCTCTTTGCGCGGAACGACGGGCTTGGCCGGCGTACTGGATTTTGGCTTCTTGCGCGGTGCTTTGGGTGTGCTGGGGGCGGTCATGGGCTGCGTCGATTCTGCGTTTGTTTCAAAAGTGGCGGGTATTGTCACACATTCCTTGGTCGAACTCGGTCAAATGTGGGAGCTGGCTTGCCTGCGACGCAGGTGACTCGGTGTATCTGCCAGACCGAGGCGATGTCATCGCAGGCAAGCCAGCTCCCACATTGGTCGGGTTTCCAAAGAGAAATAGCGGTGTTTTTCCAAGCAAAAAAAAGAGACCCGAAGGTCTCTTTTTCCGCACGGGCAGCCTCTTACAGGCTGGAAATCCGTGCGTGTTGCTCCGCCAGCTTGCCCAAAGCCTGTTCAGCTTCAGCCAGTTTGGCGCGTTCTTTCTCGATCACTTCAGCCGGAGCCTTGTCGACGAACGCCGCGTTGGACAGCTTGCCGCCCACCCGCTGCACTTCGCCTTGCAGGCGCAGGATTTCCTTGTCCAGGCGCGCCAGTTCGGCACCCTTGTCGATCAGGCCGGCCATCGGCACCAGCACTTCCATCTCGCCCACCAGTGCGGTGGCGGACAGCGGTGCTTCTTCGCCAGCGGCCAATACGGTGATCGACTCCAGCTTCGCCAGCTTCTTGAGCAGCGCGTCGTTCTCGGTGAGGCGACGCAGGTCTTCGCTGCTGGCGTTCTTCACGAACACGGCCAGTGGCTTGCCCGGACCGATATTCATCTCGGCGCGGATGTTGCGCGTACCCATCATCAGGGTCTTGAGCCACTCGATATCGCTTTCGGCCGCCTCGTCAATGCGGGCTTCGTTGGCCACCGGCCAAGGTTGCAGCATGATGGTCTTGCCGTCTTTGCCCGCCAGCGGCGCGATGCGCTGCCAGATTTCTTCGGTGATGAACGGCATGAACGGATGCGCCAGGCGCAACGCCACTTCCAGCACGCGTACCAGGGTGTGACGGGTGCCGCGCTGACGTTCGATCGGCGAGTTCTCGTCCCACAGCACGGGCTTGGACAGTTCCAGGTACCAGTCGCAATACTGGTTCCAGATGAACTCGTACAGGGCCTGCGCCGCCAGGTCGAAGCGGAACTGGTCGAGTTGACGGGTCACTTCGGCTTCGGTGCGCTGCAGCTGGGAGATGATCCAGCGGTCTGCCAGGGACAGCTCGATGGCCTCGCCGTTCTGGCCGCAGTCTTCGCCTTTATCCAGTACGTAGCGCGCGGCATTCCAGATCTTGTTGCAGAAGTTGCGATAGCCTTCGACGCGGCCCATGTCGAACTTGATGTCGCGACCGGTGGACGCCAGCGAGCGGTGGGTCCAGCACCGCGCGACGCTGCGGGACCTTGCGAGGAGGTCTCCGAACACGACGAGGGACTGGTTGTG